>NZ_JAKEIO010000113.1 GCF_021474405.1 [Streptosporangium] indianense
GGGCGGCGCTGGACCTGCTGCACGACACCGAGACGTTCTCGCACGACCCCCGGCCGTGGGAGGCGACCGTCCCCGACGACTCGCCGGTGCTCGGCATGATGCGCTGGCGTCCCAACACCCTGTTCGCGGACGGCGGGGCCCACCTGCGCTACCGCACCTCGCTGATCGACGCCTTCGACCTGGTGGAGCCGCACGACCTGCGGGCCCGGGTGCACCGGGCGGTGCACGTGCTGGTGGGCCGGTTCGGACCGCGGGGCGAGGCCGACCTGGTGGGCGAGTTCACGCGGCCGCTGATGGCGCTGGTGTTCAACAGCCTCTTCGGCCTGCCGGACAGCGCGAGCGAACGGCTGGACGCCGCGCTGGGCAAGCTGATCGAGGGCGGTGCCCAGGCGGCCGAGGGCGAGGCCGAGTTCGGCGGGTACGTGCTGGAGCTGATCGCGGCCAAGGCCGAGCAGCGGGGCGACGACCTGCCGAGCTGGCTGCTGGACCACCCGGCGGGGCTGACCCCCGAGGAGGTCACCTGGCAGGTGTTCCTGACCCTCGGGGCGGGGCACGAGCCGACGGCCAACCTGGTGTCCAACGCGCTGTCCAGGATCCTCGGCAACCCGGCCTACTACTCGACGCTGACCAGCGGCGCCCGGCCGGTGACGGACGCGGTGCTGGAGGTCCTCCACCACGAGACGCCGCTCGCCAACTACGGCATCCACTACGCCCGTACGCCGGTCACCCTGCACGGCGTGTGGATCAGGGCCGCGGTGCCGGTGGTGATCTCCTACGGCGCGCTGGCCCAGGCCGCCGAGCAGGAGCGCGGCGCGGACCGCCACCCGTCGGACGCCTCGCACCTGTCCTGGTCGGCGGGCCCGCACGCCTGCCCGGTCAAGCAGCACACCCTGCTCATCGCCACCGAGGCGATCGAACGGCTCACCCAGTGGCTGCCCGACCTCGAACCCGTGCTGCCCCGCGAGCACCTGACGTGGCGGCCCGGTCCGTTCCACCGCTCGCTGACGGCGCTGCCCGTGCGTTTCAGCCCCCGCTCCCCCGACCAGCCTGGAGGACGACCGTGACCGTGACCGACCGCATCGCCCTGGACCCACTGGGCGCCGACATCCCCGCCGAGAGCGCCCGGCTGCGCGCACTCGGCCCGATCGTGCCCGTGGAACTGCCCGGCGGCATCCCCGCATGGGCACCGACGCGCTACGACACGCTCAAGGAGCTCATCCTCGACCCGCGGGTCAGCAAGGACCCGCGGCTGCACTGGCGGCTGTGGCCCGAGGTCGGCGAGAACCCGTCCTGGGCGTGGATCCTGGGCTGGGTCGGCGTGGTCAACATGCTCTCCACGTACGGCCCGGACCACACGCGGCTGCGCAAGCTGGTCGCACCCAGCTTCACGCACCGGCGGACCGAGGCGATGCGGCCCCGGGTGGAGTCGATCACGGCGGAGCTGCTGGCGGCCCTGGCGGCCGCCGACGGTGAGGTCGTGGACGTCAAGGAGGGGCTCGCCCATCCGCTGCCGATGCGGATGATCTGCGAACTCATGGGTGTGCCGGACGAGTTGCGGGAGGACACCGGTCGGCTCATCGCGGCCATCATGGACACCTCCGACCCGAGCCCGGAGCACGCGGCGTCCGTGCAGCGGCAGATCGGGACGGTGCTGCCGGCCCTGATAGTCCACCGGTCCGCGCACCCCGGGGACGACATGACGTCCGAGCTGATCCGGGTCCGGGACGAGGACGGCGACCGGCTGAGCGACGAGGAGCTGCTGTACACGCTGCTGCTGGTGATCGGCGCCGGGTTCGAGACCACCGTGAACCTCATCGGCAACGCGGTGGTCGCCCTGCTCCGCCGGCCCGAGCAGCTGGCGGCCGTCCGGTCCGGGGAGATCGGCTGGGACGCCGTCGTCGACGAGACGCTGCGCGCCCACCCGTCGATCGCGTCGCTTCCGCTGCGGTTCGCCGTCACCGACCTCGCCGTCGGCGAGGTCACGATCCCGGCCGGCGACGCCATCATCACGACGTACGCCGCGGCCGGGCTGGATCCCGAGCACTACGGGCCGGACGCCGACCGCTTCGACGCCACGCGGGGCGCCGACGACCATCTGGCGTTCGGCATCGGAGTCCACCGCTGCATCGGGGCGCCGCTGGCCCGGCTGGAAGCCCTCACCGCGCTGCCGGCGCTGTTCGACCGGTTCCCGGACCTGCGCCTGGCCACCGGCGACGGCGGCCTGCGGCAGGTGCCGTCGTTCATCGCGTTCGGCTGGCAGGAGATCCCGGTGCGGCTGCGGGGCTGAGGCCTGTGAGGGGATGACTCCTCGGGCGGGGCCGGCGCCCTGGCGGCGATGACCTCTCGTGCCGGGCTGACGCCCCGGGATGGGAGGACACTCCGTAGGACAGCGCGCGGGAGCGCGACCGGTCCCCCGTTCCGGTCGAGCCCCCGCGACGAGTCGAACTTACGTCCCTGCCCGAGGCCTTGTGAACCGTGTCGGTGCCCGCTGCATGCCCGTCGGGGCTCACCCGTGCACAGCCGAGTCCGGATGGCCCGGGTTCGTCCCGCCCGGATGTGGCCGATCTGTTGCCTCGGAGGCAAAGGTCACGCCGGGCTCGGGAGGACCGGCAGGTCGAGGTCGCCCACGGTCAGGTGCGCCAGGACGACCTCGTACAGGTCGGTGCCGGCGGCGAGCAGTTGGCGTTCCAGGACGGGTTCGGCGCTGCGGACGTGCTCGCGCACGGTCTGGGCGTGCACACCCAGGGCCTGGGCGGCCCGCTCGGCGTTGCCGCCGACGGCGATCCAGGTGCGCAGCGTCCGGCGCGGATTGCGGGCGTCGGCGTCGAGCCGCCCCAGCAGGTCCCGGCCCCACGTACGGACGGCGGGGCCCGACAGCAGGTCGGCGAGGCGCAGTCCCGGATCCGCGGTGTCGTCGGCGGGGAGGGTGTCGGGCAGCCCGATCCGGGTGTTGAGCGCCAGGTGAACCACGGCCCGGACCGTGAGGTCGGCGAAGTCGGTGCCGAGCAGGGTCTCGACGCGTTCCATGCGGGCGCGGACGGTGTTGCGGCTGACGCCGAGGACTTTGGCGGCGTTGACGGCGGTGAACTCCAGGCCGAGCCGGGTGGTGGCGAGGAGCTCGGCGCGGGTGTGGTGCGGCAGGGCGTCGAGGGGGCGCAGCACGCGGGAGGTCCAGGCGCGCAGCGCCACCGGGTCCATCAGGCGTTCGGGGTGGGTGCGCTCGGCGTAGACGGCCGTCTTGTCCGCCCGGAAGTGGGCGACCGCCAGGGCGCTGACGGCCTGCCCGTAGGCGGTGGCGGTCTGGGCGAGGCTCTGGCGGACGCTGCCGCCGAGGAAGAGGCCCGGGTGGCGTCCGACGAGCGACCGCAGGGCCTCGTCCGTGGTCTCCCTGGGGCTGACGACGATCACGTGCCCGTCCATGGCCGGGCAGCGCACCACCAGGGCGTCCTCCCGGGTGGTGTCCAGGCACTCCTCGGCGATGCGGTCCCGCACGGCGGGGGCGGACTCGACGACGTACACGCAGGCCGTGTCGGCGTCGAGCAGGCCGGGCCAGAGTCCGGCGGCGACGCGGCGGGCGGCGATGGTGTCCTCGACCATCAGCAGTTGCAGGATCGCCAGGCGCAGGTCGGCGGTGGCCCGGCGCAGCCGGTGCCCGGCGGCGGTGGACTCCCTCGCCGTGAGCAGCAGCTCGATCACCTGGGCGGTGTGCGTGACGACGCCGGAGGCCCGCCGGTCGAAGGGCGCCTGCCGGGAGACGGCCAGCACGCACGCGTGGGACGGGTGGTCCACCCTGACCAGGCGCAGGTGGCGCTCGCCGTTCTCCCAGGCCGCGGAGGCGATCCGGCCGGCGGTGATGTCCGCGACCAGGTCCTCGTCGAGCGGGATCGGGTTCCCGGCGACGAGGTTCCCGGCGGCGTCCTGCAGGGCCACGGTCGCGCCCAGGGCCCCGGAGAGCCAGGCGACGACTCTGCGGACGTCGCGCCCGGTCGGGCGCAGATGCTCGAGCAGTTCCTCCGCCCACTCCGGGCCCGTGCCGGTCTGCGTCTCCCGCAGCCGGTTCCCGTCCTCTCGGCCAGCCACCTGGGCCTTCCCCTCGCTCCTCGTGCCGCCTCCGGCACACCGGTCGGGGACGTTACCGCACGTCCGCCGGGCGGTCCTGCGGGCCCGGATACCGGACAGCGGGGGCGGGTGTCCCCGGGCCCGACCCCCTCCTGCGCCGCCGACCCGCACCGGCGGCATAAGCTCGGCGGATGGCGAAGTACTACGACGTGCACCCCGACAACCCGCAGGCCCGCACCATCGGCCAGATCGCCGACAGCATCCGTGCCGACGCTCTTGTCGCCTACCCCACGGACTCCTGCTACGCACTGGGCTGCCGCATCGGCAGCCGCGACGGCATCGACCGGATCCGTACGATCCGCAAGCTGGACGACCGGCACCACTTCACGCTCGTGTGCCAGGACTTCGCCCAGCTCGGCCAGTTCGTGCGGATCGACAACGACGTGTTCCGCGCGATCAAGGCGTCGACGCCCGGTAGTTACACGTTCATCCTGCCCGCGACGAAGGAGGTGCCGCGCGTGCTGCAGCACCCCAAGAAGAAGACCGTCGGCGTGCGCATCCCCGACCACGTCGTCACGCAGGCCCTGCTCGCCGAGCTCGGTGAGCCGCTGCTGTCCAGCACCCTGCTGCTGCCCGGCGAGGAGGAGCCGCTGACGCAGGGCTGGGAGATCAAGGACCTGCTCGACCACGTGCTGGACGGGGTGGTCGACTCCGGTGACTGCGGAACCGAGCCGACGACGGTCGTCGACTTCTCCGGTGGGGAGGCCGAGATCGTGCGGTACGGCGCGGGCGACCCGTCACGCTTCGAGTAAAGGGCGCAGCAAAGGCCGTTCACGGCTCAACCGTGCGGCGGGGGTGGGCGAATTACCCCGGGAAGGGGCGTGTCACGATGCCCGTGATCCGCCCGGTCACGCGGACGGGTCGCGCCCCCGCCCCCGCAGAGAGGCAGCTCAGCCATGACCGCCGTCCAGGGAACCGCCGTCGACATCCCCACCGGGGACGGCACCGCCGACGCGTATCTGGCCCACCCGGCCGACGGGGCCGCCCACCCGGCGGTCCTGCTCTTCATGGACGCCTTCGGGCTGCGTCCGCAGCTGCGGTCCATGGCCGACCGGCTCGCCGCCGAGGGGTACGCGGTGCTGGTGCCGAACGTGTTCCACCGGCACGGTCGCGCACCGCTGTTCGACCTTCCCGAGTTCATCGACCCGGGGGCGCGTCCGGAGATATTCGGGCGCATCGGGCCGGCCATGCGGGAACTGACGAACGAGCGGGCGATGCGGGACGCCGGGGCGTATCTGCGGTGGCTGGCCGAGTCGCCGGCGGTGGCCGACGGCCCGGTCGCGGTGACCGGCTACTGCATGGGCGCCCGCCTCTCGCTGCTGACCGCGGGCACCTACCCGGACCGGGTCGCGGCCGCGGCCGGCTTCCACGGCGGGCAGCTGGCCACGGACACCCCGGACAGTCCCCACCTGGTGGCCGGCGAGGTCACCGCCGAGCTGTACTTCGGCCACGCCAACCAGGACCACTCCCTGCCCGAGGAGCAGATCGAGCGCCTGGAGCAGGCCCTGACGGCGGCGGGCGTGCGCCACCGGTGCGAGGTGTACGCGGGCGCGCCGCACGGCTTCACGCAGGCCGACACCGCGGCGTACCACCAGGAGGGCGACGAGCGGCACTGGTCGGCGCTGCTGGACCTGCTGAAGCGCACATTCTGACCTCGATCGGCTCCCCGCCGACACGAGTTGGCGGACTATCGGGTGGCCTGTCCGGGAGGGGCGCTGAGGCTGCGGTGCCTCGTGCGCTCGCTGCTCGACGCGCAGTCGCGGAAGACGGGCTGCTGAGCGAGCGGTCACCGGCACTCCGGCCGGACGCGCCGGACGCCAACTCGGCGGCCCGGCACCGCCCTTCGCGGCGGTCGTCGGTCACCTCCGCACGCAGGCCGTGAGCGGCCCGCCTGCGGACGGGACCTGGACCGATTGTTACGGTGCACCGGTGTCCGACTCCTCACGCGATACCGCCGAAGGCGCCGGCTGGGGCACCAGCGAACGGGGCGCATACCGTCAGTTGATGCCGCCGACGGCCGAGAAGATCTCCTGGCTGAACCCGAAGATGCTGTGGGTCGCCCGCAACGGCGTGCTGGCCTCCTGGTTCGGGGACCCCACCGGCCGGACGCGCAGCCGGTGGGTGGCGCAGCGGGCGGCCTCCGGCGCACCGGCCGACAAGGTGATCCGCCGCGACGATCCGGACCGGTTCTCGTTCCTGGTCATCGGCGACACCGGCGAGGGCGACGACCCCCAGTACGCCGTCGTGCCGGGCCTTCTGAAGACCGGTCAGGGCACCAGCTTCGCCGTGCTGGCCAGTGACGTGATCTACCCGGTGGGCAGCGCGGACGACTACGGCACCAAGTTCTTCCGCCCCTACCGGGACTATCGGGCGCCGATCTACGCGATACCCGGCAACCACGACTGGTACGAGGGCCTCGGCGGTTTCATGCGCGTCTTCTGCGACGACGCCCCGCCCCTGCCGCCCGGACCCCGGCCGCGCCCCCTCACCCGGGCGTGGCTGCGGTCGCTGCTGTGGCACCGGCCGCGCCCGGACGAGGGACAAGGTCTGCCGGAGGCACGGAAGCTGCGGGACGCGCCCGAACAGCAGGCCGTCCAGCCGGGCCCGTACTGGGCGATCGACGCCGGCCCGCTGCGGATCATCGGCATCGACACAGGGCTGCTCGGCACCCTCGACGCCGAGCAGGGCGCCTGGCTGCGCGAGGTGTCCCGGGGGCCACGCCCGAAGATCCTGGTCACCGGCTCACCGCTGTACGTGGACGGCCGGCGCGAGCCGTGCGCGATCGAGGGGGGCGGCACCGTCGACGACATCGTCCGCGACCCCGGCCACCACTACGTGGCGGCGATCGGCGGCGACATCCACAACTACCAGCGCTACCCGGTGCGGCTGGACGACGGCCGCACGCTCCAGTACGTCGTCGCGGGCGGGGGCGGCGCGTTCATGCACGCCACCCACACGATCCCGCGCGTCGACGTCGCGGGCGTCACCGAGCAGGACTTCCGCTGCTACCCGCTGCGCGGCGACTCGCTGGCCTTCTACAGCCGCCTCTACGGCCGCCGGCTGCGGATGCGCCGTTTCTTCACGCTCACCGAGGCCGAGGCGATGGCCGTGATCGCGGAGCGGCTCGGTATCAAGCCCACCCGCGCCCCGGGCGCCCCGGCCCGTCTCACCCGGCGCGTCCGCCTGGTCGCCGGGCTGCTCGGCACCGGGCGCCGCCCCGACCGGGCCACGCGCTTCCGGCTGCCGGTGCGGAAGATCTACACGTCGCTGTTCTCGCCGAGCTCGGCGACTTACGACCCGCCGTTCTTCAAGTGCTTCCTGCGCCTGGACGTCTCCCCCGAGGCGGTCCGGCTGCGCTGCCACGCGGCGACCGGCAACCGCGCCCAGGAGATCGACCCGCCGGTCGAGGACGAGGTGACGATCCCGCTGCGCTGACCGGGCGGGGCGGGCACCGGCCCGGCGGCAGGGAACAGCGAGGACCGCAGCCGGGTTGGCATCGTCGTACGCCATCGCATGTTCCATGCTGGAGGGCTCGTGCCACCGACCCCACGACCGCTGCGCACGCTGGGTTTCCTGACCATCGGACTGTTCGACCCGGCCGATCCGCGCCGGGGCCACGAGTCCACCCTGGAGATCATCGAGCTGGGCGAGAGGCTCGGCTTCGACAGTGCGTGGGTGCGGCACCGGCATCTGCAGTACGGCATCTCCTCGCCGGTCGCGGTCCTGTCGGCGGCGTCCCAGCGCACGCGCCGTATCGCACTCGGCACGGCGGTGATCCCACTCGGCTGGGAGAACCCGCTGCGGCTGGCCGAGGACCTCGCCACCGTGGACCTGCTGTCGGGCGGACGTCTCAACCCCGGCGTGAGCGTGGGCCCTCCCCTGCACTTCGACCAGGTCAAGGGGGCGCTCTACCCGGACACGGCCGACGCCGAGGACTTCGGCTACGGGCGGGTCGAGCGGCTGCTGGACTTCGTGCGGGGCGAACCGGCGACGGACTTCAGCGGCGTCGAGGGCATCGAGGTCTTCTCGGACCGGGTGCAGCCGCACTCCCCCGGCCTGGGCCGGCGCCTCTGGTACGGCGGTGGCAGTTTGCGGTCGGCCCGATGGGCCGGCGAGCACGGCATGAACCTCCTCACCAGCAGCGTCGTGAAGGCCGAAGAGCCCGAGGGGCCCTACGACTTCGCGCAGATCCAGCTCGCCCAGATCCGCGCCTTCCGGGCCGCCCACCCCGACGGTGAAGCCGCCCGCGTCTCGCAGGGCCTGGTCGTCATCCCCACGGACTCGGCCTCGCCCGGGCAGCGCGCCCGGTACGAGGAGTACGCCGCGCAGCGCACTCCCCGCACGGCGTCACCGCAGGGCCCGGCGCGGCTGTTGTTCGCGCCGGACGTGGTCGGGACCTCGGCGGAGATCGCGGAACGGCTGCGGGAACACGCCGCGTTCCGGGAGGTGGACGAGGTGGCGTTCGCCCTGCCCTTCTCCTTCGAGCACGAGGACTACGTACAGATCCTCACCGACATGGCGACGAAGCTGGGGCCGGCCCTGGGATGGCGGCCGGGCGCTTAGCCGGGACCGCCGAAGCCGAGCGCCGCGCACGGGATCCCTCGGCACCACGGCCGGGTTCCGTCGCGCCTGGCCCGAGCGCGACGCGCGGCGTCCCCCGGGTCACCAGCGGCCCGGCTCGGTCCCGGTGATCGGCTCCGACGGTGTGCCGTCCACCCCGACCGGTACGTCCCCGGCGAGCATCACGCGGTGCATGATCCTTGGATGGTCGAGGTGGGCGGTGTCGCCGGGGGCGAGGTGCATGGTGGCGCGGTTGTCCCAGAACGCCACGCTGCCCGCCTCCCAGCGGAACCGGACCGTGTACTCGGGCCGGACCGCCTGCTCCAGCAGCATCTCCAGGATCGCGGCGCTCTCGGGCCGGGAGAGGCCGGCGATCTGCTCGACGTAGTAGCCGTTGACGTAGAGGATCCGCTCTCCGGTTTCGGGGTGGACGCGCACCAGCGGGTGCCGGGAGGCGACCTGCCTCTCCAGCAGGTGCCGGACGTACGCGTCGTCGCCGGGCCGTGGCTGGTAGCCGACGCCGAGCCGGTGCTCGGCGCGCAGTCCGTCGACGAACTGCCGCAGCGGCGCGGAGAGTCCGGCGTACGCCGCCGCCAGGTTCGCCCAGGTGGTGTCGCCGCCGTAGGGCGGTACGGTCTCGGCGCGCAGGATCGTCGCGGCGGGCGGGTCGACGCGGGCGCCGTGGTCGCAGTGCCAGCCGCGCAGCAGCGTGTGGCGGCGCCGGCGCAGCCACTCGTCGTGCTCCATCCCGAACCGCCCGCCCAGTTCCAGCCGGTCGGCGGTCGTCTCGACCTCGGGGACGTCGGGGGGCGAGGCCTTGCCCCGCCGCGGCAGCACCACCGGCTCCCCGAACCGCCGCGCCAGCGCCACGTGCCCGGCGTGGTCCAGCCGCTGCCCCCGGAAGAACACCACCTTCCACCGCAGCACAGCGGCCCTGATGGCGGCGACCACGGCGTCGTCGAGGTCCGCGGCCAGGTCTACACCGCCGATCTCCGCCCCGATGTACCCCGCCACCGGTTCCACCTCCACCCCGGCCGCCCGCGCCGCCTCGTCGGTCGTCCCGCTGTCCGTCGTCATGAACACTCCGCTGGTCGTGGTCCTGCCTTCCCCGGAGATCGTGACAGCGATCTCCGCCTGGGGCGACCATCAGGAGTGCCGCCGCTGCCTCATGCGGTTCTCGGGGCAGCGGTGACCAGGCGGCGCTCCCGTCCTGCACCCTGAACTCGCGGATCACGGTGTTCCGGAACAGCGCCCTCCCGTCGACCGTGCAGAGAGCGAGCCCCGTGTCCACCGGGTACGGGAACACCGCCGCCGTCGGCGCGCAACGCGTCGCGGCAACCGCGCGGGCGCTCGGCGGGGATGACCGCGGGCAGCGAGTCGTCCTCGGGCAGGCAGTCGGCGAGGACGGAGTGGGTGCGGTGCAGGCCCTCGGGAACGGGGACCCTGCGCAGGGACATGACGGCGTAGATGATGCCGGCGTCATTCAGGTCCTCGGCGCTGTCCACGCCGTCCGCCGTCCTTGTCCCCCGCCTGTCCGGTTGATCATTGCTCCCCCTATCCGTGACGCTGGAGGGACGACACAGCCGCACGCACAGTCAACGGGAAGGCCCGACGGTGATCAGCATCCCGACGCACACGCTCAACGACGGTACGACGCTCCCCGCCCTGGGCCTCGGCACCTGGCCGCTCGGCGACGACGAGGCGCAGCAGGCGGTCCTGTCGGCCCTGGAGGCGGGTTACCGCCTGATCGACACGGCGACGAACTACCGCAACGAGACGGGGGTCGGCCGCGGTGTGGCCTCCGGGGTGGTGCCGCGCGAGGACGTCGTCGTCACGACGAAGCTCCCGGGCCGGCACCACGGCTACGAGGAGACCCTCGCCTCCTTCGAGGCGTCCCGGGCCCGCCTCGGCCTGGAGTACGTCGACCTGTACCTGATCCACTGGCCGCTGCCGCGTGTGGACCGGTACGTCGACTCGTGGAAGGCCATGATCAAGCTGCGCGAGGAGGGGCTCGTGCGGTCGATCGGCGTCTCCAACTTCACGGCCGGGCACATCGAGCGGCTGGAGGAGGAGACCGGGGTGCTGCCCTCCGTCAACCAGATCGAGCTGCACCCGCTGTTGCCGCAGGACGATCTGCGTGCCTTCCACGCGGGCAAGGGCATCGTCACCGAGAGCTGGAGCCCGCTGGGGCGGGGCACCGACCTGCTGGAGGATCCCGCTGTGGCGCGGATCGCCGAGACGCACGGGGTGTCGCCGGGGCAGGTCGTGCTGCGCTGGCACACGCAGCTGGGCGCGGTGCCGATCCCGAAGTCGGCCAACCCCGAGCGGCAGCGCGCCAACCTCGACGTGTTCGGTTTCGAGCTGAGCGAGGACGAGATGCGGGCCGTGGCCGACCGGGCGCACCGGCGGGTGGGCGGCGACCCCGAGGTGCACGAGGAATTCTGACGGGTACCCGGGGCGCGCGAGACAGGAAGGAGCCGCAGGTGGCCGAGCGGGACCGGCTGCGGGACTACCGCGGCAAACGCGACTTCGACCGGACCGGCGAGCCCCGGGGACGCAGTGCCTCGGCCGGGGGCGCGCCCCGGTTCGTGGTGCAGATCCATGACGCGAGCACGATGCACTTCGACTTCCGGCTCCAGGTGGGCGACGTGCTGAAGTCCTGGTCGATCCCCAAGGGCCCCTCGGCGGACCCGAAGGACAAGCGGCTGGCCGTGCCCACGGAGGACCATCCGCTGGAGTACGAGCAGTTCGAGGGCGTGATCCCGGGCGGCGAGTACGGCGGTGGCACGGTGATCGTCTGGGACCACGGCACGTACGAGCCGTTGAGCCATGACCGCCAGGGCCGGCCCGTCGACTTCGCCGAGTCGCTGGAGCGCGGGCACGCCACGTTCCGGCTGAGCGGTGCCAAGCTGCACGGCGAGTACGCCCTGACCCGGTTCCGCGGCGGCCGGAGCGGTGACGGCGAGGAGGCCTGGCTGCTCGTGAAGCGGTCCGGGGACGCGGCCCGTCCGCACGGGGCTCCCGATCCGCGCCGCGCCCGCTCGGCCAAGTCCGGCCGCACCCTCGCCCAGGTCGCGTCGGACGCGGCCGGGGAGTGAGCGGCGGCGGCCGCCTTCCCATGCCGGGGCCTGCGGGACCTGGGCGAGGGTGCGGGCAGCGGTGACCGGCGGGCCGTGGTCGCCGTCGTGCGCGCGACGGTGTCAGGCCCGGTGGGAGCGCAGGGCGGTGAGGGCCCGGTCGGCGTGCGCGTTCATGCGCAGTTCGCTGCGGACGACGTCGAGGACGGTGCCGTCCTGCGCGATGACGAAGGTGGTGCGCTTGGTGGGCGCCAGTGAGAAGCCGCGCTTCACGCCGAACCGCTCACGGACCGTACCGTCGGCGTCGGACAGCAGCGGCATGCCGAGGCCGTGCCGGCCGGCGAACTCCTGCTGCCGTTCCACGGCGTCGCCGCTGATGCCGACGGGGCGCGCTCCGACGGCGGCGAACTCGGCCGCGAGATCGCGGAAGTGGCAGGCCTGGGCGGTGCAGCCCGGGGTGAGGGCGGCCGGGTAGAAGAAGAGCACGACGGGTCCCTCGGCGAGCAGCCCGGACAGGCTGCGCACGGTGCCGGTCTCGTCGGGCAGGGCGAAGTCGTCGGCCTTGTCCCCGGGCTCCACGCGCGCGGTCACGGCCTGCCCTCCACGTTGCGGGCGACGCCGCGGGCCCAGAGCACGAGGGGCACCTGCAGGGGCAGACGTCCGAAGGCGGCGGCCTTCTGCGGGGTGGGGCGGTGGCGCCAGTCGGCGGCCATCTTGACGTTGGCGGGGAACACCCCGACGAAGAAGGCCGCCGTGGCGAGGGCGGCGGCCTTGCGGGTGCGGGGCAGCGCCAGACCGGCGGCCAGCGCGAGTTCGGCGGCGCCGCTCGCGTAGGTCCAGGCCCTGGGCGTGCCGGGCAGGCCGCGCGGGATCGTGGCGTCGAACGGGCGGGGACTGGCGAAGTGGGCGACGCCCGCGGTGGCCAGCAGGCCGGCGAGCAGCAGGGGTGAGCGTTCGGACCGGGGCACGGTTCCTCCTCTGAAGGCCTGCCGCGCATTATTACCGGTCGGTAGCGAGGTCAGTCCACCGGGCCCCGTGTGTGCCCGTGATGTCTGCCCGGTGTGTAGCCGAAGGAGCGGCGGAAGACGTCGATGAAGGCGCTCGCGGAGGACCAGCCGCAGCGGTGGGCGACGGTCGTGACGGGCAGGCCGTCGGCGAGCATCCGCAAAGCGTGGTAGAGCCGCGACTGTGTGCGCCACTGCGGGTATGACATGCCGAACTCCGCGCGGAAGAGCCGGCTGAGGGTCCGCTCCCCCACCCCGGTCGCGGCGCCGAGCTCGGCGAGGGTGCGGACGTCGGCCGGGTCGGCGTGCACGAGCGCGCAGACGGCTGCCAGCCGCGGGTCGGTGGGCGCCGGCAGGCGCAGTGGCTGCTGGGTGCCCGCACTCGGCCGCCTGCTGCTGTGCGGTCTGCGCGAACCGGCGTCCCCGGGGATCGGCGGCAGCCGTGCGGGCGGATCCGCTTGACCCCGCCGCACGCTGACCGCGGTCCAGGGGGACGCCCGCCAGGGCCGTCAGCCGGTCGTGGCGGCGCGCGGGCGCTCAGGTAGGTGATGCGGATGAGCGCACGCTCGATCTCGTCGGCGCCGTTCAGGGGAAACAGCCGGAGAACATGCGTGAGGGCCCGCCGGTTCGTCGACACCTGACCCGTGGACCTGCCGCTGATCCCGCCCATGCTCGCCACCTCCGGCACCCTGCCGCCCGCCGCGCAGGACGCGCGCTGGGCCTACGAGACCAAGCAGGACGGGCAGCGGGTGGTGGTCTATCTGCCCGGGGACGGCACCGTGCTGCTGCGCGCCCGCTCCGGAGACGACATCACCGCCGCCTACCCCGAACTCCGGCCGCTGGGCACCGCCCTCGGCACGACCCCCGCCGTTCTGGACGGCGAGGTCATGGCCCTGGACGCCGAGGGCCGCGCGAGCTTCCAGTTGCTGCAGTCCCGGATGGGCCTGGCCCACGCACCCGCCAGGGCCGCCCGGCGGGCGGCGGAGGTCCCCGTCCACCTCGTGCTGTTCGACCTGATGCACCTGGAGAGCCACTCCCTCCTGCGCCTCCCCTACGCACGACGCCGCGCCGCGCTGGAGGACCTCGCCCTCACCGGGCCCTCCTGGTCGACGCCGCGGGCACTCGTCGGCCACGGGGCCGAGGCCCTGCGCGCCACCCGGGAGCACGGCCTGGAGGGCCTGGTCTGCAAGCGGCTGGACTCCGTGTACGAACCGGGGATCCGCTCCCGGGCCTGGATCAAGATCCGCAACATGCGCACCGAGGACGTCCTGATCGGCGGCTGGCAGCCCGGCAAGGGACGGCTCACCGGCCTGCCGGGCGCGGTGCTGGTCGGCCAGCGCGCCGCGGGCCGGCTGCGCTACGTCGGCAGCGTGGGCACGGGCTGGAGCGAGGCCGAACGCACGGAACTCGCCGGGCTGCTGGAGGCCGCCGCGACGGGTGTCTGCCCCTTCGACCCCGCTCCCCGCGCCCCGGGAGCGCACTGGGTGGTCCCCCGCATGGTCGGTGAGGTCCGCTACAGCACCCGCACCCGGGAGGGGCTGCTGAGGCAGCCGTCCTGGCTGCGGCTCCGCCCCGATCTGGCTCCCGAGGACGCGGCGGCCGACCTCCCGGACGACATGGCCTGAAACGACGGCCGATCTCCCACTGTTGGGCTGCGATTCACTGCGGAGATCCTCCGCCCCTCTTGGCATGGACGCGTTCAGCCTGGAAGCTGAACCCCCCTTTCCCCCACAGCCGTTGGGCTGCGCCCGGACCAAGGAGGACGCAGTGTCGTCACGCACGTTCGCCCGCCACAGCAGGAGATGGCTCACCGGAGCGGCCGGTGCCGCCGCCCTCGTCCTCGCGGCCCCCGCCACGGCCTTCGCGGCACCGCCGTCGGCGCTGCCCGCCCACGCGGACCCGCTGGAGCAGACGTACCAGCCCGCCTACGACTACGACACCGACGGCTGCTACTCCACGCCGGCGATCGGCCCGGACGGCACGGTGAACGGCGGTCTGAAACCGAGCGGCGCCCTGAACGGCAACTGCCGGGACGCCTCGGACCTCGACAACACCAACGGCTACGCGCGTTCCAAGTGCAACAACGGCTGGTGCGCCATCCTGTACGCCCTCTACTTCGAGAAGGATCAGGCCCTGCCCGGCAGCGGCATCGGCGGCCACCGGCACGACTTCGAGCACGTCGCGGTGTTCGTGCAGGACAACCAGGTCAAGTACGTGTCGACGTCCAACCACGGGTCGTTCACCGTGCACGCGGCTTCCGCGATCCGCTTCGACGGCACGCACGCGAAGATCGTCTACCACAAGGACGGCATCAGCACGCACTGCTTCCGCGCCGCGAACACGAACGACGAGCCGCCGGAGAACCACAAGCGCACCTGGCAGTACCCGGCGCTGGTCGGCTGGAACGGCTACCCGGCCGGGGTGCGCGACAAGCTCACGTCGTACGACTTCGGCAGCGCCCACTTCGGCCTGAAGGACGGCGACTTCGCCAACCACCTCGCGAAGGCCAAGCCCTCCGGCATCTCCTTCGACCCGTACGCCTGACGCGCGGTCCCCGGCCGGGCCCCCGGCCGGGGCGGGCTCGTGCGGCCGCCCGCCACGCCGCCAGGCGGCGCCGCCTCGCGGGGAGATCCACTCGTCCCGAACTGACGTACGTCTCCCGGCAGTCGGGGGAGGTACGGCACGAACACGCCCACGAGAGGGTCTATCGTGTCCGCATGTCCGTCCCCGAACTGATTCGCATCGTCTCCCGTGACTCCCCCATGGCGCTCGCCCAGGTGGAGCGCGTCCGGACCGAGTTGGCCACCGCCCATCCCGGAGTGCGCACCGAGGTCGTGCCGGTGAAGACCACCGGCGACAAGTGGATGGGAGATCTGTCCCAGGTCGAGGGCAAGGGCGCGTTCACCAAGGAGGTCGACGCGGCGCTGCTGGCCGGCGAGGCCGATCTCGCCGTGCACTGTGTGAAGGACGTGCCGGCCGACCGGCCGCTCCCGGCGGGCACGGTGTTCGCCGCGTTCCTCAAGCGGGACGACATCCGCGACGCCCTGATCCACCCGGGCGGGCTCACCCTGGACGAGCTGCCCGCCGGGACCCGGATCGGCACCTCCTCGGTGCGCCGCGTCGCGCAGCTGGCCGCCACGCACCCGCACCTGGAGTGCGTGCCGTTCCGGGGCAACGCCAACAAGCGGCTCGCGAAGCTGGCCGCCGGGGAGGCGGACGCGCTGCTGCTCGCGGTCTCCGGCCTGGAGCGCATCGGCCGCGAGGACGTCATCAGCGAGATCCTCTCGACCGAGACGATGATGCCGCCCATCGGCGCGGGGGTACTGGCGTTGCAGTGCCGTGAGGACGACGCCGCGCTGATCGACGCGGTGAGCGGCCTCGGCGACCCGGACACCCACCGGGAGACCACCGCCGAGCGGATGTTCCTGCATGTGCTCCAGGGGCACTGCAACAGCCCCATCGCCGGGTTCGCGCAGGTGGACCGCAGTGGCGAACTGTCCCTGCGAGCCTGTGTGTTCACCCCGGACGGCAAGACGCGCCTCAACGCCCACGAGTGGGCGGGCCGGCTCGACCCGGCCACCCTCGGCACGTCGGTCGCCGTGGCCCTGCTGCGTCAGGGTGCCCGCGAGATCATCGACGGCATCCCGCACTGACCCGCGCGACGGCCCGGGCGACCCGGGCAGTGGCCGGTTCCCATGCCCTGACGCCGGATCAGGCGGTGCCTTCCTCCGCCTGATCCCGCAGGAAGACGCTCACCTGGTGCGCCAGACTGTCCCGCACCGCGCCCTGCTGACCTCCGACGGCTCCCTCGTGCGCGCCGATGCCGCCCGACCACAGCCGGCGGTCGGTCCACTCCTCCTCGACGCGCAACTGCACCTGGACGTCCACCAGGCTCAGAGCGGCCTCGGCGCCGGCCGCGTAGAGCACGGCGGTGGCCCGGCGCAGCGGGTAGACGTCGAAGCCCTCGATGAACTGGGAGTTGCGCCAGTCGATGAAGGCGCTCTCCCCGTCCGGACCGAGGCGGACGTCGATCTGGCCGTCCTCCAGGTGCACGCCGAGATGACGGGTGCCGCGGTTCTCGACCGTCACACGGAGGCAGAAGTACGTCAGTCCGTCGGCGGCGTCGTCCCGGCCGCGCGGCGGCTCGGCCAGTTCCAGACGGTGGACGCGGACGCGCAGACCGGCATGCTCGTCGTACTCCTGCCAGTCCCCGACCACGTTCGGCTCGTACACGCTGCACCCTCTCGACCTCTGGAAGCTGCTTCCTATCTGTGGTCTCAGCGCACTGTCAAATGAGCAGAATGCGCTGTGGCCTGGCAGTTCATCCTTTCTGATCGGTGATCAAGCCGTGCCCAGCGGTTATCCGGAGAGAGCGGGAGAAAGCGCTTGCCCAGGCGTGCCGCACATCACTTCCACGAGTGAAGATCAACAGGCCGGACGGCCCAGCAGCACCGAGGGCGATTGCGGCGACGGTCGTCCACAGACAGGACGACAGGCAGGAGATGAAGACCGAGCTGAAGGACGTTGATCGCGGCGACGGCGAGCACGTTGGGCGGGCGGCAATCAGGGCTCCGCCGGGCAGCGCAGCGACGATGAATCGGGCGCCTCGGACCCGGGAGCCGGTCCCGTCGGCCCGGGAATCGGGCGCACCAGGCCCGCGAGGGGGGCTCCACCACCCAGGCACCCTTTCGCCTGCCCGGGAATCGGGCACGTCAGCCAGGGGGTCTCCGCTGCCCGGGGGGCCTCTCGCCCGGCCCGGGAATCGGGCGCGTCGGCCCGGCGGGCGATCTCCGCTGCCCGGGGGAGCCCCTCGTCTGCCCGGAGATCGGGCGTTTTCAGCCCCGGGGCCGGTGGCCTCGGCGTCGGGTGGGGCGTGACGGGCCCGAAAGGGCGGCGACCTCGAGAGCGCCCACATCCCCCAAATGCCGTATTGTCTGAATTGTCAGTGCTTCGGACAGGAGGCACGTACGTGGGGAGCCGGCCGCCCGGACTCCCGGTGCTTTTCCGTGATGTCCGAGGCCGCGCTTCCCACGGTGTCTGCCCCATTCAGCACCTGCTCAGGGAGGTGCGCACCATGCGTATCGCCGGCAGCACCCGAACGCACCCCCACGACGACGCTCCCGACACCGCGGCGGCGTTCGCACGTCTCGCCCGTCTGCCCGAGGGTCCCGAGCGCAAGGCCCTGCGGGACGAGCTGGTCGAGGCCTGGCTGCCCATGGCCGAGCGGATCGCCGTCCGCTTCCGGGGCCGTGGCGAGGCACTCGAGGACCTGTACCAGGTCGCCGCACTCGGCCTGGTGAAGGCGGTCGACCACTACGACCCGGCCCGCGGCAACGCCTTCGAGGCGTACGCGGTGCCGACGGTCACCGGCGAGATCAAGCGCCATTTCCGCGACCACATGTGGACGCTGCACGTACCCCGCCGGGTCCAGGACCTGCGCAACCGCGTGCGGCACGCGGCGAAGGAGCTGTCGCAGACCACCCCGGGGCGCACCCCGAGCGTCGCCGAGATCGCCGAGTACGCCCAGCTCACCGAGGGTGAGGTGCGCACCGGCATGGAGGCCCTGGAGTGCTTCTCCGCGCTGTCGCTGGAGGCCGAGATGCCCGGGACCGACGGCTACGCCCTCGGGGACGCGATCGGCGGGCCCGACCCGGCTTTCGACACCGTCGTCAACCGGGTGGCCGTACGGCCCTGCCTGGAGGCGCTGCCGGAGCGCGAACGGATCATCCTGTATCTGCGGTTCTTCAAGGGCATGACACAGAGCCGCATCGCCGACCAGCTGGGCATCTCGCAGATGCACGTCTCCCGGTTGCTCAGCAGCTGCTTCGCCCATCTGCGAGAGGAGCTGCTCGCCGAGGCCCGCTGAATCGAAGGCGTCCGGTTCCCCGGATCCCCGCCGGGCTCACACCTCCGGCGGGGATCCGGGGATCTGCGTCGGTCCTGCGCGGTCGAGGGCGTCCTCCAGGACGGACCGGATCTCCTCGGGCATCACGCCCGTGCGCCCCCAGACGAGGATCAGTTCGGCGACGTTGCGCAGCTTGATGTTGGTGTGCTGCGAGACCTCCTTCAGCACGGCCCACCCCCGGTCGGGGGAGATCCTGCCGAGCGCCACGACCATCCCGATCGCCTGGTCCACGACGGCATGGGAGACCACCGCCTCCTTCAGCTGCTGGACCTCTTCCTGCAGGGCGAGGATCCGGTCCGAGCCCCCGTCCGTGGGCATGGTCACCTCCGGGTGCGGTGCGCCTCTGCGCCGGAGGTCCCACCGGATGCTTGAGTACCTTGACGCAGTGTCCGACCCCTCCATCGTCGTCACTCGGCCCGCCCGGTGCCACCGGGGCGGACCAGGCGGGACACCGTTTCGGCGCCCTCGCCGGGGTACTCGGCAGGCGCCCACAGCGGTTCCGGTTGGACACTGGTGTCAACCCTCCGGTGGCTGCCAGGCCGACGAGATCAGGACGCGACTGCCATGAACCACGACATGCCCACCTCCTCCGGCACGAAGGACGTCGTCTCATCACACTCCGTGTTCGGCGCTCCCTGCTGGGTGAGCCTGACCAGCCGCGACGTCAAGGCGACCGAGGAGTTCTACGGTGCCGTGCTGGGCTGGCAGTGGCGGCCGGCCAAGCTCGGCGACCGGTTCCGGATCGCACTGGCGGACGGCTCGCCGGTGGCCGGCATCGCGGGGGTGGCGACCATGTGGCAGATGGCGGTGGCGTGGACGCCGTACTTCGCGGTGCGCAGCGCGGACGAAGCGGTCGCGCGGGTGCAGGAGCGCATGGGGACGGTCGCGGTGGGGCCGATCTCGCTGCCGCCGGGGCGGGCGGCGCTGCTCGCCGACCGCGACGGGGCGACCTTCGGCATCTGGGAGGGCGACCTCTTCACCGACTGGGAGACCTGGCGCAACGCGCAGCCGGCCTTCATCACGCTCCACACCCGGGACGCCTTCGACGCGGCGATCTTCTACGGCGAGATCCTCGAGTGGGCGACCCAGCGGCCCGGCTGCTGCGAGGTGCACTACGAGGGCGGCGAGGTCGTGCTGCGCAGCCGCGGGGACGTGGTGGCCCGGATCGAGTCCGGGGCCCTGGAGGCGGCCCCCGACCCCGCGATCCGGCCGCACTGGCAGGTCCACTTCTCCGTCGACGACGTCGAGGCCTGTGCCCGCGCGGCCGAGCTCCACGGGGGCAGCGTCCTGTCGAAGGGCAGCGACGAGGCGGTGCTGCGCGACCACGACGGGGCGCAGTTCACCGTGACCGCACGCCGCGACCGCTGATCCTCATCGCTGCCCCGCAAGGTCACTTCTGACGTCCTGCGCGACATGCGTGAGGGGGCGACGCCCGCCGGGCGTCGCCCCCTCACGCATGTCGTTGCCCGCCCGGCGTCAAGTCACTCCTGCTCGCGCGTCGCGCGTGACGGGCGGGACAGCAGGACGAGGCTGCGGGCTCCGACGGTGAGGCCCGTCCCGGCCTTGTGCTCGGACTCGTCCGGGGTGCCCTCCGGGTCGGCCGTGTCGATGAGGGCCCGCCAGCGTTCGCCGTAGGAGGGGCCCGGAAGGCGGAAGCCGACCGGCTCCCAGTGACTGTTGAGGAGCAGCAGGAACGAGTCGTCGACGACCGGGCGGCCCCGCGGATCGGGTTCGGCGATCGCGTCGCCGTTGAGGAAGACGCCGACCGAGTGCGCGTCGCCGCGCTGCCAGTCGTCGTCGGTCATCTCGCGGGCGTCCGGCGCCAGCCACACCAGGTCGGGCAGCGGCTGGTCCGCACGGGTCAGGGTCTCGCCGAGGAAGAAGCGGCGCCGGCGCAGCACGGGGTGGCCCGTGCGCAGCCGAATGACGTACCGGGTGAACTCCAGGAGGTCGCGCTGCTCCTCGGTGAGCCGCCAGTCGATCCAGGAGATCTCATTGTCCTGGCAGTAGGCGTTGTTGTTGCCGCCCTGGGTGCGCCCGAGTTCGTCGCCGTGGCAGAGCATCGGGATGCCCTGGGACAGCAGGAGCGTGGCGAGGAAGTTGCGCTGCTGGCGGCCGCGCAGTTCGAGGACGGCCGGGTCGCGGGTCGGGCCCTCGGCGCCGCAGTTCCAGGACCGGTTGGTGCTCTCGCCGTCCTGGTTGTCCTCGCCGTTGTCCTCGTTGTACTTGTCGTTGTACGAGACGAGGTCGCGCAGCGTGAAACCGTCGTGCGCGGTGACGAAGTTGACGCTGGCCCGGGGCCGGCGCCTGCTGTGCCGATACAGGTCCGGGGAACCGGTCAGCCGGGAGGCGAGCTCCCCGAGGGTGTGGTCCTCGCCGCGCCAGAAGTCCCGGACCGCGTCGCGGTACATGCCGTTCCACTCCGACCACAGGGGCGGGAAGTTCCCCACCTGGTAGCCGCCCTCGCCGACGTCCCACGGTTCGGCGATCAGTTTGACACGGCTGATCACCGGGTCCTGCTGGATGAGGTCGAAGAACGCCGACAGCCGGTCCACCTCGTGGAACTGGCGGGCCAGGGTGGCCGCGAGGTCGAAGCGGAAGCCGTCGACGTGCATCTCGGTCACCCAGTACCGCAGCGAGTCCATGATCAGCTGCAGGACGTAGGGGTGGCGCATCAGCAGGCTGTTGCCGGTGCCGGTGGTGTCGTAGTAGTGCTCCCAGTCGCCGTCGACCAGACGGTAGTAGGAGGAGTTGTCGATGCCCCTGAAGGACAGCGTCGGGCCCCTCTCGTTGCCCTCGGCGGTGTGGTTGTAGACCACGTCGAGGATCACTTCGAGCCCGGCGGCGTGCAGGGTCTTCACCATCTGCTTGAACTCGGCGACCTGTCCGCCGCGGGTGCCGTGGGCGGCGTAGCCGTTGTGGGGCGCGAAGAAGCCGATGGTGTTGTAGCCCCAGTAGTTCGACAGGCCGCGGTCGTGCAGCACCCCGTCGTGGACGAACTGGTGGACCGGCATCAACTCCACGGCCGTGATTCCGAGGGAGGTCAGGTGCTCGACGACCGCGGGGTGTGCCAGCCCGGCGTACGTGCCCCGGAGTTCCTCGGGCACCTCGGGGTGCGTGCGGGTCATGCCCTTGACGTGCGCCTCGTAGATGACCGTGTCGGCGTAGGGCCGGCCGGGCCGGGCGTCGTCGCCCCAGTCGAAGGCCGGGTCGGTCACCACGCCGAGCATGGTGTGCCCGGCGCTGTCGGCCGGGTCGGGGCCGTCGGGGTTGCGCTCGTAGAGCGAGGGGTGGTTGTCGATCTGCCCGTCCACCGCACGGGCGTACGGGTCGAGCAGCAGTTTCGCCGGGTTGCAGCGGTGGCCCGCGGCCGGGGCCCACGGCCCGTGCACGCGGTACCCGTAGCGCTGGCCGGGGCCGACGCCGGGCAGGTAGCCGTGCCACACGAAGCCGTCGACCTCGGTCAGCGGCACCTGGGTGTGGGTGCCGTCGTCGTCGACGAGGACCAGCTCGACGCGTTCGGCGACCTCGCTGAACAGCGCGAAGTTGGTGCCGTCCCCGTCGTATTCCGCCCCCAGGGGGTAGGGGCGCCCGCCCCAGGCGGACGCCCCTTTCCTCGACGGCCGGCGCGTCACCGGGCGTCCTCCAGGACCTCGGCCGGGGTACTGGCCGGGCCGGCCAGCTGCACGATCTGCTCCTCGCGGGGCACGTCCAGGCCCTCGCTCTCGCGCGGGGCGGGAGCGGTGGGCACCAGCGGGACGCGTTCACCGGCGCGGGCGCGCTGCGAGAACCAGATGACCTTGCTGCCGGTCTCGGTGGCGCAGCAGCCCCAGCCGTCGCTCATGGCGGCGAGGTGCTCCAGGCAGCCTCGCAGCTCCTGGTCCGGGCGCAGGGCGCGGTCGTTGTCCCCGATGGCGGTGATCAGGTGCTGCCCGTTCCACCACATCTCGATCGACGTGTTCTTGTCCGTGGCGTGTTCGTCGATGGCGTTGAGCAGCATCTCGGCACCGCCGCAGACGGGCTGGACCAGGTTGTCCAGGTCCCAGAACTTCAGGTGAGCGGCCAGAATGCGGCTGACCTGTCCCACCCGTTCCGGGCTGACTTCCACGTCGAGGTGGTAGTAGCAGGGCACTGCGGTCTTCATCGGTCGGCTCCTCACCGCGAAGCTCAGCTCCTTCTCGCTCCCGCGGTCCTGCGGGACGAGCCCCGAACACGGAACGTGAGCGCCTATCGCTTCTGAGTCACCATCAGCGTGAGGGTGCTAGCCCGTTCGTGCAACACGAGCGCACAACTGAGGCGCCTGAGCGCACAAGTGAGCAGGTCCGGGCCGCCCGAACAGCTCAGCACCACCGCCATTGATTGAAGACCCAACAAGACGCTGTGTCGTCACCCGTGCACCATGTGTGAAGAACTCGATCGCCGTTACGGGTCCGTGCCGCAGTGCGCACGGCCGCCGTCCGACCGTCGGGAGACCGTGTCCCTCGAGCCCCGAAAGGTGATCGGCGCCATGCTGCTACCCGCCAAAGCCGAAGTCGCCCGGCAGTTGCGGCGTTACCGGGCCTGGGAACGCGTGATGCTCGCGGCACCGAACGACCGCACGGTGCGGACCACGTTCGAGGACTCCGGCTACACGCTCTGCGTGCTGATGGGCAAGCGCTGTGCCCGCGAGGCGGCGGACGCCGCCGAGCGGTACCTGCGCACGAACCACGTCACGTACCTGCAGGAACAGCAGATCACCTGCTTGCAGGAGCAGCACGTCACCTGTGTGCAGGAACCGAAGGAACGGCCTCGTCCGGCCACGGCGGTCAGACGCAGACCGTCGGCGGTGGACCGCAGGTCCCCGGCTGCCGAGCGCAGATCCACGGCGGGAAGGTAGTCGGCCTTCTCGCACACCCGTCCCCTGAACCGGGCCCCGCGGCCCGGCTCTCGAGCACGCTGGAGGTGAGGACCATGAGGAGGACCCGGGCCATCGGCCGCATCCCGGTACGGGACGTCCGCCCGGCCGTGGAGGGCGGCAACCGGCCGGCGAAGGCGGTCGTGGGTGAGTCGTTCGAGGTCACCGCCACCGTGTTCCGGGAGGGGCACGACGCGGTGGCCGCCAATGTCGTCCTGGAGGACCCCGAGGGCCGCCCCGGTCCCTGGACACCGATGCGCGAACTCGCGCCCGGCAGCGACCGCTGGGGCGCCGAGGTCACCGCGGACGCCGTCGGCCTCTGGTCGTACCGGGTGGAGGCCTGGAGCGACCCGGTGGCCACCTGGCGCCACGCGGCGGGCATAAAGGTCCCGGCGGGCATCGACCCCGATCTGGTCCTGGAAGAAGGGGCAGAACTGTTCGAACGGGCAGCGGCCGGCACACCGAAGGGAGCCGGCCGCGCGGTGCTGCTCGCCGCGGCAAAGATCCTGCGGGACGAGGGCCGTCCCGCGGCTTCCCGGCTGGCGGGGGCGCTGACGCCGGAGGTGGACGCGGTGCTGGCCC
>NZ_JAKEIO010000114.1 GCF_021474405.1 [Streptosporangium] indianense
GGTACGGGCACGGTGGGCGGAGCGGGCTGGGTCATGTCCGGACCGTAGGGTTCCGCGCGGGGGACGAACCGTTCCGTCTTCGAGGGGTTCCTACGATCGGGTTACGGCCTACACCCCGGGAAGCCCGGCCCCTTCCATCAACCCCGTCACCTCGGTCCCCGCCGGCGTCAGCAGGAACACGTTACGGTCCACCCGGTGCATTCCGCTGGCCAGGCCGAAGACCACGCCCGTGCTGAAGTCGAGGACGCGCTTGGCGACCTCCGTCTCCGCGCCGGTGAGGTCGAGGAGGACGGGGACGCCCGCCATCAGCCGCTCGGCGACGTCCCGGGCGTCGGCGAAGACGTTCACGCGCAGGACGACGAAGCGGCGGCGGGTCTCCGTCTCGGCCTCGGGTATGGACCGGTGGCCGACGGCTGACGGCCAGGCGTCCCGGCCCCGCAGCGGCACGACCTGGGCGAGCCCCTCCCACTGTTCGTCGGTGACATCGTGGCTGTTCACCGGCATGCTCCGTCCTGGCTCGCGCTCGCTGTCTGCATCGGGCAATTCTTGCGCAGAGTCACCCGTTCGGCCCAATGTGACACGCTCCGCGACCTCATTGCACCTCACAACGGCCGGAAGGCGGCTGTGTGACGGGCGTAACTCCCGTTGATCAAGCCGTGTGACAGAGGCGTAACGGGCGATTCGTACCGTCGGGGCATGACCCAGACCCCCGGAGACCGGCCGGACACGCGGCAGGTGCGCACCGTCTGCTCGTACTGCGGTGTCGGCTGCGGTCTCGTGCTCGACGTGGGGACGGGTCCGGACGGGCGGCGCACGGTGCTGAAGGCGTCCGGTGACAAGGCGCACCCGGCGAACGCGGGGCGGCTGTGCACCAAGGGCGCGACCACGGCCGACCTGCTCGCCGCGCCCGGGCGGCTGACCGGCGCGCTGGTGCGGGACGACCGGGGCGAGGAGGCGGTGCCGGTGCCGGTGGCCGACGCGATCGCCGAGACGGCGGCGCGGCTGCGGGCGGTCGTCGACGAGCACGGGCCGGACGCGGTCGCCTTCTACGTGTCCGGGCAGATGAGCCTGGAGGCGCAGTATCTGGCGAACAAGCTGGCCAAGGGGTTCGTGGGGACGAACCGGATCGAGTCGAACTCGCGGCTGTGCATGGCGAGCGCGGGCACCGGATACAAGCTGTCGCTGGGCGCGGACGGCCCGCCCGGGTCGTACGAGGACTTCGACCGGGCGGACGTCTTCCTCGTCATCGGGTCGAACATGGCCGACTGCCATCCGATCCTGTTCCTGCGGATGATGGAGCGGGTCAAGGCGGGCGCCAGGCTGATCGTCGTCGACCCCCGGCGGACCGCGACCGCCGCCAAGGCCGATCTGTTCCTCCAGGTCCGGCCCGGCACGGACCTCGCGCTGCTGAACGGTCTGCTGCACCTGCTGCACGAGGACGGGCACACCGACCCCGAGTTCGTCGAGGCCCACACCGAGGGCTGGGAGGACCTGCCCGGGTTCCTCGCCGACTACCACCCGGCCGCCGTCGCCGGGATCACCGGCCTGGCCGAGGACGACCTGCGCGAGGCGGCCCGGATCATCGGCGCGGCGGGCCGGCGGTGGATGAGCTGCTGGACCATGGGGCTCAACCAGTCCACCCACGGCACCTGGAACACCAACGCCCTGGTCAATCTGCATCTGGCGACGGGTGCGATCTGCCGTCCGGGCGCCGGTCCGTTCTCCCTGACCGGGCAGCCCAACGCCATGGGCGGGCGCGAGATGGGCTACATGGGGCCGGGGCTTCCCGGGCAGCGGTCGGTGCTCGTCGAGGAGGAGCGGGCGTTCACCGAGGAGGTGTGGGAGCTGCCGCCTGGGACGCTGCGGGCCGACGGGGCAGGGCAGGGCACCGTCGACATGTTCCGGCGGATGGCCGACGGGGAGATCAAGGCCTGCTGGATCATCTGCACCAACCCGGTCGCCTCGGTCGCCAACCGCCGTACCGTCATCGAGGGTCTCGAGGCCGCCGAGTTCGTCGTCACGCAGGACGTGTTCACGGACACCGAGACGAACGCGTACGCCGACGTCGTCCTGCCCGGCGCGATGTGGACCGAGGCCGAGGGGGTGTTCGTCAACAGTGAGCGCAACCTCACGCTGACCCGGCAGGCCGCGGACCCGCCCGGGGAGGCGATGGCCGACTGGCGGATCATCGCCGAGGTGGCGCGCGCGATGGGATACGGGAAGGGCTTCTCGTACGACAGCGCCGAGCAGGTCTTCGAGGAGATCCGGCGGTTCCGGAACCCGAAGACCGGCTGGGACCTGCGCGGGGTGACCTACGAGCGGCTGCGGGAGACGCCCGTGCAGTGGCCGGCCGCACGGGAGGACGGGCCGGAGCGCAACCCGGTCCGGTACGTGGGTGAGGAGGGGCTGCGTTTCCCCACGGCTTCCGGGCGGGCCGTGTTCTTCGCGCGACCGCACCTGCCCGCCGCCGAACTGCCGGACGACGACTATCCGTTCGTGCTCAACACCGGGCGGGTGCAGCACCAGTGGCACACGCTCACCAAGACCGGGAAGGTCGCCAAGCTCACCAAGCTGAACCCCGGGCCGTTCGTGGAGCTGCACCCCGAGGACGCCGCAGCGCTCGGGACCGCCGAGGGCGACCTCGTCGAGGTGGCCTCGCGGCGCGGGCGGGCCGTGCTGCCGGCCGTGGTGACCGATCGGGTGCGGCAGGGCTGCTGCTTCGCGCCGTTCCACTGGAACGACCTGTTCGGGGAGTACCTGAGCATCAACGCCGTGACGAGCGACGCGGTCGATCCACTGTCGTTCCAGCCGGAGTTCAAAGCGTGTGCGGTGTCGCTGACGAAGGTGGCGGCACCCGCACCCCCGGCAGCGGCCCCCGCGCCTCAGGCAGTTGCGCCCGCGCCTCAGGCAGTTGCGCCCGCACCTCGGGCAGCGGCGTCCGCGCCCGAGGCGCCGGCCCTGATGCCCACGACGGTGACGCCCAGCCCCGCGAATCCCTTCGGCCTCGAACCGTCCCCTCCCCCGGTGCTGTCCGCCCAGGAGCGCCGGTACCTCACCGGCTTCCTCGCCGGGCTCGGCTCGGGCGCCCCCGGGGTGCCGGTGCTGCCGCCCGACGCGCCCTTCTCCCCCGAGCACGCGCTGTGGGTGAACGGCGTCCTGGCCGGCATGTACTCGCGGACGGGGGCGGACGCGCCGCCGGAGCGGCCCGGGCGTGAGGTCGTGGTGCTGTGGGCCTCGCAGACCGGCAACGCGGAGGAGTTCGCCACGGCGACCGCCGAGCGGCTGACCTCGACGGGGCACCGTACGACCCTGGTCGGCATGGACGACGCCGACGTCGGCACACTCGCCCGCACGGCCGATCTGCTGTTCATCACCAGCACGTTCGGGGACGGCGACGCTCCCGACAACGGCTCCGGCTTCTGGGACGCGCTCCGCGGGGAGCGGGCCCCGCGGCTGGACGGGGTGCGGTACGCCGTACTGGCCTTCGGCGACTCCTCGTACGACGACTTCTGCGGGCACGGGCGGCGGCTGGACGCGCGGCTCGACGAGCTGGGCGGGGTGCGGCTGGCCCCGCGCACGGACTGCGAACCGGACTTCGAGCCGTCCGCCGGACAATGGCTCGACCAGGTGCTGTCGGCGCTGGGCGGCTCGGCTGCCGCCCCGGCCGCCGAGCCCCGGACGAGGGCGAAGCCCGTCACCACGGCCCGGCTCGTCGGCAACCGGCTGCTCAGCGGGGCCGGGGCGGGCAAGGAGGTGCGGCGGTTCACCTTCGACACGAGCGGGACGGACCTGGCGTACGAGGCCGGGGACGCGTTGGGGGTGCGGCCGGTCAACGCGCCCTCGCTGGTGGCGGAGTGGCTCGCGGTGACGGGGGTGGACGCCGAGGCGGCCGTGGCGGTCGACGGTATCGGTGAGGTGCCGTTCGCTGAGGCCCTGCACCGGCATCTCGACATCACCCGGATCAGTCCCGACCTGCTCCGCTTCGTCGCCGAACGTGCCCGGGACAGGCATGAGTTGCGCCGGTTGCTGCGGCCGGACAACAAGGACGGCCTGGCGCAGTGGAGTTGGGGGCGGCAGGCCGTGGACGTGCTCGCCGAGTACGCGGTGCGGGCCAGCGCCGAGGAGTGGGCCGGGGTGCTGCGCCGGCTCCAGCCGCGGCTGTACTCCATATCCTCCAGCCCCCTGGTCGACCCCCGCCGGGTGGCGCTGACGGTGTCCGTGGTGCGGTACGAGAACCTGCACGGCAGGGCGCGCGGCGGGGTCTGCTCGCCGTACCTCGCGGACGCCGAACCGGACACGGAGGTACCGGTGTTCGTGCAGCGCTCCGCGCACTTCCGGCCGCCCGCCGACGCCTCGACCCCGATGATCATGGTCGGGCCGGGCACCGGTGTGGCGCCCTTCGTCGGTTTCCTCCAGGAGCGGCGGGCACTCGGTCACCGGGCGCCGAACTGGCTGTTCTTCGGGGAGCAGCACCGGGCGACGGACTTCTACTACGAGGACGACCTGACGGCGCTGCTCGACGAGGGCACGCTCACGCGGCTGGACACCGCCTTCTCGCGCGACCAGCGCAACAAGGTGTACGTGCAGGACCGGATGCGCGAGCACGGGCCGGAGCTGTGGCACTGGCTGCGCGACGGGGCCCGCTTCTACGTCTGCGGCGACGCCTCCCGGATGGCGAAGGACGTGGACCGGGCGCTGCGGGACATCGTGGTGGCGCACGGAGGGCTGGGCGAGGCCGAGGCCACCGCGTACGTGAAGCAGCTGGCGGCGGACAAGCGGTACGTGCGGGACGTGTACTGACCGGGGTGTCAGGCGGCGGCCCGGCTGAAGCGGAGACTGGCGGTGACCGTCGTCCGGCCGCGGTCGCCCTCACGGACAAGGGCCGCCACCTGCTCTAGGAGGCCTCGGCCCCGCTCGCCGAGACGGTCACCGAGGCCCTGGCCCGCTTCATGGGGCCGGACCGGTGCGCGGCGATGCGGGGCTCGTGCCGGATCTCGCGGGGGATTCCGGCCCCGACCCCGGCTTCGGCTTCGGCTTCGGCTTCGGCTTCGGCTAGGGGTGACCGGGCACCGTGCCCCAGGGCGGCTTCATCTACACGGTCGTGGAATCCGGGAACACCGGCTCGACGACGAGCGTTGTACCGGAGACACCCATCCGTCCAAGGAGCACGTTCTTGTCCGCCAGACCGACGGACCCTCCGGGGCACAGTCCTCGACCATCCCGCCAAGGCACCAGTGATCGCGGCACACGGCGGGGTGGTGTCGGATGAGTGCCGCACAAGCGCTGCTGGGCCTGCTCGCCGTGTTCGTGCTGACCGCCGGCACCGGCTACTTCGTCGCCCAGGAGTTCGCCTACGTCTCCGCCGACCGGCTCACCCTCGCGCGGGAGGCCGAGGCCGGGGACCGCAGGGCCGCCCGTGCCCTCAACGTGCTGGAGCGGCTGTCGTTCATGCTGTCCGGCGCGCAGCTCGGCATCACCGTCACCGGCCTGGTGGTCGGCTTCATCGCCGAGCCGTCGGTGTCCGCGCTGCTCAGGCCCGCCCTGTCGGGCCTCGGCCTGCCCGACCCGGCCGTCAGCACGGTCGCCGTGGCGCTCGCCTTCGTGCTGGCCACGGTCGTGCAGATGGTCCTCGGCGAACTCGCCCCGAAGAACCTCGCGATCGCCGTGCCCGAGCGGCTGGCGAAGGCACTGGCTCCGTCCACCCTGGCGTATCTGAAGCTCGTCGGGCCCGTCGTGCGGATCTTCGACGGCGCGGCCGGCCGGCTGCTGCGCAAGGCCGGGATCGAGCCCGTCGAGGAGCTGCACCACGGCGCCACGCTGGAGGAGCTCGGCCATCTGATCGGCGAGTCCCACGAGCAGGGTGAACTGCCCGGGGAGACCGCCGCGCTGCTGGACCACGCGCTGGAGTTCTCCGAGCGCACCCTGCACGAGGTGATGGTGCCGCGCGCCGACGCCGTGTTCGTCCGCAAGGATGCCGACGCCGAGGAGGCGGTCGGGCTGATCGCCCGGCACGGCCACTCCAACTACCCCGTGCTCGGCGACCACCCGGACGACATCGTGGGCGTGCTGGGCGTGCGCGAGCTGATGGCGCTGCCCGCCGCCCGGCCGGCCGGGGTGCGTGCCGGTGAGGTGGCCCGGCGGCCGCTGCTGCTGCCGGACACGCTCGCGCTGCCCGACGCGGTGGCGCGGATGCGGGAGCACGACGACGAGTTCGCGGTCGTCCTGGACGAGCACGGCGGCGTGGCGGGCATCGTCACGTACGAGGACATCGCCGAGGAGCTGGTCGGTGACATCGCCGACGAGTCGGACAAGGTCACCGTCCTCGCCGTCGCGGACGGCGACGGCTGGCTGGTGGATGCCGGCCGCCGGCTGGACGAGGTGGCCGAGGCGACCGGTATCCGGCTGCCGGAGGACGACGACTACGACACCGTGGCCGGCCTGGTCGTGGACCGGCTCGGCCGCTTCCCGACGGTCGGTGACCGGGTCACGGTCGAGCCGCCCGGGGGCGGCCTGGCCGTGATCGACGTCCTGACGCTGGACCGGCACGTGGCCGACCGCGTGCGGATCAGCCCGCTGGTGGAGGTCGAGGAAGCCGAGGAGATGGCGTGAGTTTCCCGATGGCGGTCTTCGTGACCGTGCTGCTGCTGGTCGGCAGCGGCTTCTTCGTGGCGGCCGAGTTCGCTCTGGTCGCCGCCAAGCGGCACCGGATGGAGAAGGCGGCGGCCGAGGGCCGGCGCGGCGCCGGGGCGGCCCTGGCCGGAATGCGCGAGCTGTCGCTGATGCTGGCCGGTGCGCAGCTGGGCATCACCGTGTGCACGCTGGGCCTGGGTTCGGTGTCCAAGCCGGCGATCTCGCACGAACTCGACCCGCTGCTGCACGCCGTGGGCCTGCCCAGCGCCGTGAGCTACGGCGTGGCCTTCGCCGTGGCGATGGTCGTGGTGGTGTTCCTGCACATGGTGGTCGGCGAGATGGCGCCCAAGTCGTGGGCGATCGCCCATCCCGAGCGGTCGGCGATGCTGCTGTCGCCGCCGTTCCGGGCGGTGGTGCGGGCCGTGCGTCCGCTGATCCGGCTGCTCAACCGGGTGAGCAACGCGCTGGTACGGCTGTGCCGGGTGGCTCCGCGCGACGAGCTGGCCTCGGTGCACAGCCGGGAGCAGCTCACCCACCTGGTGGAGGAGTCGGAGCGGCTGGGCCTGATCAGCGCGACCGACTCGGAGCTGCTGACCCGTTCGCTGACCGAGCCGGAGACGCCGGTCGGGGCGCTGCGCATTCCGGCCGCCGAGATCAGCTGGGTCGAGGGCGGGGCGGACCTCGACACGCTGCTGCGTAGCGCCGCCGAGCACGACCGCACCCGGCTGCTGGTCCGGGAGCACGGCACGGTCCTCGGCTCGGTGCACGCCCGGGACGCCCTGGTGGCCCGGGCCCGCGGCAGTCGGGCCACGACCGCGCGGGATCTCGCCCGGCCGGTGCCCGAGCTGACGGAGACCACCACGCTCGCCGAGGCGATCGAGGTGCTGCGCCGCCGCCGGTCGTCCCTGGCCGTGGTCCACGACGCCTCCGGCCGGCTCTCCGGCCTGGTCACCCTGGACGACCTACTGGCCCGACTGCTCCAGCCGACGACCACGGGCTGAGGGACGGAGCGGGTGAGGTGAGGCCGGGGGCCGAACATCCCGCACATCTGCACACCGCGTGCCGGGATGCGGCGGGGCGGCGGGGCCGCTGCCACGTGCCCGTGGCGACCTGAGAAGTTGGCGGTGAAGTGCCCGCTTCGTCAAACGGAGCGCAATACTCCCGTGCCCGGACGGGCGACGGGCTGTGTGAAGGAGTGGGCGTATCGCGTGACCCCGCGGTCACAGCGGTGAAGACGGTGGCCACGAGGAGGCGCACCGGGCCGGCCGACGGTTGGATCTTCCCTGCGCGGGGTGCTTTGATCCTGCGCACGGCGGGAGCGACCGGGGAGATCCCGGTCCCGGATTCCTGCGATCACCCCTGCTCACCGCCACTGCGAGACATTCACGCGAAGGGAAACACCCCCATGAACCTCACTCCTCGGGTCGACACCGCCGAGCTCACCGACGCCGACCTGGACGCCGTCGCCGGCGGCAACGCGGGCGGCGTCGATGTCTCCGCGGGCCTCGTCGGCGGTCTCTCCGCCGGCCTGGTCGGCCCCCTGGCCGGCGAGGCCTGCGGAGCCCTGCAGGCGGCCGTCTCGCCGGAGGGCGCGGCCGCGGGCGGGAACGCGGGCCTGCACACCACGTCGCTCTGACACACCGCGCGCGAAAGGGCCCCGGGAAGCGATTCCCGGGGCCCTTTCGCATGCCGCCGGAGAGACGGACCCGCAGACCGCCCGCCGCACGGCAAACGTGAGGAATTTGCAAAACACGTGACGGAAATCTGGACACCACGGGGGTGGGTAACACGGTGGAAGGGCGTGACGCAGACTTACTCGGACCCCTCAGATTCCGCCTGCAAACCTAAGGAACACCCCTGTGAAGACCGACTCGATCTCGACCGGAGAGCTGCCGATCTACGAGAGCCTCATACGCGAACGCGGTGACGTCGTGGAGGAGGCCCGTGCGGTGGCCGAGGAGACCCAGCACCAGATGACCCAGGCGCTGAACGGCGTCGCCGCGGCCCCGCAGGAGACCGCGGCGCAGTGACGCCGGGGGCGTCGAGCCGCCCGGGATCCTTGCGGGCGCCGCCCACGCCGGGCCGTCACCCGCCGAGCGGGTCGTGGCCCCAGTTCATCAGTGAGTACCGCCACCGGGTGTCCCGAACGTCCCCGGAGGGCCGCTGGGCCAGGTGGCGGCGGACGTATCCGACGACCTTGCGCATGTGCCGGTAGTCGTCGTCCGAGAGATCGTCCTTCCTGGCCCGCAGGATCGTCACGATCCGACGGCCGGAGGCGTGTCCGGTGGACTCGCCCCCGTCCTGGTGCTGCCCGGCGTTCTGCGAGTCGTCGGACTCCAGCCACTTCTCCAGCTCCGCCGGTCTCATGTTCACCAGCTCACGGAAGTCGTTCCAGGTCTCCTCGCGCTCCCCCTCGTCCACGCCGCCTCACTTCTTCTTCTTGAGCGCGGACGGCTTGTGCACCGCGGTCCTGCCGGACTTGTCGCTGCGCACCTCGTACTGGGGGTCGTCCGGCGAGGCGTCGACCGTACGGCCGGACGCCTCGGTCCGTTCGGTGATCTTCCGCTCCACCTCGCCCTCGGTCCGGCTGCCGTGACTGCTCCAGGTGACCTTGTCGCCCTTCTTCGGCTTCCCGCCCTCGCTGCGGCCCTTCGCCATGCCGGTGCTCCCTCGCCGAGACGTGTGATGTCCCTCCAGCGTGTGGCCCGGGTGGTCAGGGCGCAGCTCGGCGGGTACCGGCCCGGCTGGCGGCGCCGTCGTCGCGGGCCCACGCCATCCGGGGCTGCGTCACACAGTGGAAGACCCGCCGTACGGACGGCGTGCACGCCGAAGAGGGCCGCCGTCATCAGCGGCCCCCATCGCCTCCCGCCCGTGGCTCAGGTTTCCGGCCACACCAGCACGGTCAGGACGGCGCCCGCGACGGTGACCGGCACGGCGGCCTGGTTCAGCAGCCGTACCCGCATGCTCCGGCCGGACGCGAGGCGTTTGGCGAGGGGCAGGACCGCGAAGGTGCCGCCGCCGGTGCCGACGATCTCGTGGATGGGGTGGTCCACCTGGTGCTGGTCGCCCTCGTACTCCGACATGCGCGCCTGGAGGGTCCCGCCGGCCGGCAGCCCTTCGAAGTGGAGGCTGAGGGTTCCGCTGAAGCGGGCCGGGCCGCGGGCGAAGACACTTCCGCCGGCGGCGTGGTCGCCGGTCTCGTCGGTCCACTCCTCGGTGAACTCCACCGAGTTCCAGGCGCCGGGCGTGAGTTGGTACTGCGCGTCGACACCGAGGTTGACGTACTGGGGCATGGGGTCCTCTCCTTCCCACCGGCCCGCCGGGAGGGCCAGGGCGTCGGCGACGTCACGGCGGAAGCCGGCCATGTCGAATCCGCGCGGGTCGATCTTCCAGTCGCTCCATTCCAGGTGGCCGATGGCGCTCTTGTGGCCCCAGCCGTGCGCGCGGCAGACCGCGGCGGTGGCCCTGACCATCGCGAGGTACTGGGCGGGCGGCCACGGGTCCCTGCCGTCGCCCTTGTTCTCGCACTCCCAGCCGTAGAAGCGGGCGTTGCCGTCGACCGCGCCGGCGGAGCCGTCGTGTTCGTGCGTCGGGGGCGGATACGTGCCGTAGGACTCGCCGATGACGGCGTCGAGCACGTCGCCGTCGCCGCCGCCGGCGTGGTTGGCCCGGCCGTTCCCGGTGAGGTGGACGACGCCGTCCTTGGTGATGCACCCGGTGGCGAGCGGGCCGGGCAGGGCGCTGTGGCCGTGGAAGATCAGCTCGACGACGTCCGTGTCGGGGCCGGTGACGGTGTGGTGGATGACCACGCCGTGCACCGGGCCCCACGGGCCTTTGTGGTTACGGTTGTTGGTGCGCCAGCCGGAGACTTCGCGGACGGAGCAGCCCTCGGCCTGCAACGCGGCGACGAGCCGGTCGGCGGTGAGTGGGGTGGCCATGAGTCAGTCCTCCGTTCCGGCGCGTCCACGCCGGTCTGAAGACGGTCCGATCACATGTGGGGGGTGTGCTTGATCTCGGAGCGTGCCTGATCTCGGAGCATGCCGATTCTCGGAGCCTGCTGATTCTCGGAGCGTGCCTGAGCTGGGGCATGCCGCGTCGTGTGGGTTCGCCCGATCTCGCGGTTCCGCTGTCAGGTCCCTCACCATTCTCGCGCCGCTCGCCCCGTCGCTCACCTCGCCGTGCACCACGTGGGCAAAATCGGCGCGATTACGACGCCATAGGCCGGCGGTATGCCTTCACGACACTGGCGTAGCTGTTCTCGGCGTGCCCCTGCGCGATCACACCCTCCATCAACGCCTTGGAATACCTGGGCAGTTGGCTGTCGACGCCGAGCGCCTCGCTTTCCTCGACGAGGTGTTCGAGCGCGCCCAGGTGCGTCGCCAGGGTGGCGTCGTTGGCCGGGAACCTCTCGTCGCCGGCGTCGATCTGCGCGGCGTAGTCGGCCGTGAACATCTTGATGGCGTCGAGCCACATGTGCGCCCAGGGCAGGAACTCCTGGGCCTTGACGCCGCCGGTCTCCACGATGGCGACGCCGTGCAGGAAGCTGTTCAGGGCTCCCCACATCAGGCCGAGCAGCGACACGTCGAACAGGGCGGGCTTGCCGTGGTCGGTGCCGAGGTAGGTGGTGCCGCCGCCGAGGAGCCTGAGCACGGGCTCATGGGTGTCGAAGACGGCCTGTTCACCGGCGTAGAAGAGGACGGAGGCCGGGGCGCCGATGCCGGGCGGCGTGATCATGATGGCGCCGTCGAGGTACCGCGCGCCGTTCTTCTCGGCCCACACCGCGGCCTGCCGGGCCTGCTCGGAGGAGCCCGTGGTCAGGTTGACGACGGTCTTGCCGCGCAGGGCGTCGCCGAGCGGGCCGAGGACGTCGTGCACCACGTCGTACGTCGACACGCACACGACCACGAGGCCGCTCGCGGCCACGGCGTCGGCGGGGTTCGCGGCGAGGACCGCGCCGTCCGCGACGAGTGCGTCGGCCTTGCCCGCCGAGCGGTTCCACACGGTGGTGGCATGACCCGCTCTCAGGAAGGCGGCGGCCAGGGCCTGCCCCATGAGGCCGAGGCCGAGCACCGACACCGAGGTGTGGTTGTCACCCATGGATCTGTTCCTCCAGTACGCAGTTCCGTGCTGTACGAGCACCGGCACGCGGGAACACGCGCCGGGCGGGGAAAGGCGGTTCGCGCATCCCTCGGGGAACCCTGGCAAAGGCCCCTTCGGACCCGCTTCGGACCGCTTCGGAAACGCTTCGGGCTCGCCTCGGGCAGGTCCCCGGAAGGGCGTTTGCGGCCGGTGGCCGGGCCCGCTTCGCCGCCGGTGGCGCCGGTCGTCACCCGGTTACGCTGAGATCATGGAATTCGGGGTGCTGGGGCCGCTGGAGGTGCGTACGGACGGCGGTCGTGGCGTACGGGTTCCCGAAGCCAAGGTGCGCCTGCTCCTCGCCGCTCTGCTCGCCCGCCACGGACAGGTCGTCCCGGCGGCACGGCTCGTCGAGGACCTGTGGGGCGGCTCGGCGTTCACGGCACGGCCGACGGCGTCGCTCCAGGCCAAAGTGTCCCAGTTGCGGCGCGCGTTGGAGGACGCGGAGGCGGGTGGCCGCGCCCTGGTCGCGCACCGGGCACCCGGATACGTCCTGGAGGTCCCGGCCAGCGCTCTCGACGCCGGGCGCTTCCGCGCACTGGTCGCACGGGCCCGTTCCGCCGGGGCCCCGGCGGAACGGGCGGCGATGTACGGCGAGGCGCTGGCGCTGTGGCGCGGCCCGGCCTTCGCCGAGTTCGCGGACCGGCAGTCGGTGCGGCCGACGGCGGCGGGGCTGGAGGAGGAGCGCCTGACGGTCCTGGAGGAACACGCCGGCCTGCGCCTGGAGTTGGGCGAACACAACCTGCTCGTAGGCGAGTTGACGGCGCTGGTGGAGCGGCATCCGCTGCGCGAGGGGCTGCGGGGCGCGCTGATGCGGGCGCTGTACCGGGCGGGGCGTACCTCCGACGCGCTGGACTGCTTCACCGACCTGCGGCGCCGGCTCGACGAGGAGCTGGGCCTGGTCCCCGGGCCGTCGCTGGCGGCCCTGCACCAGGCCATCCTGCGCCACGACCCGGCCCTGGCCCGGCCCGGGCAGCCGGCGCCGTCCGGGACGGCAGGACGGCGGGCGGAGCCGGATCCGGCCGGTTCGGCGACGCCCCTGGTAGGCCGTGAGCAGGACGTCCGGGCGGTCCGGGCCCTGCTCGCACGGCACCGCCTGGTGACGCTCACCGGTCCGGGAGGCGTCGGCAAGACCCGCCTCGCCCGGGCCGCGGCGGCGCGTCCGGCGGACGACCTAGGCGACGGCGACGTGGTGGAGCTGGCCGACGCCGGAGGTCTGGAGCGGTTCGCCGGGCCGGAGGCGCTGGCCGAGCGGCTGATGGCGGCACTGGGCATCCGGGAGAACGCCGCGGACGACGGTGCCGAGGGACCGGCGGACCGGCTGGCGCACGCGCTGGCCGGCCGTCGGCTGCTGCTGGTGCTGGACAACTGCGAGCATGTCGTGGACGCCGTCGCACGGCTGGCCGGACCGCTGCTGGGGCGGGCCCCACGGCTGCGCATCCTGGCGACCAGTCAGGAGCCCCTGCGTGTCCGGGACGAGACGGTGTACCCGGTGGCGCCCCTGTCGTTGCCCCCGGAGGGCCGGCCGGACCTCGACGCGGTGACGAGCGCGGGCGCCGTACGGCTGTTCATGGACAGGACCCGGGCGGCGGACCCGGGGTTCGTGCTCGACACCGGCACCGCCCCTCTGGTCGCCGCCGTGTGCCGGCGCCTCGACGGCATCCCGCTCGCCCTGGAACTGGCCGCGACCCGGGTGCGGTCGCTCGGGATCCGGGAACTGCACGACCGGCTCGACGACCGGTTCCAGGTGCTCACCAGCGGTTACCGGGACGCCCCCGCACGTCACCGGACGCTGCAGGCCACCCTCGACTGGAGCTGGAGCCTGCTCGACGAGCGTGAGCGGACCGTATTGCGCAGGCTGTCGGTGTTCGGCGAGGGGTGCGGCCTGCGGGCCGCCGAGGAGGTGTGCTCGGGCGGCGGTCTGGCCTCGGCCGACGTCGTCGACGCGCTGAGCCTGCTCGTGGAACGCTCCCTGGTGGTGCGCGTCGAGGGGCCCCAGGGGCCGCGCTACCGGCTGCCCGAGTCCGTCGCGGTGTACGCACGTGTGAGGCTCGACGAGTCAGGTGAGCGCGCCGGGACGGCAGCCCGCCACCTGCGCCACTGCGTGGCCCTCGCCGAGCGGGCCCGTCCGCATCTGCACGGGCGGGAGCAGTCCGGCTGGTGGCGGATCCTGGACGCGGAGGCGGCGAACGTGCGGCGCGCGCTGGCCGAAGCCGCCCGCTCCGGAGCGGCGCGGGAGGCACTGCGCCTGGTCGACTCGCTGGCCTGGTACTGGTACGTGCGTGGCCGGCTGGGCGAGGCCCGCAGGGCGCTGGCGACGGCCCTCGACACACCCGGTGAGGCGGCGCCCGGGGAACGCGCGGCGGCGGCGTTCTGGTACGCGGGCATCCGTCTGCTGCTCGGTGAGCACGCCCCGGCGCGAGACACCCCTCAGGACCACCCGGCCGATGTCACCCCGGAGCCGGTCAGGGCCGAGTGGTTCCTGGCGCACGCGCAGTGGACGGTGGGGGCGCTGGCGGAGGGCGAGCAGCGGGTGGAAGGTGTCCTGCTCCGCTTCCGCGCTCTGCGGGACGCCTGGGGCACGGCTGCCGCGCTGACCACGCGCGCCTGCTTCGCGCTGGCCCGCGGAGACCTGGAGTCGCTGCGCGAGAACGCCGAGGAGGCTGAGGCCCGCTTCACTGAACTGGGCGACCCGTGGGGCCGGTTGAGGACGGCCGACCTGCTCGGCCGACTCGCCGAGATCAACGGCGACTACGACCGGGCGGCCGGGCTGCACCGGGAGAGCCTGCGGATCACCCAGGCGCTGGAGACATGGCCGGAGATGTCCGCGAAGCTCTCCGGTCTCGGCAGAATCGCCCTGCTCACCCGGCACTACGACGAGGCCGACGACCTGCACACACGCGCCCTGCGGATCGCGGTGGAGCAGGGCAACCGGCCGGCCGAGCAGTTCGCCGCGCTGGGCCTGGCCCTGGGCGCCCGGCGTCGGGGCCGTCTCGAGGACGCCGAGGAGTGGCTGCGTCCCTGGCTCGCCTGGAACCGCCGCCGCGGCGACGGTCCCGGCCTCGCGCTGGTCCTGGCCGAGCTGGGCTTCGTCGCCGAGCAACGCGGCGACGCGGAGCGGGCCCTGGCCCATCACCGGGACGGCCTGGCGGCCGCCGCGACGACCGGGGACCCCCGCTCGGTCGCCCTCGCCCTCGAAGGCCTGGCCGGTGCGTACGGTCTGGCCGGCGCCCCGGAACGGGCGGCCCGCCTCCTCGGAACGGCCGCGGCGGCCCGGGAACGGGCGGGCGCCCCGCACCCCCCGGCGGAACGGGGCGACGTGGAGCGCATCGCGGCCCGCCTGCGCGCCACGCTGGACGAGGAGAGGTACCGGGACGAGTTCACCGCCGGCACCCGACGCGCCCATGAGACGGAAGCCGCGGCGGAGATGCACACGCAAACGCCGTGAGCCGGGCCTCTCGGGGGGTTGCCCCTCCCGGCCCCGCGGGGGCGGCTCGGTTCACGGCCGGGCCGGTCAGTCCTTCCGGCCGAGGACCGCCTCGCCGAGATGGGTCAGGCGGTGCAGGGTCAGATTGTCCCGGCGCTCGGCCGCGACCATCCCGGACCGGCGCAGGACACCCAGATGTCTGCTGACCGAGGGGTGGGAGAGGTCGAGACGGCGGGATATCTCGCTGATGGACACCGGGGACCGTAAGGATTCGAGGACGTTCGCGCGGGTGTGCCCGAGGAGGTCGCTGAGAGCGGCGGACCGGTCCTCCTCCTGCTGCTGCCAGAGTCCGGCGGCGGTGTCGGAGCTGGGCGTGACGTTGTAGACGAGGACGGGCGCACCCTGCCCGCCCGTCTCCGCGTCGAGGACCGTCGGCCCGGGGGCGAACAGGGACGGGGCGATGACCAGGCCCTCTCCCAGCGGATCCGCCCTCTGGCCCTCCTGCTCGTTGTCGACGCGCAGCAGGGGCGCGTGCCAGCTGATGGAGGGGTGCAGTTCGTTGAGGATGCTTTCCACACCGCCGGAGAGAACGGCGCGGCCGCGCGCCTCACGTTCCTGTTCCAGGTAGGTCCGAATGCGACCCCAGAAAGGCAGCACGGCCACCGAGCCGAACCGGCGGGTGTCGGCGTGGGGCGCCGCTCCCGGCGCGCGCCGCGGAACGCCCGTGCCGGGCGGGCCCGGCGTGCTCGCGTGGCGCAGCCGTCTGCGCACCTTCATGCGCCAGTCGGCGAACGCGTCCGGTCGCGCGTCCGCGTATCTGAGTTCGGCGAACCGGGCTTCGAGATCCAGTCCGAGGGAGCCGACGAAGCGGATGCGAGAAAGGTCTTCCACCGTGAGATGCATGCAGACCACTGCGCTGTCTCCTCAACTCGGCTGGTGCTGGTCGTGCGTCATGCGGGTCCGCGGGTGACCGAGCGCTGCCGGTGGCCGGGCACGGCGGAGCGCCCCGGGACTTCCGGGCGTGTGGCGAGATGGCGGAGCGGCCGCGTCAGGTCCGCCGGATCCACCCGGTCGGCCAAGTGCCGGTGCGGCGCCGGCTCCGCTGTGTGACGGTTCCGGATCTGGATCGGATTCCGCCGCCTCCGGTACGGATGTCATCCCCGTGATTCCCCCTGGTGCTGTCCTGGCCCGACACCGTCGGCGGAGTCAGGGAGGACCCGATCGGACACCCGTACGCCACGGCCGACGCAAGCACTCGGGGACCGTACTCAGCGGATGAGAGGGTGTCAACTGATCCGCTGGGCCGTGCCCTACGGCTCTCCGTCCGCCCTTCGGACCGCCCCTCCCCCGCGCCCGACGCAGGGCAGTTTTGAGCCAAAGGCGGCCGGGCGGCCGGAGGGGGCGTGCAAGGCGGCGGTCGGCTGCGTAAGTTGTGTGTCCTATCCTGTCCGCTGGACTCAGACGTGATATCGCGCCCGGGAGTGGGAGACTTGGCCACCAGCAGCAGCGGCGACACCGACATGACAGGCCCGTCCTCCCTGGCCCGGCGGCTCGAAGACATCGTCAACGCCTACTACCGGGGCAACCGTCCTCCCTACAGCAAGATCGCGGAGGAGATCCGGCAGAGCACCGGGCGGACGTTCTCAGCCACCTACCTCTGGGAGCTGGCGACGGGACGGAAGCGGAACGTGACCCGCGACCACCTTCGCGTGCTGGCGGAGCATTTCGGCGTCACACCGGACTACTTCACCGACGAGGAGGTGTCCGAGAGGGTGCGGCGCCAGATGGAGTTCGCCGTCGCCCTGGGGAACAGCAAGGTCCGGACACTGGCCTTCCGGGCCGACGGTCTGTCCGAGGCAGGACTCGACGCCCTGCTCGCGCTCGTGAACGCGATGTCCGACGAGTCCGATTCCACAGGAAGACAACAGCGTCCCGGCCGATAGGAACCATGCGGAAGGTCGGGGCAGCGACGACCCGTGAGAGCCGGACGGACCAAGCCCGCTCATGCACGCGCTCAGCCGCCTTTCGCGTTCCTGCCGTCCGGGGACGGGGGTGACAGCAGGTGAGAAGAACGGGCGAGTATGCGAAATTACAGCGGAAGTGTGCGGCGATCCTGCGTGATCTCGGGGTGCAGCGGTCACTGTCCCTGGACGCGATCCGGGAGCGGGTGGAGGAGCTCAGAGGCCGCCCGCTCGTTCTGAAGGAACTGCCCGAGCAGGCGGCGGTCGCCGGAGCCTGCGGCCTCTGGCTGGGGACGGACGACGCCGACTACGTCTTCTACGAGGCCAGGACCGCGCCGCTCCACCGGGAACACATCATCCTGCACGAGATCGGCCACGTCCTGTGCGATCACCACCGGGGCATCACCCTGCGCGGCGACGAGCTGACGGACGGGCTCCTCAGCGGTCTGGAGCCTCGTCTCGTCAAGCGGCTGATGGCCCGGACCAGTTACACGACGGCCGAGGAACAAGAAGCGGAAATGATCGCCAGCCTGATACAGAGCGCCGGGACGACCGGCCGGGTGTCCGGCTCCCTCGGCCGGCTCGGCGCGTTCCTGGGAGTGACGGACGATGTCGGTACCTGAGCTGGCGGGCCAGGTCGGGCTCTGCAGCATCGTCACCATGTGGTTCGCCCTCGTCGTCCGTGCGCGGCCGGCGCTGCGCCAGCCGCGCCAACGCGGGCTGTGGCTCGCGGTCCTGGCCGCGGCCGTCGCTATCACCCTCTTCCAGCCCCGGATCGTCGGCCGGCTCACGGACGGCTTCGTGAACCTCCACACCGTCGCCCTCACCCGGAACCTGATCGGCGTCCTCAGCGCCGGACTGGTCCTTCTGTTCATGGTCGATCCGACCCGGGCCCGGCGCCTGTGCGTCACCGTGACGGCGGGACTGCTGGCGGTCATGGGCACACTGGTCGTCCTGGACCTGCTGCAGACGCAGCACCCGGGCGAGAGCGTCACGTCCGTGCAGGGGCCGGCCGACCCGGCGTTCGCCTACTGGCTGCTCCTCATCGTGGCCCACCTGGTCGGTGACGCCGTCGCCCTGGTGGTGTGCTGGCGGTACAGCCTGCGTACCGAGGACCGCGATCTCGTGTGGTCGCTGCGGCTGTTCGCGGTGGGAAGCGTCCTCGCGCTCGTCTTCTGGTGCGGCTATCTCTGGCACCTGTACGGCGGCACCTCCGCGATGCTCCCCTACCTGTCCCTCGTCATCGGCGTGCACGGCTGCATCAGGGCGGCATCGCTGCTGGTCCCGACCGTGACCGCCCTGGTCCGGTCGTGGACCGCCCTGCGGGTCACCTGGCGCCTGTGGCCACTGTGGCGCGATCTCGTGCTGGCGGTGCCGCAGGTGGCGCTCGCCAGCCCCCAGCGGACCAGGCTGCGGGAGGTACTGCGACCGCGTTCGCCACTCGCCCTGCAGGCCCACCGGCAGACGATCGAGACCTACGACGCGTTCCTCGACCTGCAGCAGTACGTCCGCCCCGGTGCCTACGAAGAGGCGCACCGGCATGCCCGGCGAGCCGGGGTGCCGGACCGGCGTCTGGCCGCCGCCGCGCTCGCCGGGACCCTGGGGCAGGCCCGCCGGGCCAAACTCGTCGGTGCGCCCCCGTCCGTCCCCCATCCCCTGCCCGGAGTGGTGCACGGCAGCTCCGCGACGCTGCTGGGGATCGCCCGGATGTGGCCGTCCATGACGGATGCGCTGCCCTGCGACGACCGGCCCGTCGACGCGGCGGCCCCGGCCCACCGCGAGTAGCACGACAGGGGCAGGGGCGGTCGGTCACGGGCCCGGCGCTCCTCAGCGAGGAGCGCCGGGCACCTCGTCGTGGCGGGGCGCGACATGGAAGTCGAACGCCAGCGTCCCGGGGTCCAGGGCCGTCGCCCCGCCGTCGACGGTGAGCACGGCACCGTTCACATAGGACGCCGCCGGGGACAGCAGCCAGCTGATGGTCTCCGCGACCTCACGCGGCTCCCCCGGGCGACCCAGGGGAAGGAGTCCGGTCACCTCCGCGTAGGCGCCGTCCACGCCCTCCCCCCGCAGGTCCGCCTCCTCGGCGAAGCGCGCCATGCGGCGGTCGGCCATCTCGCTCCGCACCCAGCTCGGGCACACGATGTTGGCCCGCACTCCCCGGCGTCCGTAGTCGACGGCGACGGAACGGCACAGCTGGAGCAGGGCCGCCTTGGACGTGGCGTAGGGGGCGTTGCTCGTACCGTTGCGCAGGGCGGACACCGAGGCGACGGCCACCACCGCCCCTCTCGCCTCCAGCAGGTGCGGGATCGCCGCGCGCAGGAGCAGCAGCGGACCGGTGACGTTGGTGCGCATCACCTCGTCCCAGTCCTCCAGCGACAGGTCGCCCACGGCCCCGCCGCGCCCGATGCCCGCGTTGAGCACGAGTCCGTCGAGTCGTCCGTAGGCGGTCAGGGCCGCCTGGACCAGGCTGTCCGCGGCCTCGGGGTCCCGTACGTCGCAGGGGTGCGCGAGCGCCCCGGTCTCCCGCTCGAGACGTCGCAGCGGCTCGGTCCGCCGGCCCGAGACGACCACCTGGTGACCGGCTTCGCACAACAGCCGGGCCGTGGCCTCCCCGATGCCCGAACCACCGCCGGTCACGACAACAACTCGCTTGTCAGTCACAGTCTGTTCCGGCTCCTTCGCGATCAATGACGTGTCCGAGCCTAGGACCCGCTGATCCAGCGCTGATGACTTTGAGACATGAGGGGGGTGGGGGAAACCCACCCTCCGACTCTCCTGTCAGGTCCACTGCCCCGTCCCCCGCGCCCCTGCTGCACTGAGAGCTTCCGATCCCGACCTCGACGGGGGCTGCCGACATGTCGCTGATCACCGATGTCCGTCTACCCGTGGTCCAGTTGGTCAGGGTCTCCGTCGGCCACCGCGCCGCCGCCGGCGGTGGTCCGGCCCTCCACGAGGCCAGTGTCGGCTTCCCGGAGCGCACCCTGACCGCGGTCGTGGGTCCCTCCGGTGCGGGCAAGAGCACGCTCCTGCGGTGTGCCTCGGGTCTGGAACGGCCCGACCGGGGCAAGGTGTTCAGGGGATTCCGGGAGCTGGACGCCATGGACGACCGGGAGCTCACGGAGCTTCGGGGTCTGTTCGTCCCGAGGCGGCCCGAGTTGCTTCCGGGACTCACCGTGTACCGGACCGTGGCGCGGGCGGCACGAGCCACCGGCCGCAGGTCCCGGCGGGCGGCCGCCATGGACGCGCTGTGCCAGGTCGGTCTGGAGGAGGCGGCCGGGCGGAGCGTGGACGGGCTCTCCGCCGAGCGGCGGAAGCGGGTCGCCGTCGCCGCGACCCTGGTGGCGGGCCCCCGGATCCTGTTCATCGACGAACCGACGGACTCGCTCGACCCCGCCGGTGCGCGCCGGGTCATGGACGTGCTGCGCGCCCTGGTGGAGCGGGCCGGGCGTACCGTCGTCATGGGCACAAGCGATCCGCAGGCGGCGGCCCGCGCGGACCGGACCGTCTTTCTCGTCGCCGGCCGTGTGGCCGGCAAGCTCGACCATCCGACGGCCGACGAGGTCGCCGCGGAACTCGCCCGGCGGCAGCCGACGCAGGCCGACGCCATGGCCCCGTGACCCGTGCCGCCGGTCGCGCGATGGTGGGGGAAACCCGACCTCAAGGTCTCGACCTGACCGTCATGACCTGCCCCGACGCCGACGATGCAATGGACGGGTGCTGATTCGACGGGCTCAACTTCGCTTTGACAACCGGACTTTGTGGTGCGGCGGCTGGCTGGTGGCAGCCGGGTGGGCCGTCGTCTTCCCGGTCACCACGGCGCCCGAGCCGCACCGGGTGTGGGGCATGTGCGCCTGCCTGGGCTACCTCTGCGCGGCGGTCGCCGCCCTGTTCTGGCGCCGGCGCGGTCCCGCCGTCTCGGTGTGGCCGGCCCTCGTCGGTGCCGTCGTCGTGCCCTTCGCGCTCCTGGTGCTGACCGGCACGGCACAGAGCGAGGTCGCAGTGGTCGAGCGCTCCGGGCTGCTGACGCTGCGTCAGGCCACGCCCTATCTGGCGGATCCCGGCTCGGTGGGCGAGGTCACCCCGTACCTGCCCGGCATGGCCGTGTTCGGGTTGCCGAGCGCGGTGCTGGGCGGGGGTGGTCCCCTGACCGGGCTGCTGGGCGACGCCCGGCTGTGGTGCGCCGTGGCGTTCCTCTGCTGTCTGCGGGCGGCCCGGCGTGCGATCCGGTGCCGGGCGGACGGTCCCTCGCCTGTCGTCGGCGGCGCGCCGAACGGCTACGCCCTCGGGGCGTTCGTCGCCTCGCCGGCCGTGGCGCTCGCGCTCTGCGTCAGCGGCGTGGACCTGCCGCTGACCGGCCTGCTGTTCCTGGCGCTGGTGTACGCGGCGCGGCGGCGGCCGGTGGCAGCCGGGCTGGCGCTCGCCTTCGCCTGTTCCCTCAAGTGGACGGCGTGGCCCGCCGTCGCGGTCGCCGTGGCGCTGCTCGCGCACCACGAGGGGATCCGGGAGGCCGTGCGCGGGGCGGCCGTGGCGGTGGGCGGTACGGTCCTGCTGGTTCTGCCGAGCATGCTGCTGTCACCCGGGCCGCTGGTGCAGCAGGTGTTCGCCTTCCCGACCGGCCGCGGGCCGTTCGAGACGCCGGCGGCCAGTCCGCTGCCGGGCCGGTTGCTCGCCGACCTCGGTCCGGCCGGCTGGTACGCGGCGGTCGCTCTCCTGCTGACCGGTGGGCTGGCCGTCTTCGTGTCCCTCCTGGTCCGGCCGCCCCACGACCTGGTGTCGGCCGCCGACCGGCTCGCCGTCGGTCTGTGCGTGGCGTTCCTCCTCGCACCGGCCGGTCGCTACGGGTACCTCGCCCTGCCGGTCACTCTCTGCGTGCTCGCCCGGCTGGTGGGCGGCGCCCGCCGCGAGGAGCCCGCCCACGGCCTCGTCGTACGCGCCTCCCGGCCCGCCCGCCCGGTGCCGGTTCCCGTCGCGCGGGGTGCCCGGTGAGGGCCCGGCGTACCGCGGCGGTGGGGGCCGCCCTGCGGTGGAGCGCGCACCGGTTCCCGTTCGTCTCGGACGAGGTGGCGGCGCTGCGGGCGTTCGTGCCGGCGGGGTCGGTGTGCGTGGACGCGGGAGCCGAGTACGGGCTGTACACCTGGGTGCCGGCCGCCCTGGCCGGGCCGTCCGGCCGGGTGCACAGCGTCGAGCCGCTGCCCGGCCCCTGCCACCGGCTGCGCGTCACCGGGCGGCTGCTGGGCGCCCGCAACGTGACCGTGCGCCGTGCCACTCTGGGCGACCGGTGCGGACGCGGGCGGCTCAGCCTGCCGGTCCGGCGGGGGCTGCCCGTGCACGGCCGGGCCCATCTCGCCGACGGCGCTCGTGGGCCCGGCCCCGATGCCGAGTTTCGCGCCTCCCGCACGGTGGAGGCGCCCGTCCGCACCCTCGATCAGCTGGCCCACGACAGCGGCCCGCAGCGGCCCGGCCTTCGTCAAGGCCGACGTCGAAGGCACCGAACTCGCCGTGCTGAGGGGTGGTTCGGCCACCTGCGCCGGCACCTGGCGAAGTACGGCGTCGAGCCCGGTGAAGTCCTGGGCCGTCTGCGCGACTTCGGATACCAGCCTCACCGTCGGCCGCGCGAGGGCTGGGTCCCCGTCACGCACGTCACCGACGACTGCCGCAACTACCTCTTCACCGCCTGACCACCCCCTCTCCGAAGGCAGCGACCATCCATGGGCACCACGCTGATCGTCACCAACGACTTCCCGCCCCGCCAGGGCGGCATCGAGACCTTCGTCCATGCCATGGCGACCCGCGTCCCCGGCCATGACGTGGTCGTCTACACGTCCGACGAGCCGGGTGCCGCCGCGTACGACGCGACGCTGCCGTTCCCGGTCGTCCGGGACCGCAGCCGGACGCTGCTGCCCACCCCCCGGGTGACCCGCCGCACACTGGAGATCGCCCGGCGGCACGGCTGCGACCGGGTCTGGTTCGGGGCCGCCGCCCCGCTCGCGGCGATGGCGCCGGCACTGCGGCGCGGCGGGATACGGCGCATGGTCGCCACGACCCACGGCCACGAGATCTGGTGGGCGCGCACCCCAGGCGCCCGGCAGGTCATGCGGCGCATCGGCGACCACGTGGACGCCGTCACCTACCTCGGCGAGTACACCCGGCGCCGTATCGCGCCGGCGCTGGGGCCGCGGGCCGCGCTGGTGCGGCTGGTCCCGGGCGTGGACGCGGCGGAGTTCCTGCCCGTCCCCGGCCGGGCCCGGCAGATCCGGGAGCGGCACGGCATCGAGGGCCGCAAGGTCGTCCTGTGCGTCTCGCGGCTGGTCCGGCGCAAGGGCCAGGACATGCTGATACGGGCGCTGCCCGCGATACGGAGGGCCGTGCCGGAGGCGGTGCTGGTCATCGTGGGCAGCGGCCCGGACGAGGAGCGGCTGCGCGGGCTCGCCCGCCGGCACGCCGACGGACACGTGGTGTTCGTCGGCGGGCTGGATCACGCGGCGACGGCCCCGTACTACGCGGCGGCGGACGTGTTCGCCATGCCCTGCCGGACGCGGAAGGCGGGGCTGGAGGCGGAGGGGCTGGGCATCGTGTTCCTGGAGGCGGCCGCCAGCGGGCTGCCCGTGGTCGCCGGGGACTCGGGGGGTGCGCCGGACGCAGTCGTCGACGGGGTGACGGGCACGGTCGTGGACGGCTCGGACGTGGCGGCCGTGGCGCGCGCCGTGACCGGGATCCTGCGCGCCCCGGAGAGGGCCGCGGCGATGAGCGAGTCGGGCCGGGCGTGGGTGACGTCGCAGTGGTCCTGGGACGCGTCGGCGGAGCGCCTGACCCGCCTGCTCTCCCCCGGCGCGGACCTGGAGACGGCGGTGTCGGTCCGCGACGACAAGAAGGACTGACGCGGCCCCGGCTCTCCCCAGGGCGGCACCCTTCGGCACCCCCTCAGACCTGCGGCACTCCCCCGGACGGCGCCCCCTCGGTG
>NZ_JAKEIO010000115.1 GCF_021474405.1 [Streptosporangium] indianense
CCCCGCCACCGCCGCCGGCGGGGCCCGATCCGAGGAGGCACGCGATGAGCACCTCGTCTGAGACCGTCCCCGACACCCCGCCCGTGACCGCCCCGAGCACCTCGTCGAAGGCCGGCCGGGGCAGCACGCCCGGGACCGCCGCCACCCCGGGCTCCCCCGTCCGCGGCACCCGGCTCACCCTCACCGGCGCCTCCCTCGGCCGCCCCGGCGCGACCGCCCTGGACAAGGTCGACCTGGACATCGCCCCCGGCGAGATCCTCACCGTCGTCGGCCCCTCCGGCTGCGGCAAGTCGACCCTGCTGCGCACCCTGGCCGGCCTGCTGGCGCCGCTCGCCGGCGGGATCACCCAGGACGGACAGCCGCTGACCGGCCCCTCGGCGGACCGTGCCCTGGTCTTCCAGGAGGACGCCCTGCTGCCCTGGCGCACCCTGCGCGCCAACGTCGAACTGCCCCTCGCCATCCGCGGCGTGTCCCGCTCCGAGCGCCGGGAGCAGGCCCGGTCCTGGCTGGAACGGGTCGGACTCGGCGCGCAGGCACGGCAGTTGCCGCACCGGGTCTCCGGCGGGCAGCGCCAGCGTGTCCAGCTGGCCCGCGCCCTGGCCGGACGCCCGCGCGCCGTGCTGATGGACGAGCCGTTCGGCGCGCTCGACGCGCAGACCCGCGCGGGGATGCAGGACCTACTGGTCGAGGTGCTCCAGGGCACGGGCGCCACCGTCGTCTTCGTCACCCACGACGTGGACGAGGCCCTGTTCCTCGGCGACCGGATCGCCCTGCTCCGCGCGGGCGGCCTCGTCGCCGTCCGGGACATCCCCCGCCCGCGCGAGCGCGGCGCACACGACGATCCTGCGCGCGTGGCCCTGCGGCGCGACGTCCTCACTTCGCTCGGTACGTGAAAGGCACCCCGGTGACCACCTCCGTGAACCCCCCTGCGGACACCCCCCTGGCCGTCCCGTCCCTCGCCGACGCCGAGGAACTGACCTGCGACGTCCTCGTCATCGGCGGCGGCACCGCCGGCACCATGGCCGCCCTGACCGCCGCCGAGCACGGCGCGAACGTGCTGCTGCTGGAGAAGGCGCACGTCCGCCACTCCGGCGCGCTCGCCATGGGCATGGACGGCGTCAACAACGCGGTCATCCCGGGCCGGGCCGAACCCGACGACTACGTCGCCGAGATCACCCGCGCCAACGACGGCATCGTCGACCAGTCCACCGTCCGCCAGACGGCCACCCGCGGCTTCGGCATGGTGCAGCGGCTGGAGTCCTACGGCGTGAAGTTCGAGAAGGACGAGCACGGCGACTACGCCGTCCGCCAGGTGCACCGCTCCGGCTCCTACGTGCTGCCGATGCCGGAGGGCAAGGACGTCAAGAAGGTCCTGTACCGGCAGCTGCGGCGGCGCGAGATGCGGGAGAGGATCCGCATCGAGAACCGGGTCATGCCGGTGCGTGTCCTCACCGCCGGGGGCCGGGCCGTGGGGGCGGCCGGCTTCAACACCCGCACCGGGCAGTTCGTCCAGGTCCGCGCGGGCGCGGTGATCCTCGCGACCGGCGCCTGCGGCCGTCTCGGCCTGCCCGCCTCCGGCTACCTCTACGGCACCTACGAGAACCCCACCAACGCGGGCGACGGCTACGCCATGGCCTACCACGCGGGCGCCGAACTCACCGGCATCGAGTGCTTCCAGATCAACCCGCTGATCAAGGACTACAACGGCCCGGCCTGCGCCTACGTCGCCAACCCCTTCGGCGGCTACCAGGTCAACCGGCACGGCGAGCGCTTCGTCGACTCCGACTACTGGTCGGGCCAGATGATGGCCGAGTTCGCCGCCGAGGTGGCGTCCGACCGGGGTCCCGTCTACCTGAAGCTGAGCCACCTCCCCGAGGAGTCGGTCTCGGCCCTGGAGACGATCCTGCACTCCACCGAGCGCCCCACCCGCGGCACCTTCCACTCCGGCCGCGGCCACGACTACCGCACCCACGACATCGAGATGCACATCTCCGAGATCGGCCTGTGCGGCGGCCACTCCGCCTCCGGTGTCCGTGTCGACGAGCACGCCCGCACCACCGTGCCCCGCCTGTACGCGGCCGGCGACCTGGCCTGCGTGCCGCACAACTACATGATCGGCGCGTTCGTCTTCGGCGACCTCGCGGGAGCGGACGCCTCCCAGTACTCCGCCTACGAGGGGGAGTTGCCGGGCGACCAGCTGCGCGAGGCGCACGAGCTGATCTACCGCCCGCTGCGCAACCCCGACGGCCCGCCGCAGCCCCAGGTCGAGTACAAGCTGCGCCGCTTCGTCAACGACTACGTGGCCCCGCCCAAGTCCGGAGCCCGGCTGTCGCTGGCCCTGGAGGCGTTCCAGCGGATGCACACCGACATCGCCGAGATGGGCGCCCGCACCGCGCACGAGCTGATGCGCTGCGCCGAGGTCACCTTCATCCGGGACTGCGCGGAGATGGCCGCGCGCTCCTCCCTGGCCCGCACGGAGTCCCGCTGGGGCCTCTACCACGACCGCATCGACCACCCCCAGCGGGACGACGCGTCCTGGTTCCACCACCTCGATCTGCACAAGTCCCCCTCTGGTGCGATGGAGTTCACGGCACGTCCCGTGGCTCCCTATCTCGTTCCCGTCGACGGCTTCGACCCCGTCGGCGGCCCCTCACGTGACCTCGGCGAGGTGCATGCCGAGGATGTGGCCACGGCCGGCTCGCGGGACGTGGCGCCGGTCGCCTCCGCCGTGGGAAGCCCACTGCCGGAGCCCGCTCCGGCACCGCAGGCCCCGGTCACCGCGCCGTCCGGTGAGCAGTCCGCCACCCGCCTCCTCGAACTCGTCGCCCTCGCCGAGGAGGAGCCCGAACTCGGCGCCCTGCGGCCGTATCTGACCGACCCCGTGCCCGCCGTCCGCCGCGAGGCCGTCGCCGTGCTCACCGAGACCCTGCCGCCCGGGACGGGCACCGCTCTCGCCGCCGCCCTGCGCGACACCGCCGCCGAGGTGCGGGCCGCCGCTGCCGCGTCCCTGCGTGAGCTCGTCGAGACGCTCCCGGCCGAGCCCGACCTGCGCGACGGCCTCGCCGCCGCCCTGGCCGAGCCGGACCCCGTGGTCCGGGCCGCGGCACTGGACGTCCTGCGCGCCCTGCGCCTCGGGGACGCCGCCCTCTTCGCGGCCTCCCTCACCGACTCCGACATCGCCGTCCGCATCGAGGCCGTCCGCGCCCTGGTGTCGGTCGACGCCGCCGGCGAACTGGCCGGTGCGGCCCTCTCCGACCCCTCTCGCGAGGTCCGGGTCGCCATCGCCAAGGGCCTCGCGACGGTGAGTGCCGAGCGGTCGACCGCCGTTGGCCCGGCCACGGTGGATGCCGAGCGGCAGAGCGCCGAGGCCCCGGCCACGGTGGGCGCCGAGGAGTCGGCGTCTGGCGCAACGGCCGCCGTCGATCCCACCCTCGCCGCCATCGAAGCGGCCCTCACCGGCCTCCTCGACGACCCCGATGCCCTGGTGCGGGCCGCGGCCTACGGAGCACTCGGCACCACCGGCTGCCCGGCGCCCCTCGTATCACGCGCGGTGGCGGCCCTGTCCGAGGCGGCCTGGCAGGTACGGGCCGGAGCCGCCACGGCCCTGTCCGTCGCCGAACCCGACGTGGCCGTCCCTGCCCTGGCCAAGACCCTGGGGGACGCCAACGCCGATGTCCGCAAGGCCGCCGTCCTGGCACTGACCCGGCATCGCGCCACGGAGGAGGCCCGGGCAGCCCTCGCCACGGCGACGACCGACTCCGACGCGGACGTCAGGGCGTACGCGGGACGGGCGTTGTGACCGGCACGGCGGCTCGCCGCTGCCGGTGACGCGGCCGGCGCCCGGCCCTATATCCAGTCGTCGGGCTCCGGCTCCTCGTCCATCTCCGGCCAGTGATCCGGCTCGCCCGCGTCATGGCCGGGGGCGTGAGCCGGGGCCGGGGACGAGTCGCCCGCGGGAGCGGAGCCCGACGGCCCGCCCAGCGACGCGAGCACCTCCAGCACGCCCTCGCCGTACGTGGTGAGCTTCTTCTCGCCGACTCCGCTGATCCCGCCGAGCTCCCGCACCGACGTCGGCCACACCGTGGCGATCTCCCGCAGCGTGGCGTCGTGGAAGATCACATATGCCGGGACGCCCTGCTCACGGGCCTGCTCGGCGCGCCAGGCGCGCAGCGCCTCGAACGCCGGCAGCAGTTCCTCGGGCAGCTCGGCGGCGACGGCCTTGCCCTTTCGCTCGCCCCGCCCGGAGCTCGCGGAGGAGGACCCCGACCGGGAGGACACCGGCTTCTTCGGCTCCTTGCGCAGCGGCACCTCCCGCTCCCGCCGCAGCACCGCCCCGCTGGCCTCGGTCAGCACCAGCGTGCCGTACTCGCCCTCCACCGCGAGCAGCCCCTGGGCGAGCAACTGCCGGATGACACCCCGCCATTCGCCCTCGGTGAGCTCCTCGCCGATGCCGAACACGGACAGCTGGTCGTGGTCGAACTGGATGACCTTGCCGGTCCGCTTCCCCAGCAGGATGTCGATGATCTGCACCGCGCCGAACTTCTGCCCGCGCTCGCGCTGCAGCCGGACGACCGTCGACAGGGCCTTCTGCGCCGCGACGGTGCCGTCCCAGGTCTCCGGCGGGGTCAGGCAGGTGTCGCAGTTGCCGCAGCCGGACGGGTCGGGGTCCTGGCCGAAGTAGGCCAGGAGCTGACCCCGGCGGCACTGGGCCGTCTCACACAGGGCCAGCATCGAGTCCAGGTGGGCCTGGGCCCGGCGCCGGAAGGCCTCGTCGCCCTCACCGGACTGGATCAGCTTGCGCTGCTGTATGACGTCGTTCAGCCCGTAGGCCATCCAGGCCGTCGAGGGCAGCCCGTCCCGGCCGGCCCGGCCGGTCTCCTGGTAGTAGCCCTCGACCGACTTGGGCAGGTCGAGGTGGGCGACGAAGCGGACGTCCGGCTTGTCGATGCCCATGCCGAAGGCGATGGTCGCCACCACGACCAGGCCGTCTTCGCGCAGGAAGCGGGACTGGTGGGCCGCGCGCGTCCCCGCGTCCAGACCCGCGTGGTACGGCACCGCCTCGACGCCGTTGCGGCTGAGGAACTCGGCGGTCTTCTCCACCGAGTTGCGCGACAGGCAGTAGACGATGCCCGCGTCGCCCGCGTGCTCCTCGCGCAGGAAGCTCAGCAACTGCTTCTTGGGGTCGGCCTTGGGCACGATCCGGTACTGGATGTTGGGCCGGTCGAAGCTCGCCACGAAGTGGCGGGCCGTCGGCATGTTCAGCCGCTGGGTGATCTCCTGGTGCGTGGCGCGGGTGGCCGTCGCCGTGAGCGCGACCCGCGGCACGTCCGGCCAGCGCTCGCCGAGCAGCGACAGCGCGAGGTAGTCGGGCCGGAAGTCGTGGCCCCACTGGGAGACGCAGTGCGCCTCGTCGATCGCGAAGAGGGAGATCTTGCCGCGGGAGAGCAGGTCGAGCGTGCTCTCCAGCCGCAGCCGCTCCGGGGCCAGGTACAGCAGGTCCAGCTCGCCGGCGAGGAACTCGGCCTCGACCGTCCGCCGCTCGTCGAAGTCCTGCGTGGAGTTCATGAACCCGGCCCGCACGCCGAGCGCCCGCAGCGCGTCCACCTGGTCCTGCATCAGGGCGATGAGCGGGGAGACGACCACACCCGTACCGGGTCTGACCAGGGACGGGATCTGGTAGCACAGCGACTTGCCGCCGCCGGTCGGCATGAGGACGACGGCGTCACCGCCCGCCACCACGTGTTCGATGACGGCTTCCTGCTCGCCGCGGAAGGCGTCGTACCCGAAGACCCGGTGCAGCGCGGCCAGCGCCTCGCTCACGTCGGCGCCGAGGGGCCCGCCGGGTCCGCTGCCCGTGCCGATCCCGGCACCAGTCACGGTCGCGCCGGTCCCAGCCGTCCCGGTCCCGGTCACCGCGTCCTGTTCCGTCATCACACCTGTCCCGCCCGTCGCGCCCATCGTTGCGTCCCCCGTGCGTCGCGCCTCGACCACTGCCTCGGCCACTGCGTCCACCATAGGCGTCCGCACCGACAGCCCCGCAGTTATCCACAGGTCCCGCCGCCCGGCGGAGACCGCGTCCGCACACGGGTTCGGCCGAGGTCCGGCGGCCGACCGGGAAACGCCGTGGGACCCGGCTCCCGAAGGAGACCGGGTCCCACGCAGAGGTACACGGACGTCAGCGGACGAAGACGCCCGCCTGGCCCGCCAGGTCCAGGAAGTACTGCGGCGCCACACCGAGCACCACCGTGACCGCCACGCCCACTCCGATCGCCGTCATCGTCAGCGGTGACGGCACGGCCACCGTCGGGCCCTCCGGCCGCGGCTCGCTGAAGAACATCAGCACGATCACGCGGATGTAGAAGAACGCGGCGATCGCCGACGAGATCACACCGATCACGACGAGCGGTGCCGCCCCGCCCTCCGCCGCCGCCTTGAACACGGCGAACTTCCCGGCGAAGCCGGACGTCAGCGGAATGCCGGCGAAGGCCAGCAGGAACACCGCGAACACCGCCGCCACCAGCGGCGACCTGCGTCCGAGCCCGGCCCATTTGGACAGGTGCGTCGCCTCACCGCCCGCGTCACGGACGAGGGTGACCACGGCGAAGGCGCCGATCGTCACGAACGAGTACGCCGCCAGGTAGAACAGCACGGAGGAGACACCGTCGGGCGTGGTCGCGATGACACCCGCGAGGATGAAGCCGGCGTGCGCGATCGACGAGTACGCCAGCAGCCGCTTGATGTCGGTCTGCGTGATGGCGACGATCGCACCGCCCAGCATCGTGACGATGGCCACGGCCCACATCACCGGCCGCCAGTCCCAGCGCAGGCCCGGCAGCACGACGTACAGCAGCCGCAGCAGCGCGCCGAACGCCGCCACCTTCGTGGCCGCCGCCATGAAGCCGGTCACCGGCGTCGGAGCGCCCTGGTACACGTCCGGTGTCCACATGTGGAACGGCACCGCGCCCACCTTGAACAGCAGCCCCATCACCAGCAGCGCGGCGCCGATCAGCAGCAGCGCGTCGTTGCCCATGGTGTCGGCGAGCGCCGGGTTGACGTCCTGCACGGTGCCGTCGACGACCTGCGCGATCGTGGCGTACGACATCGACCCCGCGTAGCCGTACAGCATGGCGATGCCGAACAGGGTGAACGCGGAGGCGAAGGCGCCCAGCAGGAAGTACTTGACCGCCGCCTCCTGCGACATGAGCCGCTTGCGGCGGGCCAGCGCGCACAGCAGGTACAGCGGCAGGGAGAGGACCTCCAGCGCCACGAACAGCGTCAGCAGGTCGTTGGCCGCCGGGAAGATCAGCATGCCGGTGACGGCGAACATCAGCAGCGGGAACACCTCGGTGGTGGTGAACCCGGCCTTGACCGCGGCCTTCTCGCTCTCGCTGCCCGGCACGGAGGCGGCCTGGGCGGCGAAGGAGTCGACGCGGTTGCCGTGCGCCTCCGGGTCGAGACGCCGCTCGGCGAAGGTGAACAGGCCCACGAGAGCCGCCAGCAGGATCGTGCCCTGGAGGAACAGGGCCGGTCCGTCGACGGCGATCGCGCCCATCGCCGCGATGTGTGCCTTGGTCGTGCCGTACCCGTCGGCCGCGAGCGCCACGACCGCGGCGAAGGCCGCGGCGAGGGCGACGACGGACACGAACATCTGGGCGTAGTAGCGGGACTTCCGCGGGACGAACGCCTCGATCAGGATCCCGACGATCGCCGCGCCGACGATGATCAGAGTGGGGGCGAGCTGCCCGTATTCGATCTTCGGCGCGTCGATCTTGGCGATCGGGTCGGCCGCGTTTGTCCACAGGCTGTGGACGGCTGTTGCGCTCACTTGGCCGCCTCCACCTCGGGCTGGGGGTCCTTCTTCTGGACGTCGGACATGGTCTGCTTGACCGCCGGATCGATGATCTGCGTGACGGGCTTCGGGTAGACGCCCAGGAAGATCAGCAGGACGACCAGCGGGGCGACGACGACGAGCTCACGGACTCGGAGGTCCGGCATCGCGGAGACCGCCGGTTTCACCGGGCCCGTCATCGTCCGCTGGTAGAGGACGAGGGTGTAGAGCGCGGCGAGGACGATGCCGAAGGTGGCGATGATGCCGATCACCGGGTAGCGCGTGAACGTGCCGACCAGGACCAGGAACTCACTGACGAACGGCGCCAGCCCCGGCAGCGACAGCGTCGCGAGGCTGCCGATCAGGAACGTGCCGGCGAGCACCGGGGCGACCTTCTGCACACCGCCGTAGTCGGCGATGAGCCGCGAGCCGCGCCGGGAGATCAGGAAGCCCGCGACCAGCATCAGCGCGGCCGTCGAGATGCCGTGGTTGATCATGTAGAGCGTCGCCCCGGACTGGCCCTGGCTGGTCATCGCGAAGATGCCCATGATGATGAAGCCGAAGTGGGAGATCGACGCGTACGCCACCAGCCGCTTGATGTCCCGCTGGCCGACCGCGAGCAGCGCCCCGTAGATGATGCTGATCAGGGCGAGGACGAGGATCACGGGCGTCGCCCACTTGCTGGCCTCCGGGAAGAGCTGGAGGCAGAAGCGGAGCATCGCGAAGGTGCCGACCTTGTCGACGACCGCCGTGATGAGCACGGCTACCGGGGCCGTCGACTCCTGCATGGCGTTGGGCAGCCAGGTGTGCAGCGGCCACAGCGGCGCCTTCACCGCGAACGCGAAGAAGAACCCGAGGAACAGCCAGCGTTCGGTGTCGGTCGCCATGTCGAGGGTGCCGCCCGCGCGGGCCTCGGCGATCTCCTGGAGCGAGAAGTTCCCGGCGACCACGTACAGGCCGATCACCGCGGCCAGCATGATCAGACCGCCGACCAGGTTGTAGAGGAGGAACTTCACGGCCGCGTACGAGCGTTGCGTCGCCGCCGCCTTCTCGCCGTGCTCGTGGGCACGGTCCCCGAAGCCGCCGATGAGGAAGTACATCGGGATCAGCATGGCTTCGAAGAAGATGTAGAAGAGGAAGACGTCGGTGGCCTCGAAGGAGAGGATCACCATCGCCTCGACGGCCAGGATCAGGGCGAAGAAGCCCTGCGTCGGCCGCCACCGCCTGCTGCCGGTCTCCAGGGGGTCGGCGTCGTGCCAGCCCGCCAGGATGATGAACGGGATGAGCAGCGCCGTGAGCGCGATGAGCGCCACCGCGATGCCGTCCACGCCCAGCTCGTAGCGGACGCCGAAATCGGCGATCCAGGCGTGCGACTCGGTGAGCTGGTAGCGGTCGCCGTCCGGGTCGAAACGGACCAGGACGACGATCGCCAGGACGAGCGTGGCGAGCGAGACGAGCAGCGCCAGCCACTTGGCGGCGGTGCGCTTCGCGGCCGGTACGGCGGCCGTGGCGATCGCCCCGACGGCCGGGAGCGCCGCTGTCGCTGTCAGCAGAGGAAAGGACATCGGTATCAGACCGCCCTCATCAGCAGGGTCGCGGCGACGATGACCGCGGCGCCGCCGAACATCGAGACCGCGTAGGAGCGGGCGAAGCCGTTCTGCAGCCTGCGCATCCGCCCGGACAGGCCGCCGACCGAGGCCGCCGTGCCGTTGACGACGCCGTCGACCAGGGTGTGGTCGACGTAGACCAGGGACCGCGTGAGGTGTTCGCCGCCGCGGACCAGGACGACGTGGTTGAAGTCGTCCTGGTACAGGTCGCGCCGGGCGGCCCGGGTGAGCAGCGAACCACGCGGGGCGACGGCCGGGACCGGGCGGCGGCCGTACTGGGCCCAGGCGAGGGCGACGCCGATGATCATGCAGGCGACGGTCGCGGTGGTGACCACGCCCGCACTGATCGGCGGATTGCCGTGGCTGTGTCCCGTGACGGGCTCCAGCCAGTGCAGGAACCGGTCGCCGATGCTGAAGAACGCGCCGCCGGCCACCGATCCGACGGCCAGCACGATCATCGGGATCGTCATGATCTTCGGCGACTCGTGCGGGTGCGGCGGGGTGTACTCGCCGCGCGTCTCGGCGGCGGGCTCCACGTCGGGCCGGGCCGGGGACGGCGTCGGGGCGTTGCGCCAGCGCTCCTCGCCGAAGAACGTCATCAGCATCACGCGCGTCATGTAGAACGCGGTGATGGCCGCGCCGAGCAGGGCGCAGGCGCCGAGGATCCAGCCCTCGGTGCCGCCCTTGGCGAACGCCGCCTCGATGATCTTGTCCTTGGAGAAGAAGCCGGACAGGCCCGGGAAACCGATGATGGCCAGGTAGCCGAGGCCGAAGGTGACGAAGGTGACGGGCATGTACTTCCGCAGGCCGCCGTAGCGGCGCATGTCGACCTCGTCGTTCATTCCGTGCATGACGGAACCGGCGCCGAGGAACAGACCGGCCTTGAAGAAGCCGTGCGTCACCAGGTGCATGATGGCGAAGACGTAGCCGATGGGGCCGAGGCCCGCGGCGAGGATCATGTAGCCGATCTGCGACATCGTCGAACCGGCGAGGGCCTTCTTGATGTCGTCCTTCGCGCAACCGACGATCGCACCGAACAGCAGCGTGACCGCGCCGACGATGGTGACGACCAGCTGCGCGTCCGGGGCGCCGTTGAACACGGCCGCGGAGCGGACGATCAGGTAGACACCGGCCGTCACCATGGTCGCCGCGTGGATGAGGGCCGAGACCGGGGTCGGGCCCTCCATCGCGTCCCCGAGCCAGGACTGCAGCGGCACCTGGGCGGACTTGCCGCAGGCGGCGAGGAGCAGCATCAGGGCGATCGCGGTCAGCTTGTCCTCACCGGCGGCGCCCGCGAGCCCGGCCTCCCCGTGGCCGCCGAGCACCGGCCCGAAGGCGAAGGTGCCGAACCACAGGAACATCAGCATGATCGCGATGGACAGGCCCATGTCGCCGACGCGGTTGACCAGGAAGGCCTTCTTGGCGGCCGTGGCGGCGCTGGGCTTGTGCTGCCAGAAGCCGATCAGCAGGTAGGAGGCGAGGCCGACGCCCTCCCAGCCGACGTACAGCAGCAGGTAGTTGTCGGCGAGGACGAGGATCAGCATCGCCGCGAGGAACAGGTTCAGATAGCCGAAGAAGCGGCGGCGCCGCTCGTCGTGCTCCATGTACCCGACGGAGTACAGGTGGATCAGCGATCCGACGCCCGTGATCAGCAGCACGAACGTCATGGACAGCTGGTCGAGCTGGAAGGCGACGTCCGCCTGGAAGCCCTCGACCGGGATCCAGCTGAACAGGTGCTGGCTCAGGACGCGGTTCTCGGCGTCCTGGCCGAGCATGTCGGTGAACAGCACCAGGCCGAGCACGAAGGAGACGGCCGCGAGCGCGGTGCCGAGCCAGTGGCCGACGGCGTCCAGCCGCCGGCCGCCGCACAGCAGGACCGCCGCTCCGAGCAGGGGCGCCGCCACCAGCAGCGCAATGAGGTTCTCCACGATTCTTCCGACCCCTTACAGCTTCATCAGGCTGGCGTCGTCGACCGAGGCCGAGTGGCGGGCACGGAACAGGGACACGATGATCGCGAGCCCGACCACGACCTCGGCGGCGGCGACGACCATCGTGAAGAAGGCGATGATCTGGCCGTCGAGGTTGCCGTGCATCCGGGAGAAGGCGACGAACGCGAGGTTGCAGGCGTTGAGCATGAGCTCGATGCACATGAACACGACGATCGCGTTGCGCCTGATCAGCACGCCGGTGGCGCCGATCGTGAACAACAGGGCCGCGAGGTAGAGGTAGTTGACGGGGTTCACTTGGACGCCTCCTCGGACCGCTGGAACTTCGCCGGCCCGACCGCCCTGCGCTCCAGACGCTCCTCGGACCGCTGCTCCAGGGCCTTGAGGTCGTTGAGCGCCTCCTGCGACACGTCACGGATCTGGCCGCGCTCGCGCAGGGTCTTGCTGACGGTGAGGTCGGACGGGGTGCCGTCGGGCAGCAGACCCGCGATGTCGACCGCGTTGTGCCGGGCGTACACACCGGGCGCCGGCAGCGGCGGCAGGTACGTGCCCTGGCGCACGCGCTGCTCGGCGAGCTCCCGCTGCGTCTTGGCGCGCTCGGTGCGCTCGCGGTGCGTGAGCACCATGGCGCCGACGGCGGCGGTGATGAGCAGGGCGCCGGTGATCTCGAACGCGAAGACGTACTTGGTGAAGATGAGGGCCGCCAGACCCTCGACGTTGCCCCCGGCGTTGGCCTGGCCGATGCCGTTGAAGTCCGTCAGGGAGGCGTTGCCGATGCCGCCGATCAGCAGGACTCCGAAGCCGAGGCCGCACAGCAGGGCCAGCCACCGCTGCCCCTTGATGGTCTCCTTCAGGGAGTCCGCCGCGGTGACGCCGACGAGCATCACGACGAACAGGAACAGCATCATGATCGCCCCGGTGTAGACGACGATCTGGACGACGCCCAGGAAGTAGGCGCCGTTGGCGAGGTAGAACACCGCCAGGACGATCATGGTGCCGGCGAGGCAGAGCGCGCTGTGCACGGCCCTCTTCATGAGGATGGTGCACAGGGCGCCGATCACCGCGACGGTGCCGAGGATCCAGAACTGGACGGCCTCTCCGGTGGAGGTGGAGTAGGCGGCGGCGAGCTGGGCGGTCATCGGCCGATCACTCCCTCCGACGCGGGTTCCGTCCCGCCGAAGGTCGAGTCGGCCTCCTGGACGACCTCGCCCTTGGAGTGGGCGACCTGCCGCTCGGTGCCGGGCGCGGCCTCCGTCACCAGGCCCCGGTAGTAGTCCTGTTCGTCGGTGCCGGGGTAGAGGGCGTGGGGCGAGTCGACCATGCCCTCCTCCAGACCGGCGAGCAGCTGCTCCTTGGTGTAGATGAGGTTGGCGCGGCTGGAGTCGGCCAGCTCGAACTCGTTGGTCATCGTGAGCGCCCGGGTGGGGCAGGCCTCGATGCACAGGCCGCACAGGATGCAGCGGGCGTAATTGATCTGGTAGACGCGGCCGTACCGCTCGCCCGGCGAGTAGCGCTCCTCGTCGGTGTTGTCCGCGCCCTCCACGTAGATGGCGTCGGCGGGACAGGCCCAGGCGCACAGTTCACAGCCGACGCACTTCTCCAGGCCGTCCGGGTGGCGGTTGAGCTGGTGCCGTCCGTGGAAGCGCGGTGCCGTGGTCTTCTGCTGCTCCGGGTACTGCTCGGTCAGCCGCTTCTTGAACATGGCCTTGAAGGTCACGCCGAAGCCGGCCACGGGGTTCTGGAAACCGGGCTTGGTGTCCTTGGGTTCCGCACCCTTCGAACGCTCGAGTTCCTCAGCCATCGGACGCCTCCTTTCCATCCGTAGATCCGCCCAGAGATCCGTCACTCTGAGTATCGGCCCCACCACTGACAATCAGCTCCCGCTCACGGCGCGAGCGGCGCGGGACCGGCGGAAGTTCCTGTCCGGGCAGGGGCGGTACGGGGAATCCGCCCGCCATCGGGTCGAAGGCGGCCGGTGCCTCGGCCGGCTGTTCGGCCTTCTTGGCCTTCTCGCGGAACATGTCGGCGACGAAGGAGAGCAGCAGCAGGGCGAGCACGCCGCCGCCCACGTAGAGGGCGATGTCGGCGAAGTCGTAGCCCTCGTTCCGGAAGGCCCGGACGCTCGCGACGAGCATCAGCCACACCAGGGAGACCGGGATCAGGACCTTCCAGCCGAGCTTCATCAGCTGGTCGTAGCGCACGCGCGGGAGGGTGCCGCGGATCCAGATGAACATGAACAGCAGCAGCTGGACCTTGACGGTGAACCACAGCAGCGGCCACCAGCCGTGGTTGGCGCCCTCCCAGAAGGTGCTGATCGGCCAGGGGGCCCGCCAGCCGCCGAGGAACAGGGTGGTGGCGACGGCCGAGACGGTCACCATGTTGACGTACTCGGCGAGCATGAACATCGCGAACTTGATCGACGAGTACTCGGTGTTGAAGCCGCCGACCAGGTCGCCCTCGGACTCGGGCATGTCGAAGGGGGCGCGGTTGGTCTCGCCGACCATCGTCACGATGTAGAGGACGAAGGAGACCGGCAGCAGCACGATGTACCAGCGGTCGGCCTGCTGCTCGACGATCGTCGAGGTCGACATGGACCCCGAGTAGAGGAAGACGGAGGCGAAGGCGGCGCCCATCGCGATCTCGTAGGAGATCATCTGCGCGCAGGAGCGCAGGCCGCCCAGCAGCGGGTACGTCGAGCCGGAGCTCCAGCCCGCCAGCACGATGCCGTAGATGCCGACGGAGGCGACCGCGAGGATGTAGAGCATCGCGATCGGCAGGTCGGTGAGCTGCATCGTGGTGCGCTGGCCGAAGATCGAGATCTCGTTGCCGGCCGGGCCGAAGGGGATCACCGCGATCGCCATGAAGGCCGGGATGGCCGCGACGATCGGCGCGAGGACGTACACCACCTTGTCCGCGCGCTTGACGACGACGTCCTCCTTGAGCATCAGCTTGATGCCGTCGGCGAGCGACTGGAGCATGCCCCAGGGGCCGTGCCGGTTCGGGCCGATGCGCAGTTGCATCCAGGCGACGACCTTGCGCTCCATGACGATGGAGACCAGCACGGTCACCATCAGGAAGGCGAAGCAGAACACCGCCTTGATGACGACCAGCCACCACGGGTCGGTGCCGAACATCGAGAGGTCTTCTGCGGCGAGGTACGGGATCGTGCCGCCGCCTCCTCGAAGGCTCATGCCTCCACCTCCTTGGGGGCCTCGCCGGCGAGCGTCGCCGGACCGATGCGGACGAGGGAGCCGGGCCGCGCCCCGGTGTCGGAGGCGACGCCGCCGCCGGCGGAGTTCAGCGGCAGCCACACCACCCGGTCGGGCATCTCGCTGATCTGGAGCGGGAGTTCCACCACGCCCTGCGGACCGGTCACCGCGAGCAGGTCGCCGTCCTTGACGCCCGCCTCGGCCGCCGTCGCGGACGACACACGCGCGCGGGCCGCGTGCCGCGTCCCGGCGAGTGCCTCGTCGCCCTGCTGGAGGAGACCCTGGTCGAGCAGCAGCCGGTGCCCGGCGAGCACGGCCTCCCCGGTGGCCGGCCGCGGCAGTGCGGCCGCGGTCTCCAGGGGCTCACCGGCCCGCGGGCCGTCCCAGGCGCCGAGCCGGTCGATCTCGCCGCGCACGGTGCGCAGGTCCGGCAGCCCGAGGTGGACGTCCATGGCGTCGGCCAGCATCTGCAGCACACGCGCGTCGGTGGGCGCGGAGCGGCGGGTCATCTGGTCCGGCTTGAGCGCCGCCTCGAAGAAGCGGATCCGGCCTTCCCAGTTGAGGAAGGTGCCGGCCTTCTCGGCGACCGCGGCGACGGGCAGCACGACGTCGGCCTTGCGCGTGATCTCGCTCGGCCGCAGCTCCAGCGAGACCAGGAAGCCCACTTCGTCGAGCGCCGCACGCGCGCGTGCCGGATCGGGCAGGTCGGCGATCTCCACACCCGCCACCAGCAGGGCCTGGAGCTCCCCGGTCGCGGCGGCCTCCACGATCTGGCCGGTGTCACGGCCGTAGCGGTGCGGGAGACCGGCGACGCCCCAGACGGCGGCGACCTCGTCCCGCGCGCGCGGGTCGGTGGCCGGGCGCCCGCCCGGCAGCAGCGACGGCAGCGCGCCCGCCTCGATCGCGCCGCGTTCCCCGGCCCGGCGCGGGATCCACACCAGCCGGGCGCCGGTCGCGGCGGCGGTGCGGACGGCGGAGGTGAGCCCGCCGGCCACGGCCGCCAGCCGCTCGCCGACGACGATCACCGCGCCCTCGGCCCGCAGGGCCTCGGCGGCGAGCGCACCGCCGTCCTCCAGGCCGGCGCCGCTCGCGAGCGCGTCCAGCCACTCGGTCTCGGTGCCGGGAGCCGCCGGGAGCAGGGTGCCGCCGGCCTTCTCCAGTCCCCGGGTGGCGTGCGTGGCGAGCGAGAAGGTCTTCTGGCCGTGCTTGCGCCAGGCCTTGCGCAGCCGCAGGAAGACGCCGGGCGCCTCCTCCTCCGCCTCGAACCCGACCAGCAGGACGACGGGGGCCTGCTCCAGCAGGGTGTACGTGACGCCCGTGCCGTCGAGGTCCCGGCCCCGCCCGGCGACCTGGGCCGCCAGGAAGTCGGCCTCCTCGCTGCTGTGCACGCGCGCGCGGAAGTCGATGTCGTTGGTGTCGAGGGCCACGCGCGCGAACTTGCTGTACGCGTAGGCGTCCTCGACGGTGAGGCGGCCGCCGGTCAGGACACCGGTGCGGCCCCGCGAGGCCAGCAGTCCCTGGGCGGCGATCTGGAGCGCCTCCGGCCAGGAGGCCGCCTCCAGCTCGCCCTCGGCGTTGCGCACCAGCGGCGTCTCGAGCCGGTCCCGCTGCTGCGCGTACCGGAACCCGAACCGCCCCTTGTCGCAGATCCACTCCTCGTTGACCTCGGGGTCGTTCGCCGCGAGGCGCCGCATGACCTTGCCGCGCCGGTGGTCGGTACGGGTGGCGCAGCCGCCGGAGCAGTGCTCGCACACCGACGGGGAGGACACCAGGTCGAAGGGGCGGGAGCGGAATCGGTACGCCGCCGAGGTCAGCGCGCCGACCGGGCAGATCTGGATGGTGTTGCCGGAGAAGTACGACTCGAACGGGTCGCCCTCGCCGGTGCCGACCTGCTGGAGCGCACCCCGCTCGATCAGCTCGATCATCGGGTCGCCCGCGACCTGGTTGGAGAACCGGGTGCAGCGGGCGCACAGCACGCACCGCTCGCGGTCGAGCAGCACCTGCGTGGAGATCGGGACGGGCTTCTCGTAGGTCCGCTTGCGGCCGTCGAAGCGGGAGTCCGCGTCACCGTGCGACATGGCCTGGTTCTGCAGGGGGCACTCGCCGCCCTTGTCGCAGACCGGGCAGTCCAGGGGGTGGTTGATGAGCAGGAGCTCCATCACGCCCTTCTGGGCCTTCTCCGCGACCGGCGAGGTGAGGTGGGTCTTCACCACCATCCCGTCGGTGCAGGTGATGGTGCAGGACGCCATCGGCTTGCGCTGGCCCTCGACCTCGACGATGCACTGCCGGCAGGCCCCGGCCGGGTCGAGCAGGGGATGGTCGCAGAACCGGGGGATCTCGATGCCGAGCTGCTCGGCGGCCCGGATGACCAGGGTGCCCTTGGGCACGCTGATCTCGGCGCCGTCGATCGTCAGCGACACGAGGTCCTCCGGCGGGACCGCCGCCTCTCCCCCACCGGAGGGAGCGCTGGTGGTCACGGTCATGCGTTCACCTCCGTGCGGTCGGCCCAGGCCGTCGACTTGGCCGGGTCGAAGGGACAGCCCCGGCCCGTGATGTGCTGCTCGTACTCCTCGCGGAAGTACTTGAGCGAGGAGAAGATCGGCGAGGCGGCGCCGTCGCCGAGGGCGCAGAAGGACTTGCCGTTGATGTTGTCGGCGATGTCGTTCAGCTTGTCGAGGTCGGACATCTGTCCCTTGCCGGCCTCGATGTCGCGCAGCAACTGCACGAGCCAGTAGGTGCCTTCGCGGCAGGGCGTGCACTTGCCGCAGGACTCGTGGGCGTAGAACTCCGTCCAGCGCGTGACGGCGCGGACCACGCAGGTGGTCTCGTCGAAGCACTGGAGTGCTTTCGTGCCGAGCATGGAACCGGCGGCGCCCACTCCTTCGTAGTCAAGGGGGACGTCGAGGTGCTCGTCGGTGAACATCGGGGTCGAGGAGCCGCCCGGCGTCCAGAACTTGAGGCGGTGCCCGGGGCGCATCCCGCCGCTCATGTCGAGCAGCTGGCGCAGCGTGATCCCGAGCGGCGCCTCGTACTGGCCGGGGCTGGCGACGTGGCCGGAGAGGGAGTAGAGCGTGAAGCCGGGCGACTTCTCACTCCCCATCGACCGGAACCATTCCTTGCCCCGCTGCAGGATCGCGGGAACCGACGCGATCGATTCGACGTTGTTCACCACAGTCGGGCACGCATAGAGGCCCGCGACGGCAGGGAAGGGGGGACGAAGCCGCGGTTGGCCCCGGCGGCCTTCGAGCGAGTCCAGCAGTGCGGTCTCCTCACCGCAGATGTACGCGCCCGCGCCCGCGTGCACGGTGATGTCGAGGTCGAGTCCGCTGTCCAGGATGTTCTCGCCGAGGAAGCCCGCCTCGTAGGCCTCGCGCACGGCGGAGTGCAACCGTCGCAGTACGGGGACGACTTCACCCCGCAGATAGATGAAGGCGTGCGACGACCTGATGGCGTAACACGCGATGATCATGCCCTCGATGAGGCTGTGCGGGTTCGCGAAGAGGAGCGGGATGTCCTTGCACGTCCCCGGCTCCGACTCGTCGGCGTTGACAACCAGATAGTGCGGCTTTCCGTCCCCCTGGGGAATGAACTGCCACTTCATCCCGGTGGGGAAGCCCGCGCCGCCGCGCCCGCGCAGACCGGAGTCCTTGACGTAGGCGATCAGGTCGTCCGGTGACATGGCGAGCGCCTTGCGCAGCCCCTCGTAGCCGTCGTGCCGCCGGTACACGTCCAGCGTCCAGGACCTGTCCTCGTCCCAGAAGGCCGAGAGCACCGGTGCGAGCAGCTTCTCGGGGCTCATGTCTTTCAGCTCGGGTGCCAAGGTCATCACTCCCCCTCCTCGGCGGTGGGCCCGGCCGGGTGGGCCGGGTCGGAGGCCGATGTGTCCTGCGGCGCGTCGTGCGAGCTCAAGTGCTCCGTCGGTGACGGCTCGTGCGGCGCCCCGGTGCGGGCCGCCTCACCGCGCGGGTGCACCACACGGGCGGGAGAGGCCTCGCCCTTGGCGAGCTTCAGGCCGACCAGGGAGGCGGGTCCCGCGCTTCCCCCGGACTCCACGGCCCCCTCCCGCTCGTCGGGGAAGCCGGCCAGGATCCGGGCGGTCTCCTTGAAGGTGCACATGCGCGCCCCGCGGGTGGGGGTGACCGGCCGGCCCGCGCGCAGGTCGTCGACGAGGCTCTTGGCGCTGGCGGGGGTCTGGTTGTCGAAGAACTCCCAGTTGACCATCACGACCGGCGCGAAGTCGCAGGCCGCGTTGCACTCGATGTGCTCCAGGGTGACCTTGCCGTCGCCGGTGGTCTCGCCGTTGCCGACGCCGAGGTGCTCCTGGAGCTCCTCGAAGATGGCGTCCCCGCCCATCACCGCGCACAGGGTGTTGGTGCACACCCCGACCTGGTAGTCACCGCTCGGCCGGCGGCGGTACATGGTGTAGAAGGTGGCGACCGCGGTGACCTCGGCGGTGGTCAGGCCGAGCACGTCCGCGCAGAACTGCATCCCGGTGCGGGTGACGTGCCCCTCCTCGGCCTGCACCAGGTGCAGCAGCGGCAGCAGGGCGGACCGGGAGTCCGGGTAGCGGGCGACGACCTCGCGCGCGTCCGTCTCCAGACGGGCCCGGACGTCGTCCGGGTAGGCGGGTGCGGGCAGTTCGGGCATGCCCAGGCTGATGCCCCGCTCGGAAGACGATGTGGTCACCGGTCGACGCCTCCCATCACGGGGTCGATGGACGCCACCGCGACGATGACGTCGGCGACCTGGCCGCCCTCGCACATCGCCGCCATGGCCTGCAGGTTGGTGAAGGACGGGTCGCGGAAGTGGACCCGGTAGGGGCGGGTGCCGCCGTCGGACACGACGTGCACCCCGAGTTCGCCCTTGGGCGACTCGACCGCCGCGTAGGCCTGTCCCGGCGGGACGCGGAAGCCCTCGGTGACGAGCTTGAAGTGGTGGATCAGGGCCTCCATGGAGGTGCCCATGATCTTCTTGATGTGGTCGAGGGAGTTGCCGAGGCCGTCGGGGCCGAGGGCGAGCTGGGCCGGCCAGGCGATCTTCTTGTCGGCGACCATGACCGGGCCGGGCTGGAGCCGGTCCAGGCACTGCTCGACGATCCTCAGCGACTGGCGCATCTCCTCCAGCCGGATGAGGAAGCGGCCGTAGGAGTCGCAGGTGTCGGCGGTCGGGATCTCGAAGTCGTACGTCTCGTAGCCGCAGTAGGGCTGCGCCTTGCGCAGGTCGTGCGGCAGACCGGTGGAGCGCAGGATCGGGCCTGTCGCGCCGAGGGCCATGCAGCCGGCCAGGTCGAGGTAGCCGACGTCCTGCATACGGGCCTTGAAGATGGGGTTCCCGGTGGCGAGCTTGTCGTACTCCGGGAGGTTCTTCTTCATCTTCTTCACGAACTCGCGGATCTGGTCCACCGCTCCGGGCGGCAGGTCCTGGGCGAGTCCGCCGGGGCGGATGTACGCGTGGTTCATCCGCAGGCCGGTGATCAGCTCGTAGATGTCGAGAATGAGTTCACGATCACGAAAGCCGTAGATCATGATCGTGGTCGCGCCGAGTTCCATGCCGCCGGTGGCGATGCACACCAGGTGGGAGGAGAGCCGGTTCAGCTCCATCAGGAGCACGCGGATGATCGAGGCCCGGTCGGGGATCTGGTCCTCGATGCCGAGGAGCTTCTCCACGCCGAGGCAGTACGCCGTCTCGTTGAAGAACGGCGTCAGGTAGTCCATGCGCGTCACGAACGTGGTGCCCTGGGTCCACGTCCGGTACTCGAGGTTCTTCTCGATGCCGGTGTGCAGGTAACCGATTCCGCAGCGGGCCTCGGTGACGGTCTCGCCGTCGATCTCCAGGATCAGGCGGAGCACACCGTGGGTGGACGGGTGCTGGGGGCCCATGTTGACGACGATGCGCTCGTCGTCGGCGCGGGCGGCGGTCTCGACGACCTCGTCCCAGTCGCCGCCGGTGACCGTGTAGACGGTGCCTTCGGTGGTCTCGCGAGGAGAAGCGTGCGAGGTGCTCATGAGTACGACCTCCGCTGGTCCGGAGCCGGGATCTGGGCGCCCTTGTACTCGACGGGGATGCCGCCGAGGGGGTAGTCCTTGCGCTGCGGGAAGCCCTGCCAGTCGTCCGGCATCATGATCCGCGTCAGGGCGGGGTGGCCGTCGAAGACGATGCCGAAGAAGTCGTACGTCTCGCGCTCGTGCCAGTCGTTCGTCGGATAGACCGAGAACAGCGACGGGATGTGCGGGTCGCTGTCAGGGGCGCTGACCTCCAGGCGGATCACCCGGTTGTGGGTGATCGAGCGCAGGTGGTAGACGGCGTGCAGCTCGCGGCCCTTGTCGTTCGGGTAGTGCACGCCGCTGACGCCGGTGCACAGCTCGAAGCGCAGGGCGGGGTCGTCGCGCAGGGTGCGGGCGACGCGGACGAGGTGCTCGCGCTCGATGTGGAAGGTGAGCTCGTCCCGGTCGACGACCGTCTTCTCGATGGCGTTGTCCGGGAGCAGTCCCTGTTCCTCCAGGGCGCCCTCCAGCTCGTCGGCGACCTCGTCGAACCAGCCGCCGTAGGGGCGGGCCGCCGGTCCCGGGAGCCGGACCGAGCGGACCAGGCCGCCGTAGCCGGAGGTGTCTCCGCCGTTGTTCGCCCCGAACATGCCGCGCTGGACGCGGATCTCCTCGCCACCCTGGCCGCGCTGGCCCGGGAGGTTCTCCGCGGAGAGGTCCTTCTCGGGATTGACACCGTTGCCGTTCGCGTCGCTCACCGCAGCAGCCCCTTCATCTCGATGGTGGGCAGCGCCTTGAGCGCCGCTTCCTCCGCCTCGCGGGCCGCCTCCTCGGCGTTCACGCCGAGCTTGGAACTCTGGATCTTCTGGTGGAGCTTGAGGATCGCGTCCAGGAGCATCTCCGGCCGGGGCGGACAGCCGGGGAGGTAGATGTCGACCGGCACGATGTGGTCGACGCCCTGCACGATGGCGTAGTTGTTGAACATGCCGCCGGACGAGGCGCAGACCCCCATGGAGATCACCCACTTGGGGTTCGGCATCTGGTCGTAGACCTGCCGGAGCACCGGCGCCATCTTCTGGCTCACCCGGCCGGCGACGATCATCAGGTCCGCCTGGCGGGGCGAGCCCCGGAAGACCTCCATGCCGAAGCGCGCCAGGTCGTAGCGGCCGGCTCCGGTGGTCATCATCTCGATGGCACAACAGGCGAGGCCGAAGGTGGCGGGGAAGACCGAGGCCTTGCGCACCCAGCCCGCGGCCTGCTCGACGGTGGTCAGCAGGAAGCCGCTCGGCAGCTTTTCTTCGAGTCCCATGACGTGTGGCCCCTCAGTCCCATTCCAGGCCGCCGCGCCGCCATACGTACGCGTACGCGACGAAGACGGTGAGCACGAAGAGCAGCATCTCCACGAGCCCGAAGATCCCCAGGGCGTCGAAGGTGACGGCCCAGGGGTAGAGGAAGACGATCTCGATGTCGAAGACGATGAAGAGCATCGCCGTCAGGTAGTACTTGATGGGGAAGCGCCCGCCGCCGGCCGGCGTGGGGGTCGGCTCGATACCGCACTCGTAGGCCTCGAGCTTGGCCCGGTTGTACCGCTTGGGCCCGATCAACGTGGCCATGACCACGGAGAAGATCGCAAAGCCTGCCCCGAGGGCTCCCAGTACGAGGATGGGCGCATAAGCGTTCACCGCTCCTCGCTCCTCTCAGTCGGCACTGACTGCTGGCGGTTTGCATCGGGCTCACATCCGCCCCACCCGTCCCTCGAACCCCGCCCGCCCCGGCGAAGATCGGGAACATGTGAAGCAGGTCACAAGCCCAACCGCGTGCATCTTATGCCCGACGCTCTGTGATCTGCGACACGGGGTATTGCACAAGCTTTGTGATCTCCACCACCTGACGATCGATCATGAAGTCGGATGAGCGGTGATCTTCACACGCGAAGCGTCCGAGTGATCACGAGAGGTGACATTTTGGCTCGTCAGCGCAGGCCGGAGGGGGCGTCTCAATATCAAGAGGGTTCTCTTGCATGCAAATTGGCGGTGGACTTGATCTCTTGATAGAGGCGCGTTCACACGTGAGGGGGGTGCGCGGGGCGGGGTGTGGACGCGTGCACGCGTTCACGATCTCCGCGGGCTCGTGACCCGGTCGCGATCTCCACACCTGGACGCGACCGGAAGGGCGGCCGTTCCGTGACCTCCGCCACATCGACGAGGGGTCCGTGAGAACGGGGCTTGGCCAATCAACCCCACCGATGGTAAGCGCGGGGCAATTCGGGCGTACTGATCAAACACCGTGATCACAGGCCGGTCACGGTGTGCCCGCAATGTCCGTTACGGCGTCAATAAAGGCCCTCGTTCGGGGGTTTTGGGGGCCCGATTGAGCAACTGTGGCGCAGCACACGTTTCTTGAAGATATGAAGGAGCCCCTGGTACCGGTTATTCCCATGTCCCACACCGCTCACATACGCAGCCACCGGAAGCCCCGCCGCAGCGCGACCTCATCGATCGCCCTGCGCGCCGGAGTGGCCGGTGGCGTTCTCAGCATGGCAGCGGCGGGCGCGTCGGCCTCGGCGAACGCCGCCGAGCCGGTGACGCAGACCATCGAACTGCCCACCCTGACGGCCGATATGTCCGCTCAGGTCGCCCAGTCCGCTGCCGCCACCCAGCAGGCCGCCGCGAACTACGAGCTGCGCGCCGAGCGTGACGCCGCCGCCGCCAAGGCCGCAGCGGAGGCCAAGAAGGACCTCGCCGCCGCGAAGAAGAAGGCGGAGGCCAAGAAGGAGGCCGCCGAGGCCGCCCGCAAGGCCGCCGCCGAGCGCGCCAACCGCAGCACCGAGCGCGCCACCCTCTCCGCGTCCGCGTCCGCCTCCACGTCCACGTCCACCTCGGCGCCCGCCAGCGGCAGCGTCGCGACGGTCATCGCGTTCCTCAAGGCCCAGGTGGGCGACGCCTACGTCATGGGTGCCACCGGCCCCAACGCCTGGGACTGCTCCTCGCTGGTGCAGGCCGCGTACAAGCAGGTTGGTGTGGACCTGCCGCGCGTCTCGCAGGACCAGTCGATGTCCGGCACGGACGTCCCGCTGTCCAGCATCCAGGTCGGCGACATCCTGTACTGGGGCGGCAAGGGCTCCGCGTACCACGTGGGTGTCTACATCGGGAACGGCCAGTACCTCGACGCGGCCAACCCCTCCAAGGGCGTCGTCATCCAGGACCTGTCGGGTTACCCGGCGTCGGGCGCGGTGCGCGTCCTCTGACGTCGCACACCGTCTGACCCTGTTTCCGCACATACGGGCTCGGGGGCCGCTGCCGCATCAAGGCAACGGCCATCGCGTTCCTCAAGGCCCAGGTGGGCGACGCCTACGTCATGGGTGCCACCGG
>NZ_JAKEIO010000116.1 GCF_021474405.1 [Streptosporangium] indianense
CCCCCCCACCCGATATTCTACCGCTGGTCTGGTGGGCTGGGATATGTTTATAAGAGACTGGGGTGTGGCCGTGACGGGGGGGGCGTCAGTGGGCGATGTCCTCGTAGCCCTCGATCTCGCGGGGGTTGCGGGTGCCCGGGCCCACGTAGCGGGCCGAGGGGCGGACCAGGCGGCCCGTGCGCTTCTGCTCCAGGATGTGGGCGGACCAGCCCGCCGTGCGGGCGCAGGTGAACATGGACGTGAACATGTGGGCCGGGACCTCGGCGAAGTCCAGGACGATGGCCGCCCAGAACTCGACGTTCGTCGCGAGGACACGGTCGGGGCGGCGGGCGTGGAGCTCCGCGAGGGCCGCTTTCTCCAGGGCCTCGGCGACCTCGAAGCGAGGGGCGCCCAGTTCGCGGGCGGTGCGGCGCAGGACCCGGGCGCGGGGGTCCTCGGCGCGGTAGACGCGGTGGCCGAAGCCCATGAGGCGTTCGCCCTTGTCGAGCGCGTTCTTCACGTAGGCCTCGGCGTCGCCGGTGCGCTCGATCTCCTCGATCATGCCGAGGACGCGCGAGGGGGCACCGCCGTGCAGCGGGCCGGACATCGCGCCCACGGCGCCGGACAGCGCCGCCGCCACGTCCGCACCGGTCGAGGCGATGACCCGGGCGGTGAAGGTGGACGCGTTCATGCCGTGCTCGGCGGCGCTCGTCCAGTACGCGTCCACGGCCGCCACGTGCTTGGGGTCCGGCTCGCCGCGCCAGCGGATCATGAAGCGTTCGACGACGGACCGGGCCTTGTCGATCTCCCGCTGCGGGACCATCGGCAGGCCCTGGCCGCGCGCGGACTGGGCGACGTAGGAGAGGGCCATGACGGCGGCTCGGGCCAGGTCCTCGCGGGCCTCTTCGGCGTCGATGTCGAGGAGGGGCTTGAGGCCCCAGACGGGCGCCAGCATGGCCAGGGCGGACTGGACGTCCACGCGGATGTCGCCGGAGTGCACGGGAATGGGGAACGGCTCGGCGGCGGGCAGACCGGGGTTGAAGGCGCCGTCGACGAGCAGACCCCATACGTTGCCGAACGAGACGTGACCGACGAGGTCCTCGATGTCGACGCCCCGGTACCGGAGTGCGCCGCCCTCCTTGTCGGGTTCGGCGATCTCCGTCTCGAACGCGACGACTCCTTCGAGCCCGGGTACGAAGTCGGACATCAGGCGGCTCCTCGTGATGTAAGTGACAGATGGTGTGTGATGGGGTGGGACGAACGAACCATGTGTCAGTCAGCTGGCGAAGCGGGCGCCGTCCAGTGGATCCACGGTCGTACGGGCGACTCGCGGTCCTGGCCGGTTGCCCCTGTGATGCCCCGCTCGGATGGCGGTCACCCAACCGGAACGGCACCGAAACGATATCTCCGAGTGCCACGCTTGGGGAGGGTTCACGGCACTCAGTGCCAGGCAGTGACGAAGGACACCGTCCGTACGGCAAGATGACCGGGTGACCGACCGCGACGACGTCCCCATCGACCTGGCCTCGATGCGCAAGCAGTACCGGGCCGAGGGCCTCTCCGAGAGCGAGCTGGCCGCGACACCCGTCGAGCAGTTCGCGCGCTGGTTCAAGCAGGCCGCGACGGACGGCGGTCTGTTCGAGCCGAACGCCATGATCGTCTCGACGGCGGACGCCGAGGGGCGGACGAGCGCCCGTACGGTGCTGCTGAAGCACTTCGACACGCAGGGCTTCGTCTTCTACACCAACTACGAGTCCCGCAAGGCGCGCGATCTGGCGGAGAACCCGTACGTCTCGCTGCTGTTCCCCTGGCATCCGATGGCCCGGCAGGTCATCGTGAGCGGGGTGGCGCGGCGGACCGGGCGGGACGAGACGGCGGCGTACTTCCGCACCCGGCCGCACGGCTCGCAGCTGGGGGCGTGGGCCAGCGCCCAGTCGTCGGTGATCCCCACCCGGGCCGACATCGACGCCGCGTACGCCGAGCTGGCCGCCCGCTACCCGGAGGGCGAGCAGGTGCCGGTGCCGCCGCACTGGGGCGGGTTCCGGGTGGCCCCGCAGACGGTGGAGTTCTGGCAGGGCCGCGAGAACCGGCTGCACGACCGCCTGCGGTACGTGGAGCAGCCGGACGGCAGCTGGCGGGTGGAGCGGCTCAGTCCGTGAGGCTCACATGCCGATGAGCCGGACGCGGTCGCCGCACAGCCGCGCCATGTCGTCGGCATCGGACGTCAGCACGGCCACCGGGCCCGGCTGCCGCAGTGCCACCTCGGCGACGGTCGCGTCGATCGCGTACTTGTGGCCGTGCAGCCCGGCGGCCTTCAGCAGTTCCGCGGACGCTTTCGCGGCGGCCTCGGTCACCGGCTCGACCTTGACACGCGAGAGCGCCCACTGCAGTCGAGGCATGTTCACCCGCGCATGGCTGACTTCCACGATGATGTTGGCGCCGATGACGAAATCGGCGCCCATGGCGTGCAGCACCTGGAACATGGCCAGGGTCTTGCGGTCCTGGGCGATCCAGGCGGAGAGCCCCTGAGAATCCAGGACGACCGTCTCGACGTGCTCCATCAAGCAGCACTCGCCGAACCGCCGGCATCCGTCGTGCCGAGGAGCCTGGAGCGGGCCTCGGCCAGTTCCTCCGCGGTGAAGGCCCCGTACTCCTCCTGGTGACGCATCAGGTCGGCGCCGAGCAGCTGATGCCGCAGCTGGCGTGCCACCGCCTCGGCGACATAGCCGGAGACGTTGTCGGTGAGCTTCCTGAGTTCGGCGACCTGGTCGGCCGGCAGTGTCACCGTGATGCGTGTCGTGTCCGCCATGCTCCGAGCATACTGCGGTATGCGCATCCCGCGTCCGCGCTGACACCTGCTTCCTTCCTCAGCCCAGCGACTCCTCCAGCAGCCCCGCCCACTGCGCGACCACCCGTTCCCGGCGGGCCGCGTCGTCCGTGAGGAGGTTGGCGAGGCCGAGGCCGCGGGCCATGTCGAGGAGGCCCTGGACGGTTTCGCGGACGCCGGGGACGGACTCGTCGGCTCCGAGGAGGTCGACGGCTATGCGGTGGGTCTCGCGGCCGACACGGGATTCGAGTTCGGTGACGCGGGGCCGGAGCTGCTCCTCGTTGGAGGCGGCGACCCAGAGGTGGAGGGCGGCGCGGAAGAGCGGCCCGGTGTAGAGGTCGACCAGGGCGGCGACGACGGCGTGCCGGTCGCCGGCCGCGCCGTCGGGGAACAGGGCGCGCAGTGCCGTGGAGCGTTCCTCGGCGACGTACTCGACGGCCGCGGTGAAGAGGTCCTCGCGCGTCGGGAAGTGGTGCTGGGCGGCGCCGCGGGAGACACCGGCGCGTTCGGCGACGACGGAGACCGTGGATCCCGCCCAGCCGTGTTCGGCGAGGCAGGACACGGCGGCTTCGAGGAGCCGCTGCCGGGTGGCCCGGCTGCGGTCCTGCTTGGGGACTCTCTCCGCACGGTCGACCGTGCTCACACCACCCATGCCGGATCCCGTCGTTCGAGGAAGGCCGTCATCCCCTCGCGAGCCTGCGGGGAGGAGAACAGCCGGGCCGAGAGCGCGGTCAGGTCGGCCGCGTCCCGGTCGAAGGCTTCCAGCACCCTAGTCGTGAGCAGCCGTTTCGTCTCGGCCAGGGCTTCGGGGGCGGAGCGGCGCAGACCGTCGAGGATGGGGTCGAGGACCGTGTCGACATCGTCCCCATGCGTGGTGAGCAGGCCTGTCGCCTGCGCTTTTGCCGCGTCGAAGCGTTCGCCGGTGAGGTAGAAGCGGGCCAGGGCGCGGGGGTCGGCGCGGGGCAGGATCGGCAGGGAGATGACCGCGGGGGCGACCCCGATGCGGACCTCGGAGAAGGCGAAGGTGGCTTCCGTTGAGGCGGCCGCGATGTCGCAGGCGGCCAGGAGGCCGAGGCCGCCCGCGCGGACGTGCCCGGTGACGCGGGCGACCACCGGCTTGGGCAGCTCGACGATCTGCCGCAGCAGGGCGACCAGCGCCTCGGGCGGCGGCGGGTCCTTGAGGTCGGCGCCCGCGCTGAAGGTGGTGCCGGTGTGGGTGAGGACGACCGCGCGGACGCCGGGGTCCTTGGCGGCGTCGGCGAGCGCGTCGGCCAGTTCGCCGACGAGGGCCGCCGACAGGGCGTTGCGGTGGTGCGGAGCGTCGAGGGCCAGGGTCTCCACGGCCCGCGCGCGGGTACGGGCGATCAGCGTCATGTGCTCTCCCTGAGCCGGCGGCGGAGGATCTTGCCGGAGGCCGCGCGGGGGACGCCGACGATGAAGGTGACGTGGCGTATCCGCTTGTAGGGGGCCACGCGCTCGGCGACGTACATCATGATCTCGGCCTCGGTGAGGTCGGCGGCGGACGGCTGGCGGACGACGTAGGCGTGCGGGACCTCGCTGCCGTCGGCGTCGTACCGGCCGATGACGGCGGCGTCGGCGATGCCCGGGTGGGTGAGGAGCAGCGCCTCCAGCTCGGCGGGGGCCACCTGGAAGCCCTTGTACTTGATGAGTTCCTTGACCCGGTCGACGACGAACAGCCAGCCGGCGTCGTCCACATGACCGACGTCGCCGGTGTGCAGCCAGCCGTCCGGGTCGATCATCGCGGCGGTGGCGTCGGGGCGGCCGAGGTAGCCCTTCATGATCTGCGGGCCGCGGATGAGAATCTCGCCGGATTCGCCCGAGGGCAGGTCCTTGTCCGGGTCGTCGAGGGAGACGATGCGCATCTCGGTGCCGGCGACGAGCTTGCCGACGGTGCCGGGCGGGGCGTCGCCCATGGCGTCCAGGGGGACGACGTGGGTGCCGGGCGACAGTTCCGTCATGCCGTAGGCCTGGCCGAGCGGCAGGCCGAGGCGCTGGGAGCAGGCGGCGGCGAGGCGGGCGTCCAGGGGTGCGGCGGCGCTGATGATGTACTTCAGCGACGACAGGTCGTACTGGGCGACGGCCGGGTGCTTGGCCAGGGCCAGGACGATCGGCGGGGCCACGTAGAGGGCCGTGATGCGGTGGTTCTGGACGGCCGCGAGGAACTGTTCCAGGTCGAAGCGGGACAGGACGACGACGGTGGCGCCCTGCCGCAGGGGTGCGTTCATCAGGGCGGTGAGGCCGTAGATGTGGAAGAAGGGCAGGACCGCCAGGACGCGGTCTCCCGGGCCCGCCGGGACGGCCGGGTGGAGCTGGGCGAGGTTGGTGGCGATCTGCCGGTGGGTGAGCATCACGCCCTTGGGGATGCCGGTGGTCCCGGAGGAGTACGGCAGGGCGGCGACGTCCTCGGCCGGGTCGATGGCGACCTGCGGCTCGGGGGCCGTGCAGGCCAGCATGTCGATCAGGGAGCGGTGGCCGGTCGCGCTGTCGCACACGAAGATCTCCCGTACGCCGCCGGCGAGTTCGGCGGCGCGCCGGGCGGTGTTCAGCAGGGGTGACACGGTGACGATCCAGCGGGCCGCCGAGTCCCTGAGCTGCTTGGCGAACTCGTCGGCGGTGGCGAGCGGGTGCACGGTGGTGACGGTGGCACCCGCGCGCGTGGCCGCGTAGAAGGCGGTCGGGAAGGCGACGGTGTTGGGGCTGTGCAGGGCGAGGACGTCGCCCTTGCGGACCCCGGCCTCGGCGAGGGCGGCGGCGACGCGCCGGTGGAACCGGTCGACCTGCTCGTAGGTGAGGGTGGTGCCGTCGGTGCCGTCGATCAGCGCCGGGATGTCGCCGAATTCGGCGGCCCGGGCCAGGACGGCGTCGTGGATGGGCACTTCGACGGGCGGGACGTCTGCGTACTCGCTGCGGAACATGGCTGGTTCCTCCTCGCGGCGCGGGAAGTCTCAGGTTCTCAGTACGACTTGGGCAGGCCCAGGGTCTGGTGGGAGACGTAGTTGAGAATCATCTCCCGGCTCACCGGGGCGATACGGGCCACGCGCGAGGCCGCGATCAGCCGGGCCAGTCCGTACTCGCGGGTGAGGCCGTTGCCGCCGAGGGTGTGCACGGCCTGGTCGACGGCCTTCACGCAGGCTTCCCCGGCGGCGTACTTGGCCATGTTGGCGGCCTCGCCGGCGCCCATGTCGTCGCCCGCGTCGTAGAGGGCGGCGGCCTTCTGCATCATCAGCCGGGCGAGTTCGAGCTCGATGTGGGCCTGGGCGAGGGGGTGGGCGATGGCCTGGTGGGCGCCGATGGGGGTGTTCCAGACGCTGCGGTCGCGGGCGTACGTGATGGCTCCGGCCAGGGCGTGACGGCCCATGCCGATCGCGAAGGCGGCGGTCATGATGCGTTCGGGGTTGAGGCCGGCGAACAGCTGGAGGAGGCCGGCGTCCTCGTCTCCGACCAGGGCGTCGGCGGGCAGCCGTACGTCGTCCAAGACCAGCTCGAACTGCTTCTCCGCGGCGTTCAGCTCCATGTCGATGGGGCGGCGGGAGAAGCCGGGGGTGTCGCGCGGGACGATGAAGAGGCAGGGCTTGAGCCGGCCGGTGCGGGCGTCTTCGGTGCGGCCGACGATGAGGGTCGCGTCGGCGATGTCCACGCCGGAGATGAAGACCTTGCGGCCGGTGAGGAGCCAGTCGGTGCCGTCCCTGCGGGCCGTGGTGGTGATGCGGTGGCTGTTGGAGCCGGCGTCGGGTTCGGTGATGCCGAAGGCCATGAGGCGGGTGCCGTCGGCGAGGCCGGGGAGCCACTCCTGCTTCTGGGCGTCCGTGCCGAACCGGGCTATCACGGTGCCGCAGATGGCCGGTGAGACGATCAGCATGAGGAGGGGGCAGCCGGCCGCGCCGAGCTCCTCGAGGACGATGGAGAGTTCGCGGATGCCGCCGCCTCCGCCGCCGTGTGCCTCCGGCAGGTTGACGCCCAGGTAGCCGAGTTTCCCGGCCTCGGACCAGAGTCGGGTGGTGTCGCTTTCTCGGCCGTGGCGTCTGCCGAGTGCGGCTACGGCTTCTCGTAGGGCTGTGTGCTCTTCGGTGTCCATGGGGATCCTTTCGCGTGCGGGCTCGTCGTGGCTGATCGCGCAGTTCCCCGCGCCCCTTACGGGGCTTCCTTCACCACTGCCAGCAGTGCGCCCGGCTCCACCTGCTGACCTGGTACGACGCACAGGTCGGTCAGCGTTCCGGTCGCCGGGGCCGTGATCTTGTGCTGCATCTTCATCGCCTCCAGCCAGAGCAGGGGCTCGCCCGCCTTCACGGCCGCCCCCGCCGTCAGGCCGTCGGCGACGCGGACGACCGTGCCGGGCATCGGTGCCAGGAGGGAGCCCGGGGCGTGCTGGGCGGTGGGGTCGGGGAAGCGGGGCAGGGCGGTCAGTGTGGTGGTGTTGACGTAGACCTGCTGGCCGTAGCGGGTGACCTCGTACTTCCGCTCCACCCCGTCCACGTCGAGGATCACGAGGTGCGCGTCCGCGCGCACCACTCGCACCCCGTCCGCCTCCAGGCCCTGCCGGGTGTGCCGGTAGCGGGCCTCGTGCTCCTCGCCCGCCATCAGGTACCGCTTGGTCTGCGGCTGTGAGGGGACGTTGCGCCATCCGCCGAAGCGGGAGCGGCCCCGGGCGTCGGCGAGGGCGGCGGCCAGGGGGGCGTGCGGGTCGGGGGACGGTGCGGTCAGGTCCGGCAGGTGGCGTTCGTAGAAGCCGGTGTCCATGCGGGCCGCGGTGAACTCGGGGTGGCGCAGGGAGCGGACCAGGAGGTCGCGGTTGGTGACGGGGCCGTGGATCGCGGCCCGTTCCAGGGCGGTGGCCAGGGTGCGCAGGGCCTGCGGGCGGGTGGGCGCGTGGGCGACCACCTTGGCGAGCATGGGGTCGTAGTGGACGCCGATCTCGTCGCCGTCCGTGTACCCGGTGTCCAGGCGGACCGGCCCGGGGACGGTCAGGCGGTGCAGGGTGCCGGTCTGCGGGGACCAGTCGCGCGCCGGGTCCTCGGCGTACAGGCGGGCCTCCACGGCGTGGCCCCGCGCGCGTGGCGGGTCGGTCGCGAGGGGGTGCCCCTCGGCGATCCGGATCTGCTCAGCCACCAGGTCGACGCCGAACACGGCCTCCGTGACGGGATGTTCGACCTGGAGGCGGGTGTTCATCTCCAGGAAGTGCGCCCGGCCGTCGGCGACGAGGAACTCGACCGTTCCCGCGCCCACGTAGTCCACGGCCCGGGCGGCCCGTACGGCGAGGGCACGGACCTCCTCGTCGAGCTCCCGGGGCAGGCCGGGCGCCGGGGCCTCCTCGATCACCTTCTGATGGCGGCGCTGCAGGGAGCAGTCGCGGGTGCCGAGGGGCCGGACGGCGCCGTGGGTGTCGGCGAGGATCTGCACCTCGACGTGCCGGCCGTTCTCCACGTACGGCTCGACGAAGACCTCGCCGTCGCCGAAGGCGCTCGCGGCCTCGGCCCGAGCGGCGGCCAACTCGCCCGCCAGGTCGGCGAGCCGGCGGACGACGCGCATGCCGCGGCCGCCGCCGCCCGCCGCCGCCTTCACCAGCACGGGCAGGTCGGCCTCCGTGACGTCGGCGAGGGGCCGGATGCCCATGAGCTGTTTGGCACGGGTCTTGGACGCCATCGCCTCGATGGCGTCCGGGGGCGGGCCGATCCAGCGCAGGCCCGCGTCCAGGACGGCCCGGGCGAAGTCGGCGTTCTCGGAGAGGAAGCCGTAGCCGGGGTGCACGGCGTCCGCGCCGGCGGCGACGGCGGCCTTCACGATCAGGTCGCCGCGCAGGTACGTGTCGGCGGGCGTCTCCCCCGGGAGTCGTACGCTCACGTCGGCCACGCGCGCGTGCAGGGCGTTCGCGTCGGCGTCCGAGTGCACGGCGACGGTACGGATGCCCAGGTCGTGGCAGGTGCGGAAGACGCGGCAGGCGATCTCGCCCCGGTTGGCGACCAGTACAGAAGTGATCACTGAAGGTTCCTCACATCCGGAAGACGCCGAAGCCGCCGCGGGCGCCCTCGTAGGGGGCGGTGTGGATCGCGGAGAGGCACAGGCCGAGGACGGTGCGGGTGTCGCGCGGGTCGATGACGCCGTCGTCGTACAACCGCCCGGACAGGAACATCGGCAGCGACTCCGACTCGATCTGCTGCTCCACCATGGCGCGCAGCGCGGCGTCCGCCTCCTCGTCGTAGGGCTGCCCCTTGGCGGAGGCCGACTGGCGGGCGACGATCGACAGGACGCCCGCGAGCTGCTGCGGGCCCATGACGGCCGACTTGGCGCTGGGCCAGGCGAACAGGAACCGGGGGTCGTAGGCGCGGCCGCACATGCCGTAGTGGCCGGCGCCGTAGGAGGCGCCCAGGAGGACGGAGAGGTGGGGCACGCGGCTGTTGCTGACCGCGTTGATCATCATCGCGCCGTGTTTGATGATGCCGCCCTGCTCGTACTCCTTGCCGACCATGTAGCCGGTGGTGTTGTGGAGGAAGAGCAGGGGGATGTCGCGCTGGTTGGCGAGCTGGATGAACTGGGCGGCCTTCTGGGACTCCTCGCTGAAGAGGACTCCCTGGGCGTTCGCCAGCACACCCACGGGATAGCCGTGCAGGGTGGCCCAGCCGGTGGTCAGGCTCGTCCCGTACAGGGGCTTGAACTCGTCGAAGTCGGAGGCGTCGACGATGCGGGCGATGACCTCGCGCGGGTCGAAGGGGCTCTTCAGGTCTCCGGGGACGAGGCCCAGCAGCTCCTCCGCGTCGTACTTTGGCGGCTCGGCGGGCCCCGGATCCTCGTACGCCTTGCGGTGGTTGAGGCGGGCGACCACGCGGCGGGCCTGGCGGAGCGCGTCCGGCTCGTCGACGGCGAAGTAGTCGGCGAGGCCCGAGGTGCGGGCGTGCATCTCGGCGCCGCCCAGGGACTCGTCGTCGCTCTCCTCGCCGGTGGCCATCTTCACCAGCGGCGGGCCGCCGAGGAACACCTTCGCCCGTTCCTTGACCATGATCACGTGGTCGGACATGCCGGGGATGTAGGCGCCGCCGGCCGTGGAGTTGCCGAAGACGACCGCGACGGTGGGGATCCCGGCGGCGGAGAGCCGGGTGAGGTCGCGGAAGATGGCGCCGCCGGGGATGAAGATCTCCTTCTGGGAGGGGAGGTCGGCGCCGCCCGACTCCACCAGGCTGATGCAGGGCAGCCGGTTGGCGAGCGCGATGTCGTTGGCGCGCAGGGCCTTCTTCAGCGACCAGGGGTTGCTCGCCCCGCCACGCACGGTCGGGTCGTTGGCGGTGATCAGGCACTCCACGCCCTCGACGGTCCCGATGCCGGTGACGAGGGACGCGCCGACGGTGTAGTCGCTGCCCCACGCGGCCAGCGGGGACAGTTCCAGGAACGGCGTGTCGGGGTCGAGGAGCAGCTCGATGCGCTCACGGGCGAGGAGCTTGCCGCGCCCCCGATGCCGCGCGACGTACTTCTCGCCGCCGCCCGCGAGGGCCTTGGCGTGCTCGGCGTCGAGGGCGGCGAGCTTGGCGAGCATCGCCTCGCGGTGGGCCCGGAAGTCGGCGCCGTGCGGGGCGAGCCCGGAGGTCAGGACGGTCACAGGAGGGCCTCCGGTATGTCGAGGTGGCGGGAGCGCAGCCATTCGCCGAGGGCCTTGGCCTGCGGGTCGAAGCGGGCTTGCGCGGCGGCACCGGCGCCGAGGATCCCCTCGACGACGAAGTTGAGGGCGCGCAGATTCGGCAGCACGTGCCGTACGACGGTCAGCTCGCGACTCTCGGGGATCAGTTCGCGGAACCGGTCGGCGGTCAGCTCGTGGGCGAGCCACCGCCAGGCGTCGTCCGTGCGCGCCCACACCCCGACGTTGGCGTTGCCGCCCTTGTCGCCGCTGCGGGCACCCACGACACGGCCGAGGGCTGCCCTGGTGACCGGCCCCGGCGGCAGCGGCTCGGGCAGCGCAGGCCGCGGAACCTCGTCGAGGACGAGCGTGTCGTGGGGCGGCGGCACCGGAATGCGGTGCCCGTCGTCGAGGACCACCCCATGGTCGACGGCACCATGGGGGACGTACACATCCTCGAAGACGCCGTAGGGGGAGCCCTTTCCGGGTGGGGCCAGCACATGGAAGCCGGGGTAGCCGGAGAGGGCCAGCTCCACGGCCGCCCCGCTCAGCGCCCGCCCCACGGCCTCCTGGTCGGGGTCCCGTACGACGAGCCGCAGCAACGCGCTCGCCGTCTCCTCGGTGGGCGCGTCGGGGCGGTCGGTGCGGACCAGCTCCCAGCGCACGTCGGACACTTTGGCGAGGGCCGGTTCCAGCTGCTCCCGCACCAGCGCGGCCTTGGCCTCGACGTCGAGGCCGGTGAGCACGAAGACCACCTCGTTGCGGAAGCCGCCGAGCCGGTTGAGGCCGACTTTGAGGGTGGGCGGCGGTGCCTCGCCGCGCACGCCCTCGATGCGCACCCGGTCGGGCCCGTCCTGGCTCAGCCGCACGGTGTCCAGCCGGGCGGTGACGTCCGGGCCCGCGTACCTGGCGCCGGCCGTCTCGTACAGCAGCTGTGCGGTGACCGTGCCGACGTCGACGAAGCCGCCGGTGCCGGGGTGCTTGGTGATGACGCAGCCGCCGTCCTCGTGCAGCTCGGCGAGCGGGAAGCCGGGGCGGCGGACGTCGCCGTCCCGGAAGAACGCGTAGTTGCCGCCGGTGGCCTGCGCCCCGCACTCCAGGACGTGCCCCGCGACCACCGCGCCCGCGAGACGGTCGTGGTCCTGCGGCGTCCAGCCGAAGTGCGCGGCGGCGGGCCCGGTGACCAGGGACGCGTCCGTCACCCGCCCGGTGACGACGATGTCGGCGCCCGCCCGCAGGCCCTCCGCGATGCCGAAGCCGCCGAGGTAGGCGTGGGCGGCGAGAGTGCCGGGGTACGCCGCGGTGAGGTCGTCACCGGCCACGTGCGCGACCCCGACGGGGATGCCCAGCCGGCCGGCCAACTGCGTCACGGCGTCGGCGAGTCCGGCCGGGTTGAGCCCGCCCGCGTTGGTGACGATCCTGACGCCCCGCTCGTGTGCGAGCCCCAGGCACTCCTCCAACTGCCGCAGAAACGTACGGGCGTATCCGGCGGCCGGGTCCTTCAGGCGGTCCCGGCCGAGGATGAGCATGGTCAGCTCGGCGAGGTAGTCGCCGGTGAGGACGTCGAGTTCACCGCCGGTGAGCATCTCGCGCATCGCGTCGAAGCGGTCGCCGTAGAAGCCGGAGGCGTTGCCGATGCGCAGGGGCGTCACGAGACCGCCTCCCTGTCGCTGCGTTCGGGCGTCACGAGACCGCCTCCCTGTCGCTGCGTTCGGGCGTCACGAGGCCGGCTCCTTCGGAGGGCGTCCGTCGCCCGGCGGGCCCGCGAAGGCCTGGGCGAGGTCGAGCCAGCGGTCGGTGTCGGGGCCCTCGGTACGCAGGGCGAGGTCGGAGCGGTGGGCGCGCTGGGTGACGAGGAGGCAGAAGTCGAGGGCGGGCCCGGTGACGCGCTGCGGGGCGTCCTCGGGGCCGTAGGTCCACAGGTCGCCGGAGGGAGCGCGGAGTTCGACACGGAAGGGGTCGGCCGGCGGGGCCAAGCCGTGCACGCCGTAGGCGAAGTCCCGGGTCCGGACCCCGAGCCGCACCACATGCCGCAGCCGGTCGGTGGGTGGACGCACCACACCCAGGGCGTCGGCCACATCCTGGCCGTGGGCCCAGGTCTCCATGAGGCGGGCCGTCGCCATGGAGGCGGCCGACATGGGGGGGCCGTACCAGGGGAAGCGTGCCTTCGGCGGAGCGGCCCGCAGCGCCTTCTCCAGTGCCGTACGGCCGTCACGCCACCGGGCGAGGAGCTCGCCGGGCGGGAGGTCCGCGCCTTCCTCGGCGCCCTGGTCGACGAAGGAGTCCGGCGCGGCGAGGGCCTTCTCGACCAGCGTGCGGAAGCCGTCGGCGTCGGTGACGGCGAGCAGGGCCGAGCGGTCCGTCCAGGCGAGATGGGCGATCTGGTGGGCCACGGTCCAGCCGGGCGCGGGGGTCGTGAGCGACCATCGCTGCGGGGGCAACGCGGCCACGAGGCGGTCGAGTTCCTCGCTCTCCTCGCGCAGATCGTCGATCACGGGCATCGGATCGGACACGGGCGCTCCCCTCGGGGCACGGCGGTGTGCGGGGTGGTGCGGTGCGGGGTGGTGCGGCGTGCTGAGGAGCATGGCAGCGGCACCAGAAACAATCAAGCGTGCTTGCATGAAAATGTCGGGGCGGCCGGAAGCGTGCTCTTCAGCGGCGCGATCACTACACTCCGGGTCGCGCTCGTTCCATCGGTGGCGCGTCGGGGGAGACACAAGAATGAGCACCTGGAACCCGGGCGGGCAGCCGCCGTACCCGCCCCCGCCAGGGCCCCGCCCTTCCTCCCCCGGACCGTACGCGCCGCCGGGAAGTGGGTATCCGCCCCAGGCGCCGCCGCCCGGGGGTGGTCATCCGCCCCATGTGCCGCACCCCTACATGCCGCACCCGGCTCCCCCGCCGCCCGGCCCCGTGGCACGGCTGCGGCAGCGGATCGGCCCGATCCACACCGCGCGACGAGTGTTCAAGCCGTCCCGGCCGGACCTCGTCGAGGACGCCTTCATCGCGCGCATGCAGAGGATCCGCACGCTGGTGGGGCTGGCCGCGGTGGTGTGGGTGTCGGTGGCCTACAAGGTGAGCGGCTCGGTGGGCGAGGTCGCCGAGGACCGTCTCGACCAGTCGTGGTCCAGCGTGCTGGTGCTGTCCGTGACGTTCCCGGTGGCCGTGGGTGTGCTGCTGGCCCTGACCGCGCCGTCCGCCCGGCGGGACCTGCTGCGCCGGGCCGCCAAGCCGGTCGGCGCGATGGAGGCCCTGATCGCCGCGGTCTTCGTGTTCCCGCTGATGGTGCTCACCGGCTTCGTCGAGGGGCGGTTCGCCACCGACCCGGCGATGACCGTGGTCACGTGGGTGATCGTGGTGCTCGTCCTGGTGTGGGTGCTGCCGTTCATCGCCTGGGGCGTCGGCCTGGCCCTGCTGCACGTGTTCCGCACGGCCGACATCCACCAGACGATGCCGCCGCTGCTCGCCATGACGCTGGTGTGGGAGATGACGCTGGTCGATCTGTTCACCGGGGCGTACGCGGGGGTGCCCGGGCCGGTGCGCGCGGTGTTCCTGCTCGGGGCGCCGCTGTCGGTGACCGCGGTGGGCCTGTGGGAGCTGCGGCGGCTGCGGACGCAGTACGAGATCTCGGTGCGCGGGATGCTGGTGCGCTAGATCGTGCCCGTTCGCGGACACGACCCGAGGGACGTCGTCCGGCTCACTGCCCGCTCCGGTCCGCCGCCCTCGCCGCCTCCTCCAGCCGGTGCCGATGGGCCTCCCACATGGCCCGGTCGCCCGGCGGCATGCTGTCCTTGCCCGGCGTCAGGCCGACCGACCCGTCGATGAGTTCGCGGACGATGTCGGCGTGGCCGGCGTGACGGCTGGTGTCGGCGATCACGCGCACCAGGAGGTGGTGCAGTGTGGCCTCCCGCCGCTCCTGGGGCCACCAGGGGACCTGCCCGGTGGCGTCCAGCGGCAGCGCCCCGATCGTGCCGTCCGCGTGCTCCCACGCCCTGCGGTACAGCCCCGCGATGTCCTCGCGCGACTCGTCCGGCGTGGCCCACATGTCGGCGTTGGGGTCGGCGTCCTGCGTGTACCACCAGGGTGGTGGGTTCTCGGCGAAGAACGGCCGGCCGAAAGTGTCCCCGAAGTAGCCCAGTTCCACCCCGGCGGCGTGCTTGACCAGTCCCAGCAGGTTGGTGCCGGTCGGGGTCAGGGGGCGGCGGATGTCGTACTCGGAGAGCCCGTCGAGCTTCCAGAGCAGGGCGTCACGCGCCTCTTGGAGATAGCGGAGGAGGTCGGCCTTCGGGTCCGGTGCGGTCATGCGGGCAGTGTGGCACCCACCACTGACAACGGGGCCGGGCGGACGGCCGGGCCGGGCCAGGCGGACGGCCGGACCGGGCCAGGCGGACGGCCGGACCGGGCCAGGCCAAGCGGACGGCTGGCCCGGGCCAAGCGGACGGTCGGGCCAGGCCAGCCGACGACCGGTCCGGGCCGACACCGGGTCACCCGGATCGGCAACCCAACCGAGCCGACGGTCGGTCGCCGGGCGGTCGGTCAGCCCTCCAGGCCCGTGCTCTCCAGTGCCGCCTTCTTCCGCCGCCCCGGGCCCACCTGGGTGCGCACCGCGCCCATGCTCGCCGCGACCACGAGGGCGATCGCGGCGGCCTCGGCGGCACTGAGGGCCTGGTCGAGGATGAGGAAGCCGGCCGTCGCGGCGATGGCCGGTTCGAGGCTCATCAGGATTGCGAAGGTGGAGGCGGGCAGGCGGCGCAGGGCGAGGAGTTCGAGGGTGTAGGGCAGGACCGAGGAGAGCAGGGCGACCGCGGCGCCCAGGCCCAGTGTCACCGGGTCGAGCAGCTTCGTCCCCGACTCGGCGATGCCCAGCGGCAGGAACAGCACCGCTCCCACCGCCATCGCCAACGCCAGCCCGTCCGCCTGCGGGAAGCGGCGGCCCGTACGGGCGCTGAAGACGATGTAGGCCGCCCACATGGCGCCGGCCCCCAGGGCGAAGGCCGCACCGGTGGGGTCGAGACCGTCGAAGCCTCCGCCGCCGAGGAGGAAGACGCCGATGAGGGCCAGCGCCGCCCAGACGACGTTGATCGCGCGGCGGGAGGCGAGGACCGACAGGGCGAGCGGGCCGAGGACCTCAAGCGTGACCGCGGGGCCCAGCGGAATGCGTGCGACGGCCTGGTAGAAGAGGCCGTTCATCGCGGCCATGGTGATGCCGAAGACGACCACCGTGCCCCAGTCGGTGCGCGAGTGGCCGCGCAGCCGCGGCCGGCAGACCACGAGCAGGACGACGGCCGCCACCAGCAGGCGCAGGGCCACGACGCCGAGGGCCCCGGCCCTGGGCATCAGCGTCACCGCCAGCGCGCCGCCGAACTGCACGGAGATCCCGCCCGCGAGCACCAGGCCCACGGGTCCGAGCGAGCCGAGACGGCCCGGGCCGGCCGCGGGGGCGGCGGCGCCGGTCGTGGGCTGGGGTGTGGTGGTCTCCGGCGTGGTCACGGGCGGTCCTGGGCTCGGGGGAGGCGGGGTCCGGGTGGTGCGCGTGTGCGGTGCGTACACCCGGACACACTCAATGTGCATCCCGATGCACTGCACAGTCCAGGGTAATGGACTCCATCAGGTGCGTGAACCCTTTTTGCCGCTGTCCCAGGGCGTGAGACGTCACCGCCGGGAGAGGTAGAGTTCGAACGCCTTGTGGAGCAGCCGGTTGAGCGGGTAGTCCCATTCGCCCAGGTACTCCACGGCCTCGCCCCCGGTGCCCACCTTGAAGCGGAGCAGGCCCAGCAGGTGGCTGGACTCCTCCAGGGTGTCGGTGATGCCGCGCAGGTCGTAGACGGAAGCGCCGAGTTCGTGCGCGTCGGTCATCATCCGCCACTGAAGGGCGCTGCTCGGCTGGACCTCGCGGCGGCGGCTCGTGGAGGCGCCGTAGGAGTACCAGACGTGGTCGCCGACGGTCAGCATGGTGGCCGCGGCGAGGACCTCGCCGTCGTGGTAGGCGAGGTAGAGCCGCATCCGGTCGGGGTGTTCGGCGGTGAGCGCGCTCCACATGCGCTGGAAGTACGGCAGCGGGCGCGGGATGAAGCGGTCCCGCTCGGCGGTCTCGCCGTACAGCTCGTGGAAGGCCGGCAGGTCCTCCAGGTCGCCGCGGACGATCTTCACCCCGGCCTTCTCCGCCTTCTTGATGTTGCGGCGCCACTGCTGGTTCAGGCCGTTGTGGATGTCCTCCAGCGACCGGCCGGCGAACGGCACCTGGAAGACGTAGCGGGGCTGTCCCGCGGCGAAGCCGTCCTCGCCGGTGGCCTCGGTCTGCCGCCAGCCCATGCGGCGCAGATGGTCGGCGACCTGGCCGGCCCTCGCTTCGTACGACGTCGCCCGCACGTCGCGCAGCCGCCGGGCGGCCGGGTCCGCGATGGCCGCCTTGACCGCGTCGGCGCTCCAGCGGCGCACCACGACCGGCGGGCCCATGCGCACCGCGAAGGCGCCCCGCCGTCTCAAGTGGGCGAGCATCGACTCCAGCAGGCGGTCGAGTCCGGGCTCGTGCCAGTCGAGGAGGGGGCCCTCGGGCAGGTACGCGAAGTAGCGCGGCAGTCCGGGCAGCCGCGGCCCGGGCAGGGGGCGCAGCAGCACCAGTCCGGCGCCGACGAGCTGCCCGCCGTCGCCGAACCAGCCGAGGCTCTCCGCCTTCCAGTCGGGCTTCACCTCGCCCCAGGACGGCACCTGGGTGTGGCTGGCGGAGGGGCGGGCCGTGACGAACGCGAGGTGCTCGTCACGGGTGATCGGCTGGACGCGGACGCTCATGCGCGGGCTCCTTCGAGCAGCGGCCCTCGGCGGGCGGTGACTGGTTCCGCGAGCCTAGGAGCGGCGTCGGCCCTCCCCGGCTCAGACACTCGGGTCCACCGGCCCCGTGGCCCGAACGCCGCACCCGAGGGCCGGACCCCACCCATGGCCCGAACGCCGCACCCGAACGCCGCATCCGAGGGCCGGTCCGGTGCCCGAACGCCTCACGCCCCCTCGCGCCGGGGGTCCCCGTCCAGCGCCTCCGCCAGTACCTCCGCCACGTGCCTGCCCCGTACGCCGGCCAGTTGCTCCAGCTGGGTGCGGCAGGAGTAGCCGTCCGCGAGGACCACCGTGTCGTCCGGGGCGTCGCGCACCGACGGCAGGAGCTGTTCCTCCGCGCAGGCCGTCGACACCTCGAAGTGCCCTTTCTCGAAGCCGAAGTTGCCCGCGAGGCCGCAGCAGCCGCCGCTCAGTTCGCCGGTGAGCAGGGCCGCTTCCCGCAGCCGGCGGTCGGCGGCGTCGCCCAGCACCGCGTGCTGGTGGCAGTGGGTCTGCCCGGCCACCGGGCGGTCCACGCGCGGCGGTGTCCAGCCGGGGGCGTGGCGCTCCAGCGTCTCCGCGAAGGTGAGGACCTTCGCGGCGAGCCGGGCCGCGCGCGGATCGTCGTGCAGCAGCTCGGGGACGTCCGTGCGCAGGGCCGCGGCGCAGCTCGGCTCCAGGACGACGACCGGGGCGTCGGTCTCCAGGACCGGTTCCATCAGGTCGAGGGTGCGGCGCATGACGGCCCGGGCCCGGTCGAGCTGGCCCGTCGACACGTACGTCAGCCCGCAGCAGACCCGGCCCCGGCCGCGCAGCAGGGTCAGCGGGTCGAGGGCGACGGTCCTGCCGTCGCCCACCGGGGGCTTCTCCAGCCGCAGGGTCGGCGGCAGCGCCACCCGCAGCCCGGCCGCCTCCAACACCCGCACGGCTGCCTGCCCGACGGCCGGGGAGAGGTGCTCGGTGAAGGTGTCGGGCCACAGCACGACGAGCGGCCCCTGCCCTGCGCCTCCGGCACCGCCACGAGCAGACTCGCCGCCACCCCCGGCCCGGCGCCGCTCCCACCACCGGCTGAACGTGCGGGTCGCCAGCCGTGGGATCTCCCGCTCGGGCGCGATCCCGCCCAGCCGTTTCGCCGCCCGGGCCAGGGGCCGTACCGCGGTCAGCGCGTTGACCAGCCACGCCGTGCGCGTGCGGGACACCGCCCGCAGCCACACCGGCAACCGCCCCAGGGCGTGGTGCGCGGCGGGCCGGCGCCGCCCGGCGTAGTGCCGGTGCAGGAACTCCGCCTTGTACGTGGCCATGTCGACCCCGACCGGGCAGTCCGACCGGCAGCCCTTGCAGGACAGGCACAGGTCCAGCGCATCGCGGACCTCCTCGGAGCGCCAGCCGTCCGTGACCACCTCACCGGCGAGCATCTCGTGCAGCAGCCGGGCTCGCCCGCGCGTGGAGTGCTCCTCCGCGCCCGTCGCCCGGAAGGACGGGCACATGACGCCCGCGCCGGACACCGAGGTCGTACGGCACTTGGCGACGCCCACGCAGCGCCGCACCGCCGCCGCGAAGTCGCCGCCGTCGGCGGGGTAGCCGAAGGCCACGTCGACCGGTTCGCGGGGCAGGACGGAGAAGCGCAGGCCGCTGTCCAGGGGCACGGGGCGGACCAGCATCCCGGGGTTGAGCAGGTCGTCCGGGTCCCACACGCCCTTGACCCGCTCGAACAGGCCGACCATGTCGGCACGGTACATCCGCGGCAGCAGTTCGGCCCGTGCCTGCCCGTCGCCGTGCTCCCCGGACAGCGACCCGCCGTGCGTCACCACCAGGTCGGCGAGCTCCTCGGAGAAGCGGCGGAAGCGGGCGACACCGGCCTCGGTGAGGAGGTCGAAGTCGATCCGGACGTGGATGCAGCCGTCCCCGAAGTGCCCGTACGGCGTGCCGCGCAGCCCGTGCGCCGCCATCAGCGCCCGAAAGTCCCGCAGATACGCCCCGAGCCGGGCGGGCGGCACCGCGCAGTCCTCCCAGCCGGGCCACGCCTCGGTGCCGTCCGGCATGCGCGTCGCCGTGCCGCTCGCGTCCTCCCGGATCCGCCACAGTGCCCGCTGCTCGGCCGGGTCGGTGACCACGCGCGCGTCCAGGACGTCGGCGGCCCGCACGATCGCCTCCGCACGCGCGTGTGCCTCGCCCGCCGACTCCCCGCCGGTCTCGACGAACAGCCAGGCCCCGCCCCGCGGCAGGTCGGCGGTGGACGGCACCAGGTCCGCCGCCATGCCCTCCACCGTCAGCGGGCCGAGGGGCAGCAGTCCGGACGCGGCCTCGGCCGCCGCGCTCTCGTCGGCGTAGCCCAGCACGGCCAGCGCACGCGCGCGGGGCGACTCGACGAGGCGTACGACGGCCTCCGTCAGGATGCCGAGCGTGCCCTCGGAGCCGCAGAAGGAGCGGGCCACGTCGGCGCCGTTCTCCGGCAGCAGGGCGTCGAGGGCGTATCCGGAGATGCGGCGGGGCAACTCCGGGAAACCGGTGCGCAGCCGGGCGAGTTCCCCCTCGGCCAGCTCCCGCAGCCCGTCCGGCGCCCCGGCCCAGTCCCGCCCGAGCCGCAGCCGCCCGCCCCGGGCGGTGACGACGTCCAGCTCCCGCACGCTGTCCGCGGTCGTGCCCCACGCCACCGAGTGCGAGCCGCACGAGTTGTTGCCGATCATGCCGCCGAGCGTGCAGCGGCCGTGGGTGGAGGGGTCGGGGCCGAAGCGCAGGCCGTGCGGGGCGGCGGCCTCCTGGAGCCGGTCCAGCACCAGCCCGGGCTGCACCACGGCCGTCCGCGCCTCGGGGTCCAGGGCGACCAGCCGGTTCATGTGCCGGGTGAAGTCCAGGACGACACCGGTGCCGGTGGCCTGCCCGGCGATGGAGGTGCCGCCGCCGCGGGCCACCACGGGCACGCCTCGCTCCCGGCACACCGCGAGCACCGCCGCCACGTCGTCGGCGTCGCGCGGAGCGACCACGCCCGCCGGGACCCGCCGGTAGTTGGACGCGTCCATGGTCGTCAGCGCCCGGGACGTGACGTCGAACCCGACCTCGCCCCGGACGACGGCACGCAGCCGTGCTTCGAGATCCGTCATGCGTCCAGGATGCATCCGGCCACTGCCCGTGACGGTGGGCTCAGCCCTTGACGGCCGAGCCGGCCACGCCCTCGACGAACCAGCGCTGGAAGAACGCGAAGACGATCAGCACGGGCAGCACCAGCAGCACACCGAAGGCGAGGATCTGGCCCCAGTCCGGCGGCTGCTGGCCCTGGAAGACGCTCATCTCCAGCGGCAGGGGGCGCACGGACGGGTCGGACACCATCAGCACCGGCCACAGGAAGGAGCCCCACTGGATGAGGAAGGTGAGGATGGCGACCGAAGCGAACACCGGCCTGGACATGGGCACGATGATCGCGAAGAAGGTCCTCCAGGGGCCCGCCCCGTCCAGCCGGGCCGCCTCCTCGATGCTCGTCGGGATCTTCTTGAAGAACGTGTGGAACTGGTAGATCGCGAAGGCGTTGGCGACGAACGGCAGCGCCTGGACGAACAGAGTGTTGCGCTGTCCGTTGAACATGTAGAACAGCGGCACCGCCACCGACTCGAACGGGATCAGCATCAGCAGCAGGACCAGGGTGAACACCGCGTTCTGCCCCCGCCACTTCAGCCGGGTCAGCCCGTAGGCCGCCATCGAGTTGACGATCAGCCCGCCCGTCACCACCACGAACGACAGCAGCACGGAGACGCCCATGAACTGCCAGAAGTAGCCGGTGCTCTCGGAGTTCAGGCTGTCGAGGACGGCTGTGTAGTTGTCGAAGGAGAGGTGGGTGGGCAGGAAGCCGGACAGGCCGTTCAGGACCTCGTCGGACGGCTTGAGGCTGCCGAGGAAGAGGTAGAGGGCGGGGAGGGCGAAGACGAACGCCAGGACGCTCAGGACGGTGTAGTCGAGGACGCGGCGCACGGGTGTGCGGGTCATGGCCATGGGCGGGTCAGTCCTCGTTGTCGGGCCGGACGACGCGGCGCTGGACGATGGTCAGGGCGACGACGATCAGGAAGAACACCACCGTGACGGCCGAGGCCTGGCCGATGTCGTTCTGGTCGAAGGCCGTGGTGACGGCCTGGTACATCACCGTGCGGGTGGCGTCCTCGTCCAGGCCGCCACCGCGGATGAGGACGTACACCTGGTCGAAGACGCGGAAGGACAGCACCGAGGTCAGCATCGCGACGAACACCAGGGTGCCGCGGATGCCGGGCAGGGTGACGTGCCGGAACTGCTGCCAGCGCGAAGCCCGGTCCAGTCGGGAGGCCTCGTAGAGCTCGCCGGGGATCTGCTGGAGGCCGGCGAGCAGGATGACCATCTGGAAGCCGACGCCCTGCCACACCGACAGCACGATGACCGAGGCCATCGCGGTGAGGCCGTCGCCGAGCCAGTCGAAGGCGCCCCAGTTGCCGAGACTCACCGTGTCCAGCAGGGAGTTGAGCATGCCCTCCTCGCTGCGGGCGAGGATCAGCCGCCAGATCACGGCGACCAGCGCCATCGGGAAGACCACCGGCATGAAGAAGAAGGACCGGAACAGGCCGATCGCCTTCAGCTTGCGGTTGAGCAGGATCGCCAGCGCCAGCGCGAGACCCGTCTGGAGCGGTACGACGACGACGGCGAAGGTCAGGTTGTTCAGCAGCGCTCGCAGGAACGGGCCGGACAGGTCAGGGTCGGTGAACAGCCGCCGGTAGTGCTCCACGCCGAAGAAGGCGGGCTCCAGCGGCGAGCCGAGGCGGACGTTGTAGAAGGAGAGCACCACGGCGTAGCCGAACGGGATGCCGACGAAGGCGATCAGCCCGACGACCGCCGGGGCGGACATCAGCAGCCCGTGCAGCCGGTCACGGTTGCCGCGCGCGGGACGCGGGGGCTTCCTGGCGGAGGCTGACGAGACGGCCTGCGGCGCCCGGCCTGGGGCCGCGGCCTGCGCGGGTTCCACGGTTTTCACGGGAGGGGTCCTCTTCCCGGCGGGGCGGGCCCGGCCGGCACACGGGCCGCGTCGTCGCGGCGCCATGTCACCGACGGCCCGCCCGGGCCGATGCGTCCTGCGGGTTACGGGATCTCGTAGCCGGCGTTGTCGGTGAAGTCCCGGTCGATGGCGCGGGCGGCCTTCCGCAGGGCTTCCTCGGGGTCGGCGCCGCCGTAGATCGAGTTGAGGGCCGTGTTGAACTTGGCCGTGACGGTGGGGTATCCGGCGGTCACCGGGCGGGTGACGGCGACGCAGGAGGAGGTGATGTCGCTGTCGCCGCACGGCTTGGCCAGCTGGTCGGCGAAGAGCTGGAGCGGGCCGCCCTTCTTGTACAGCTCGCTCTTGGCGAGGGCCGACTTGGTGGCGGGCACCGCGCCGTTGGCCTTCGTCATGGTGCCGACGTTGGTGTCGTTGAGCAGGTAGTCCAGGAAGGTGCCTGCGGCCTTGCCGTTCTTGCTGTCGGCGCCGATGCCCCACGCCCACGAACCCTGGCCGGTCTTGGGGCCGTTGCCGAAGTCGGGCAGCGGCAGCACGGCGAGGTCGTCCCCGAGGGCCTCGCTGTAGGCCGGGTAGTTCCAGTGGCCGACCCAGCTCAGCGCCACCTTGCCCTTGGCGAAGGCGTTGCCGTCGGTGTTGGGGTCGACGTAGGACTTCCAGGACTGGAAGGTCTTCAATGCGGAGACGGTCTTCGGGCTGTCGAGGGCGCCCTCCGCCTTGCCGTCCTTCAGCAGGGCGCCGCCGGCCGACCAGACGATCGGGGAGAAGCCGAAGGTCCCCCACTCGGAGGCCAGGCCGTACTGCTCCGAGATGTCGAGGATCTTGCCGTCGGAGTCCTTGCCCTTCAGTGCCGTGAGGGCCTTGCCGAACTCCTCGGCCGTCCAGGCGTCGTCCACGCCCTTCGGGTAGGTCACGCCGGCCGCGTCCAGCAGCTTCTTGTTGGCGTACAGGCCGAGCCCGGCGTCGAACATGCCCAGGCCGTAGTGCTTGCCGTCGATCTCGCCCTGCGCCTTGATCGCGTCCGTGGCGTTGGCGAGGGTCTTGGCGGAGACGTGGCCGTCTACCGGGGCGAGCTTGCTGTTGTAGACGAAGTTCGCCATCGTCGGGCCGTCGAACTCCAGCACGTCCGGCAGTTCGGCGGCGTCGGTGGCGGTGATGGTCTTCGTGTAGTCCTTCTCCGGTATGAGCTTCAGCTCGGCCTTGACGTCGCTCTGCGAGGAGTTGAAGGACTTCACCGCGTTCTGCAGCGCGGTCGCCTCGCCCGCCTGGCCCTGGTGGGCCCAGACGCTGATGGTGCCCTTGCCGCTGCCCTGTTCGGCGGAGGTGTCGGTGCCGCCTCCGCCCCCGCCGCAGGCGGCCAGCGCGGCCAGGGGCAGCAGGGCGAGGGCCGTCAGGCCCGTACGGCGGTGTCTTCCGTGGCCGGTGATCATGGTGGTGCCTCCGAGCGGGTGTGCGGTGGGTGCGCGGACGGTGGGGAGGGGCGGGGGAGGAA
>NZ_JAKEIO010000117.1 GCF_021474405.1 [Streptosporangium] indianense
CCCCGGGTGACGAGCCGGCCCGCCCCTCCTGCTCAGCTCTCCGCGAGCAGCTCGTCCGCGTCCATGATCCGGTACGCGTACCCCTGCTCCGCCAGGAAGCGCTGGCGGTGGGCGGCGAAGTCCTGGTCGATGGTGTCCCGGGCGACCACCGAATAGAAGTGCGCCTGGTGCCCGTCGGACTTGGGGCGCAGGACCCGGCCGAGACGCTGGGCCTCCTCCTGCCGGGAGCCGAAGGTGCCCGAGACCTGGATGGCGACCGTCGCCTCCGGCAGGTCGATCGAGAAGTTCGCGACCTTGGACACCACGAGCACGCTGATCTCGCCCTCCCGGAAGGCGTCGAAGAGCTTCTCCCGCTGCGCGTTCGACGTCTCGCCCTTGATCACGGGCGCCCCGAGATGCTCACCCAGCTCGTCCAGCTGGTCGATGTACTGCCCGATGACGAGGATCTGCTGCCCGGCGAACTTCCTCACCAGCGCCTCGGTGACCTTCCGCTTGGTCGCGGTCGTCGCGCAGAAGCGGTACTTCTCCTCCGTCTCGGCCGTGGCGTACGCGAGCCGCTCGGAGTCGGTGAGATTGACCCGGACCTCCACGCAGTCGGCGGGCGCGATGTAGCCCTGCGCCTCGATCTCCTTCCACGGCGCGTCGAACCGCTTGGGACCGATCAGGGAGAACACGTCCGACTCCCGGCCGTCCTCGCGGACCAGCGTGGCGGTCAGACCGAGCCGCCGCCGCGCCTGGAGGTCGGCGGTGAACTTGAAGACCGGCGCGGGCAGCAGGTGCACCTCGTCGTAGACGATGAGCCCCCAGTCCCGCGAGTCGAACAGCTCCAGGTGCGGGTAGACGCCCTTCCGCCGGGTCGTCAGCACCTGGTACGTGGCGATCGTGACGGGCCGGATCTCCTTCTTCGTCCCGCTGTACTCGCCGATCTCGTCCTCGGTCAGCGAGGTCCGCTTCACCAGCTCGTGCTTCCACTGCCGGGCGGAGACCGTGTTCGTGACGAGGATGAGGGTGGTCGACTTCGCCTGGGCCATCGACCCGGCGCCGACCAGGGTCTTCCCGGCGCCGCAGGGCAGGACGACCACGCCCGAGCCGCCGTGCCAGAAGTTCTCCACGGCCTGCTTCTGGTACGGCCGGAGCGCCCAGCCGTCCTCCGCCAGCTCGATCGCGTGCGCCTCGCCGTCGACATACCCGGCGAGGTCCTCGGCCGGCCAGCCCAGCTTCAGCAGCGTCTGCTTGATCTGCCCGCGCTCGGAGGGGTGCACGACGACGGTGTCGGGGTCGATACGGGCGCCGACCAGGGGCGTGATCCGCTTCGACCGCAGGATCTCCTCCAGCACCGGGCGGTCGGTGGTGGTCAGCACCAGTCCGTGCGCCGGGTGCTTGGACAGCGTGAGACGGCCGTAGCGGTCCATCGTCTCGGCGATGTCGACGAGCAGCGCGTGCGGCACCGGGTAGCGGCTGTACTGCACGAGCGCGTCCACGACCTGCTCGGCGTCGTGGCCCGCCGCGCGGGCGTTCCACAGGCCCAGCGGGGTCACGCGGTAGGTGTGGATGTGCTCCGGCGCCCGCTCCAGTTCCGCGAACGGGGCGATGGCCCGGCGGCAGTCGTCGGCCTGCTCGTGGTCGACTTCCAGGAGCAGGGTCTTGTCGGACTGGACGATGAGCGGACCATTCACGCGCGGCACCCTTTCTGTGGCCGGAGGGCTCGGACGGCTCGACAGCGCGATGCCTCGGCCAAACGTCCAGTGTGCCTGATCGACCGTGTCAGGTGGTGTGATCTGCGCGTCCGGTCGTACTGAATGCCGATTCATCCGGACGTGTGGTGCGCATTCAGTTTTTCCAGCGCGGCCCCGAAGAGCATGAACGTCCGCCCGCACCCGAACGGGTGACGCGGCCCGCGCGGGGCCGTCAGCCCGCGTCGTCGGCGAGCTCCGCCACCCCGGTGATGCGGTGCAGCGGAAACGTACGGACCTCGTCCGCGGTGTGGTCGTACGCCGTGACGAAGCCGCCCTCGACCCGGATCGGGGCGATGACCCGCTGGCTCGCGGCGCCCTCGGCGTTGACGAAGCCGATCCACAGGGCCTCGCCGGTCAGGACGGCGGCCTGCATGGTGGCGAGGGTCTCGGCGGCGCTGGTGCGGGGCAGTTCCCCGTTGGCCGCCGGGGCGGAGCCGGACTTGCGCGGGGTGGTGGAGGCCAGGTCACCGGCCCGGACGGCGCGCAGCGCGGCCGACAGGAGGGTGTCGTCGGGGACGGGCGGCCCGTCCGGGACCGGCTCGGGCGCGGCGCGGGGCGGGGTGCGGTGGGCCAGGGCGCGGGTGATCAGCACGTCGCCCTCCGCGGACTCGGCGGCCGGCGCGAACCCCATCGCCCGCAGGCCTTCCAGCAGCCCCGCCGGGTCGGTCCGGGCGGCCAGCACGGTCGGCGCGAGCCGGCGCAGCCCGAGCCCGGCGGCCCGCTTGTCCGCGAGGATCTCGCTGAGCACCGCGTCGTCGTCGCAGCGCACGTACGCCGAGGCCGCCCCGACCCGCAGATGGCCGTGCCGGCGGGCCACGTCGTCGATCAGGTACGCGAGCGGCTGCGGCACCGGCGTGCGGGAGTGCGCGGCGAGGAAGGCGTGCAGGTCGGAGGCGGCCTGCCCGGCGTCGAGGGCCCGCCGCACCGAGCCGGGCGTGAACCGGTAGACGGTCGCACCGCCCTTGGACTCGACGTCCGCCAGCACGCCCAGCATGTCCGCGAGCGGCCGCTTGAGGGGCCCGGGCGCCACCGCCGTCAGGTCGGCCTGGAGCAGCACGTGGTCCAACGGCTCGGGCAGCATCGGCGCGAGCAGCCGGGCCGCGGCGGCGGAGGCGACGGCCTGTTCGGCGGGGGAGAGGGCGGCGGGGGGCGCGGAACGGTGGTGGTGGACGGGCAGCTTGTCGCCCGGCCCGGAGGGTTCCGCCTCGGGGGCCGGTGCGGGAGGCACGGGCGCGCCCAGCAGCGCCCGGCCCTGGGACGACAGCGCGCCCCGGCCCGTGACACCCAGCAGCTCCGCCTCGGACAGCGCCCACTCGGCGAGCCGGCCCCGCAGGTCGTCCTCGCGCCGGTCGCCGCGCAGGGGCCGCTCCCAGCGCAGCCGGGCCAGCACGGACCCGGTGGCCGGCGCGGCGCCTTGCGGCAGTCCGGCGAGCAGCGCCAGCACCCGGCGCCGCACCTCGGGCGCCGCCGAGCGGTCCAGGCCCGGCCCGAGCGCCGACAAGGTACGGTCCTTGGCGTCCCGCCCGCCCACCAGACCGGCGGTCCGGGTCGCCGCGAGCCACGCCGTGACCAGCACCGACCAGCGCTCGGCGGCGGGCTGCTCCAGCCACTCGTCGTAGGCGGGGGTCGCCGCGTACCGCTCGTCGGCCTCGCCGTCCGAGGCGAGCAGGCCCGCCGCGTACGCCAGTTCCACCCAGAACGCCGCGGTCGGCTCCGGCACGTCGAGGGCGACGGCCGTCCGCTTCAGGTCCCGCACGCTGAGCCCACCGGCCCGCAGCACAGCGGGACCGCCCTCGTCCCAGTCCTTCAGCAGCTCCTCGACGGTCGCGAGCGCGGTGTACGCCTGCCCGGCCGCGGTGCTGTCCACAACCTGTGGACGATGAACGGCCGCCGCCTCGACCGCCGGCGGCACCGGCTCGGGCGTCCGGTGCGCCAGGCCGCGCCGCAGGTGCAGGGCCACCTCGCGCGGCAGGACGACCGTGCCGGGCGCCGTCGGCAGCAGCAGCCCGCGGTCCAGCAGCCAGCGCAGCCGGGGCGCCGGATCGGCGGTGACCTGCCCGTACGGCGGCCCCCACACCAGGCGTTCCAGCACGTCGAGGGAGTCGGCCGGGGCCTTCGCGAGCAGCGCGGCCATCCGGGCCCGGTCCGTGAACAGCCCCGTCAGCGCGCCCACCGCGGAGACCGAGTCGTGCGTCGAGGCCAGTCCGGCGGTCGTGACGATCTCCTGGATCCGGCCCGGGGACATCCCGGCGGTGGCCTCCTGGACCGTCGGGCCGAGCCCCGTCGGCGACGGGTGCTGCGGCGAGGGGGCCAGCAGCTCGCGGGCGGTGCGGACCAGCCGCAGCCGGTCGTCGTCGCCCCACACCAGCGCCTGTTCGCGCAGCAGGTCCAGGGCGTGCGGCAGGGCCGCGACGACGGCCGGGTCGGCGTCGTCCCCTGCCATGAGTCCGAGCAGTTCGTCGTACGTCGCCGGGTCCGCGGCCACGGCCAGCGCCTCCGCCGTCTGCAGCGCGAACCGGTCCAGCCGCTCCAGGGCCCGCACCACCGAGGCGCGGGTGCCGGCGCGGGTCGCGAGCTGGGTGAGGTCGGTGGGGACGGGCGTGATGAGATCGGGGCGGCTGCGCAGGAGCGCGCCCAGCGAAGCGTCACCCCGCGCGCGGAGCGCTTCCGCGAGGGAGCGGGGGGCCGGGGGCCTGTCCTCGGTGCTCATCCGGTCCACGGTAGCGGGTCGCCTCCCCGGCCCGGGTGGACTGTGCGCCGCCTCGCCCCCGTACGCGGGAGGGGCTTTTGGCGGCCCTGCGGGCACGCGCGGTACCGTCGTGCGAACGGCGTCACGCAACGCACCCGCCCCGGAGGGGACTTCGTGGGGATTGAGAGCGACCAGGTCGTTTACGAGTATCTGAGCCGTGTCGGCGACGTGGCCCAGCAGCGGCAGTTGTCGTCGGCCACGCGGATGCGTCTGGTCGCCGACCTGCGCAACGAGATCGACAAGCGTCGCGCCAAAGTCACCGTCGACTCGCCCGCCGCGGTCCGCCGCATCCTGTCCCGTCTGGGCAGCCCCGACGACGTCGTGACCGCCGCGGCGGACGGTACGGGCGGTGAGTCGCGCGGCGCCGCCGCCTCCGTGCCGGTGCAGCGCGACACCGAGCCGGTGGAGCGGGCCGAGCGGGCCAAGGGAGTCGTGCGGCGCGTCGTACCCCGGCCCCGACCCGCACGCCCCGCCGAGGAGCCGCACGCCGCGCCCTCCGACGGACCGGCCCCGCCGCACCTGGCCGCCGGGCACGAGCTCGGCGACAGCGCGGTCCAGCCCGACTGGTGGCGGGTGGACAGCGGCCCCTTCGGCGTGGGCGACGAGGTGCCGGGCTTCGTGGGCGGCGTGGAGCTGCCGGACCTGCTGAAGCCGCCGGCGCCGCGGAAGCCGGAGCCGGAGAAGCCGGCCGCCGAGGAGGCGGAGCCGGTCGTCGAGGCGGCGCGGGTGACCGAGAAGGGAGGCCGCCGTCTCGTCCCCCTCCCCGCCGGGAACTGGAGCAACCCGCTTCTGCTGATCGCCGCCGGGTGCCTGGTCGCCGGTGCCGTGCTCGGCAACTGGTTCGTGCTGCTGCTCGGCTGGCTCATCGCCTACGCCTCACGCCGCCTGACCCAGGCCGAGACCAAGTGGGCGGTCGTGATCCTGCCCGGCCTGTCCGTGGCGGGGGGCCTGCTCTGGCTGTGGGGCCGGATGAACGGCCGCTGGGGGACCCCGATCGCCGAGGGCCAGATGAACGCGGCGGTGTCGGAGACCTGGCCGTGGGTGGTCAGGGGTGCGGCGGTGGCGTCGGCCCTGTTCCTGGTGTGGCGCTCCCAGCGCGCGCGTTAGCGGACTCCTCCGGGGCCGTGGGTGCCGGGCGGACCGTCTGCCGTTCACACGCCCTGGGCACAATGGCCCATATGGCCTTCACGACCCCGCCCGCGCTCACCGTCGGCTTCGACCTCGACATGACCCTCATCGACTCCCGGCCCGGCATCCGCGCCTGCTACCAGGCGCTGTCCGAGCGGACGGGCACGTACATCGACGCCGACCTGGCGGTCACCCGGCTCGGGCCGCCGCTGGCCGACGAACTGATCCACTGGTTCCCGGCCGAGGAGATCCCGGTCATGGCGGACCTGTACCGGGAGATGTACCCGACGATCGCCATCACCGCGACCCCGGCGCTGACCGGCGCCCGCGAGGCCATCGCGGCCGTACGGGAGGCCGAAGGACGCGCGATAGTCGTCACCGCCAAGTACGAGCCCAACGCCAAGCTGCACCTCGCCCACCTCGGCATCGAGCCCGACGCCGTCATCGGCGACCTGTGGGCCGAGCAGAAGGCGGAGGCCCTGCGTGAGCACGGCGCGGGCGTCTACGTCGGCGACCACGTCGGGGACGTCCGCGGCGCCCGGGCCGCCGGGGCGCTCTCGGTCGCGGTGGCCACCGGCCCCTGCCCGCCGGAGGAACTGCGCGCGGCCGGCGCGGACGTCGTCCTCTCCGATCTGACCGAATTCCCGCGGTGGCTTTCGGACTACCGCCCCGCGCGCGCCTGACGCCGTCCCGCCGCCACGGAACACAGCACCCCGGCACCGGCCATCAGGAATCCGACGGCCATGAGCATGCTCAATCCGAACATGTACGTCGGAAAGGGAGTCGTCCCGAGCAGCAGAGGGGCGACCGTGACCAGTGTGGCCAGGGCACCGATGAAGAAGACGACGGCTCCGGCCCGGACCAGGCGGTCACCGGGAGCGGCGGAATTCGTTTGGGTTTTGTCACGCACCCGACCAGGGTAGTTCCCAGCGCGAAGGAACAACCGGGTGACGTCTTGCCACCGGCTGCAAGAGCATTAGCCTTGGTACCGGCGGGTCCGTACGACCCGCCCGAGTGCTATCAAGAGCCGTTTCCCGAAGCAGTTTTCCGACGAGTACGAGGACGAGGACAGACGTGCCCACCGGCAAGGTCAAGTGGTTCAACAGTGAGAAGGGCTTCGGCTTTCTCTCCCGCGACGACGGCGGTGACGTCTTCGTCCATTCCTCGGTCCTCCCCGCCGGAGTCGAGACACTCAAGCCGGGTCAGCGAGTGGAGTTCGGCGTCGTCGCCGGACAGCGCGGTGACCAGGCGCTGTCCCTGGCGATCCTGGACCCCACCCCGTCCGTGGCCGCCGCGACCCGCAAGAAGCCGGACGAGCTGGCCTCCATCGTGCAGGACCTGACGACGCTGCTGGAGAACATCACGCCCATGCTGGAGCGGGGCCGCTACCCGGAGAAGACGGCCGGCAAGAAGATCGCCGGCCTGCTGCGCGCGGTCGCCGACCAGCTGGACGTGTGACGCCGATCCGGACGGGTGACGCCGATCAGGGGAAACGCAGCGCGTCCGGGCCGAGGGGCGGTACGAGTCCCTCGGCCGCCGCGCGGGTGAGCAGCCCGCGCACGGCCGCGTAGCCGTCCTCGCCCAGACCCGCGGTGAACTCGTTGACGTACAGCCCGATGTGCTGGTCGGCGACGGCCGGGTCCATCTCCTGGGCGTGCTCCATGACGTACGGCCGGGACGCCTCGGGGTCGTCCCAGGCGGCGCGCACGGACGTCCGGATCGAGTCGGCCAGCAGCCGCAGCTTCTGCTCGCCCAGCGACCGCTTGGCGATGATCGCGCCCAGCGGGATCGGCAGCCCCGTCGTGTGCTCCCAGTGCTCGCCCATGTCGGCGAGCTTGTGCAGCCCGTACTCGCCGTAGGTGAAGCGCGCCTCGTGGATCACGAGCCCCGCGTCGACCTTCCCGTCCCGCACGGCCGGCATGATCTCGTGGAACGGCATGACGACGATCTCGCCGACCCCGCCGTCCAGGGTGTCCGCGGCCCACAGCCGGAACAGCAGGTAGGCGGTGGACTTCTCACCGGGCACGGCGACGGTACGGCCGGCCAGGTCGACATCGGCCTCCCGCGTCAGCACCAGCGGCCCGCAGCCCCGCCCCAGCGCGCCCCCGCACGGCAGCAGGGCGTAGTCGTCGAGGACGTAGGGCAGTACGGCGTACGACACCTTCAGCACGTCGAACTCGCCGCGCTCGGCCATGCCGTTGGTGATGTCGATGTCGGCGAACGTCACGTCGAGGGCGGGCGCGCCCGGGACCCGGTCGTGGGCCAGGGCGTCGAAGACGAACGTGTCGTTCGGGCAGGGCGAGTAGGCGATCTGCAGCTGCTCAGCGGTCATGCCGGTTCCAACCCTCCAGTACGGGCGTGAGCTTCCCGAACCCCTCGGTCAAGGCTGCCAGGGCGTCGGCGATACGCCACGCGGCGCGGTCGCGCGGCCCAACGGGGTTGGAGATCGCCCGGATCTCCAGCACGGGCACGCCGTGCGCGGCGGCGGCCTCGGCGACGCCGAAGCCCTCCATGGCCTCGGCGAGGGCAGTGGGGTGCCGCTCCTGCAGCGCGGCGGCCCGGGCGGCCGTCCCGGTCACGGTCGACACGGTGAGCACGGCCCCGGTGCGGGCCCCGGTGGCCTCGGCGACCCGCCGCACCAGATCGGCGGGCGGCTCATGCCTGACGGTCCCGAACCCGAGCTCGGTGACCGGCACGAACCCCTCCGCGGTCTCGGCCCCCAGATCGGCCGCGACGACCTCGTCGGCGACGACCAGCGACCCCACAGGCGCCCTGGGGAGAAACCCGCCCCCGATCCCGGCGCAGACCACGAGGTCGTAGGGCGCCCCCTCAAGAGCGGCGGCGGTAAGGGCGGAAGCGGCAGAGGCAGCGGCAAGCGCGGGCCCCACTCCGACGGCGATCACATCGAGCGAGCAGCCTCTGTCACCGCCGTGCGCAGCCGCATCGCTCCCGCCGTGGGCAGTCGTTCCGCTGGGGCGGAACGGGTGAGCACGGCCGGCAGCGCCGAGCACCGCTTCATCGGGCCCCAGGGGCAACGCCCCCAGCCCAGCAGCCACCGCGTCCCTCTCCACAGGAACCGCGGTGGCGACAAGCACCCGGCGAGGCCGAGCGGCAGCGATCAGGCGTCCTTCTTCAGCTTGAAGTTCCACAGGCCGGACGGGTCCTTGTCGCCCTCCTTGATGGAAACCAGCGTCGAGTTGCCCTGCGCGCCGTACTGGGCGTTGAAGAACACGCTGCCCGGAATCGTGCGGTAGGTCTTCGTGCTGGAGTCGGTCAGCGGCTGACCGTTCATCAGGATCGTCCAGCCCTCGTCGGCGATCTCGGGGTCCACCCCGAAGCGCACCGTCTCGTCGGGGTCGACGGAGATGCTCTTGATGCCCTTGTCCTTCAGGCACCCGGCGAGATCGGACGGCTTCAGGGCGTCGCCCTCGCCGCCGCAGGTGGCCTCGGAGTTCACCGAGTTGCTGCCCACGGTGACCGTGGCCATCGGCGTCGGCTTGTCACAGGCCGACAGGACGAGCAGTCCGGCGGATACGACGCCGGCGACGGCGACGGCGCGGCGGCGTCGCACAACGGATTGCAACGTGTTCATGGGCGAAGGCTATCGGGCCCGCGCGGAGGACCGCCCACGCGGGGTACGGCTCCCCGGCAGATCCATCGGAAGGGCCCCTGCGCCCCCGGCCGCCCCACGCGGCACCTACGCCACCCGCGCCCGCCCCGTGCCGCCACGCCGGGCCGAGTCGATCAGCCCCCGTACGGTCGTCAGCCACCCGATACCGACGATCGCGGCGCCCACCGCCAGCCCGGCCGTGCCGTTGAGCGGCATCACGATGCCGATCGCACCGCCCAGCACCCAGGAGACCTGCAGCAGGGTCTCGGAGCGGGCGAAGGCCGACGTACGGACGAGCTCCGGCACGTCCCGCTGGATCAGCGCGTCCAGCGACAGCTTCGCCAGGGCCTGCGCGAAACCGGCGATCGCCGCCAGACCGGCCACCATGACCGCCCCGAAGAACACCGCCGCCGTGATCGCCGCCCCCGCCACGCACGCCACGACCGTCACGATGATGATCTCCGGTGCCCGGGACCGCAGCCACGCCCCCACGGCCGTACCGAGCGCGTTGCCCACGCCCGCCGACACGCCCACTATCCCCAGGGACACGGCGGCGCTCTGGCCGGACACCGGGTGCTCGCGCAGCAGGAACGCCAGGAAGAAGATCAGGAACCCGGTCAGACAGCGGATGGCGGCGTTGGCGGCCAGGGCGTGCGTGACCGCCGGGCCGACCGTGCGCAGCCCGGGACGTTTGACCGGCTGCCGGTGCAGCCCGTGCAGGTGCTGCTCGTCCGCCGCCAGCAGGGCACGGTCCTCACCCTTGGCGGAGTCGACCTTCGGCGGCAGTGTGAACGACAGGACCGTCCCCGTCACGAACAGCACGAAGGCGCCGTACAGGGGCCAGCGCGGGCCGATCTGCTGGAGTCCGGCGCCGACGGGCGCGGCGATGCCGGTGGCGAGCAGGCCGCCGAGGGTGACCCGGGAGTTGGCCTTCACCAGCGAGAAACGCGGGGGCAGCAGCCGGGGCACGACGGCGCTTCTCACCACGCCGTACGCCTTCGACGAGACGAGGACGCCGAGCGCGGCCGGGTACAGCTCCAGGCCGCCGCTGACGACCGCGCCGGACAGGACGAGCGCGAGCAGCGCCCGGGCCAGCATCGCCCCGGCCATGGCGGCGCGGCGGCCGTGCGGCAGACGGTCCAGGAGAGGGCCGATGACGGGCGCGAGGAGCGTGAAGGGCGCCATGGTGATGGCGAGGTAGAGCGCGACGCGCCCGCGCGCCTCGTCGGTGGGCACCGAGAAGAAGACGGTGGAGGCGAGGGCGACGGTGATCATGACGTCCCCGGCGCCGTTCACCCCGTGCAGTTCGATCAGCTTGCCGAGGCCGGACTCACCCGCGCCGTGCGCGTGCGTGGCCTTGCGGATGCCGCGGGCCGTGCCGGTCACCGGGAAATGCAGGGCACGGCCGATCTTGCGGAAGGAGCCGCCCACACGGCCCGGTCCGCCCGGTCGGATGCCTCCCTTGACCCCTTTCGACCCACCGGTCCCGGTGGCGCCCGGGGGTGTCTTCGCGGCTGCCACGACGTCATAGTGCCCCGATAAGGCCGTGGGTAGTGCCATTACCGCTTGTATAGGGCCTGTGGGGTGACGGCCCGGGGCGGCGGCCCGCGGGTCCGGTGGGCGGCGCAACAGGACCGGCGGTGTACGCGAAGTGGGGCGGAAGGGTAGCGTGCGTATCTCAGCCATCCCGCAAAATGGATGAAGGACGTCGACGCGGTCCCCCGGTCCGCTCCGTCCGCCCCTGTGCCGGGAGTGGCGCACTCGTGAGACGGCGTATGGAGAGAAGCGATACCTGTGAGCGCAGCGACAACGCGAAGCCGCACCCCTGACCGTCTGTGCGCCGAGGCCGTCGACCTCGCACGCGCCGCAGCCGAGGAGGCCGCCGCGCCCGGAATCGTCGGGGAGCACGTGGGGCTGGTCTCCGAGGGGGACCGCGTTGTCACGCACTTCTTCGAGTGCCGGGAGCTCGGCTACCGGGGCTGGCGCTGGGCGGTGACGGTGGCCCGGGCCTCCCGCGCGAAGATCGTCACGGTGGACGAGGCGGCGCTGCTGCCCGGCCCGGACGCGGTGCTGGCGCCCGAGTGGGTGCCGTGGAGCGAGCGGCTGCGCCCGGGCGACATGGGGCCCGGCGACCTGCTGCCCACCGACGCTGAGGACCTGCGGCTGGAACCGGGCTACTCGGGCGAGGACGAGGCGGCGCCGAAGGTGCCCGTGTCGCACGAGATGGCCGACCTGGTCGAGGCGGAGGACGCGGACCTCACCGGCGGCTCCGCGTCCGGCTTCACGGTCGCCCCCTCCCGCGGTTCGATCCCGGCGGTCGCCGAGGAACTGGGCATGCGCCGGGCCCGCGTCCTGTCCCGCTACGGCCTGCACAGCGCGGCCGACCGCTGGGAGGAGGCGTTCGGCCCGAAGACCCCCATGGCCCAGTCGGCTCCCGCGGCCTGCGTCAGCTGCGGCTTCCTCGTCCCCATCGGCGGTTCCCTCGGCCAGGCCTTCGGCGCCTGCGCCAACGAGTTCTCCCCGGCCGACGGCCGTCTGGTCTCCCTCGCCTACGGCTGCGGCGGCCACTCCGAGGCCGCCGTCATGCCCCGGCCGCCCCAGCCGGCCGCCCCGGTCATCGACGAGACCCGCGTCGACCCGTTCCCGCTGCGCCCGGCCCCGGACTCCGGCTCGGTGACACCGACCGCCGATGCGGACACGGAGGACCTGGGGCACTCGTAGCCCCCGCGTCCCACCGTCACCGCCCCGGCAGCCCGCGCCGGGCGGGCGCACACCGTCCGCTCCCCAAGCGGTACCTTCTCCTCACGTCCACGAGGAGAAGGAACGGAACGTGAGCAGCAAGTTCGTGCGGCCCGCCGCCGAGGGGGCCGATCCGTTCGGTACCGCCCGTCTGCGGCGCGGTGTCCTCGACGCCTGGGCCACCAGCCCCGCCCGGTTCCGTGAGGACGCCAACGCCGAGGAGGACCTGGTCCTCGGCGGCTACCGGGACCGGCTCGTCGTGGAACTCGCCCAGAACGCCGCCGACGCGGCCGCCCGGGCGGGAGTACCGGGCCGGCTGCGGCTCACCCTGCGCGACGGCGTGCTCGTCGCCGCCAACACCGGTGCCCCGCTGGACGCGGCCGGCGTCGAGTCGCTGTCCACCCTGCGCGCGTCGGCCAAGCGGGAGACCGGCGACACGTCGTCCGTCGGGCGGTTCGGGGTCGGCTTCGCCGCCGTGCTCTCCGTCACCGACGAGCCCGCCGTCGTCGGCCGGCACGGCGGTGTGCGGTGGTCGCTGGCCGAGGCCAGGGCCCTGGCCGCCGAGACCGCCCGGCACAGCCCCGGCCTCGGCGACGAGGTCCGGCGCCGCGACGGCCACGTCCCCCTGCTGCGACTGCCGTACGCCGCCGAGGGCACCGCCCCCGCCCCCTACGACACCGCCGTCATCCTGCCGCTGCGCGACACCCCGGCCGCCGATCTCGCCGAGCGCCTGCTGCGGGCCGTCGACGACGCCCTGCTGCTCACCCTGCCCGGACTCCAAGAGCTGGTCGTCGAGATCAACGGGGAGAGCCCGCGAACCCTCACCCGCCGCACGGACGGCGCCTTCACCGTCGTCGACGACTCGGCCGACGGCGTCACCCACTGGCGCACCGCCGCCGCGCACGGCCCCCTCACCCCCGACCTCCTCGCCGACCGGCCCGTCGAGGAGCGGCTGCGGCCCCACTGGTCCGTCACGTGGGCCGTGCCCGTGGACAGCGACGGCAGCCCGGCCCGGCCCCGCACCGACGCCGTCGTGCACGCCCCCACCCCGAGCGACGAACCGCTCGGCGTCCCGGCGCTGCTCATCGCCTCGTTCCCGCTGGACTCCACCCGCCGGCACGCCGCCCCCGGGCCGCTGACCGACTTCCTCGTCCAGCGCGCCGCCGACGCCTACGCCGAACTCCTCGGCGACTGGCGGCCGGTGACCGGCGGGATCATCGACCTCGTGCCGGGCCCGCTCGGCAAGGGCGAACTGGACGGCGCCCTGCGCCAGGCGATCCTCCAGCGGCTGCCGCGGACCTCCTTCCTGCCGCCCGCGCTCCCGCCCCGCGAGGACGACGAGCTGCCGGAATCCCTGCGGCCGCGCGACGCCGAGGTCGTCGAGGGCGCGGGCGCCGACACCGTGCGGGTGCTCGCCGAGGTGCTCCCCACCCTGCTGCCCGCCGGACTGGAGCGCCGCGCCGAGCTGCGGACCCTGGGCGTCGCCCGCGTCCCGCTGACCGACGCGATCGACCGGCTGGCCGGCCTGGAGAAGGAACCCGGCTGGTGGCGGCGGCTCTACGACAGCCTGGCCGGGATCGACCCGGACCGCCTGTCGGGGCTCCCGGTGCCGCTCGCCGACGGCCGTACGACCATCGGGCCCCGGCAGATCCTGCTGCCGGGCGCGGAGGCCGCCCGGATCGACCCCGAGGTGCTGGCCCGGCTCGGTCTCAAGGTCGCCCACCCCGACGCCGCCCACCCGATCCTGGAGAAGCTCGGCGCCCTGCCCGCCACCCCCCGGGCGGTCCTCACCACCCCGCAGGTCCGGGTCGCCGTCGCCGCGTCCCTGGACGACGAGGGCGGCGTGAACTGGGAAGAGGACTCCCTCGACGCCGACGAACTGGCCGACACCGTGCTCGCGCTGGTGCGGGACGCCGGCCTGGAGCCCGGTGACGAGCCCTGGCTCGGCGCGCTCGCCCTGCCCGACGAGGACGGCGAACCGGCCCCGGCCTGCGAACTCGTCTTCCCCGGAGGGCCCTTCGCTCAGGTCATGCGCGAGGGCGAACTCGCCGCGGTGGACGCCGAACTGGCCGAGAAGTGGGGCGAGCAGCCGCTCGCCGCCTGCGGTGTCCTGGTGGACTTCGCGCTCGTCCGCGCCACCGACGTCGTCCTCGACCCGGACGAACTCGAACCCCGCGAGGGCGACTTCGCAGAACCCGACGACGCGGGCCTGCTGGACGCCGTCGACGTCTGGTGCGAGGACGTCCTCGACCGCTTCCCGGACAGTCCGGTGCCGCCGGTCGCCACCGAGATCGTCGCCGTACGGGACCTGGACCTCGTCGACGACGACAAGTGGGCGCAGGCGCTGGCGCTGCTGTCCCGGCCGCCGTTCAGGGACGCGATCGTGCAGCCCGTGCGGATCCTGCTGCCGGACGGGACGCACGAGGTCGTCCGCCCGTACACCGCCTGGTGGCTGCGCGGGAACCCGGTGCTCGACGGCCGCCGCCCGGCCGGCCTGCGGGCCGCAGGCGGCGACCCGCTGCTGCGCGGGCTGTACGACGAGGCCGACGCGACCGGCTTTGAAGACGAGCAGGTGCTGCGGGCGCTGGGCGTGCGGACGTCCGTCGCCGCCCTGCTGGACGAGCCCGGCGGCGCCGCCGAGCTGCTCGACCGGCTCGCCGACCCCGAGCGGGAGGTGACGGGCGCTCAGCTGCATGCCCTGTACGGGGCGTTGGCCGACCTGGATCCCGAGCAGGTGACCCTGCCGGACGACCTGCGGGCCGTCGTCGACGGCCGGGTGGAGGTCGTGGACGCGGCCGACGCCGTGGTGTGCGACTCGCCCGACCTGCTGCCGTTCACCGAAGGCGTTCCGCTGCTGCCCGTACGCCCGTCACGCGCCGCCGGGCTGGCCGAACTGTTCCAGGTGCGGCGGCTGAGCGAGTCGGTCACGGGGGAGGTCACCTCCGAGGGCACCGAGCACGACGTGCCGGAGCCGGTGCGGGTACTGCTGGGCCGGCTGACCCCGTCCTCCTACGTCGAGCACGAGGAACTCGTCGTCGACGGCGTGGAGATCGACTGGCGGCTCACCGACGACGGCGTCCTGCACGCCGCCACCCTGGAGGGCGTCGCCGCGGGGCTCGCCTGGGCCGCGGGACAGTGGCCGCGTCGCTTCGAGGTGGCGGCCCTGCTGGAGGACCCGTCCCGCACGGACGAACTGGCCCGGGACCGGTGGTTCGACTGAGCCGGTGGTGACGTGCGGCGTGCGGCTGCGGCCGCGTCCGACGGGCGGTGAAAACTCCCGCACAAAGTTTTCACCTGTCGTACAACCATGCGTATGACTCAGTTATCTGATCACGTGAGTCAACAGACTCCACGATCACTTGGGCCCCGAGAGCCGACGACGAGCACCGGGGTCCCTCTCCACCTGGAGAACGCATGCGTATCCGAGCCACCGTGGCCGCCGTCACCGGCGCCCTGGCCCTCTCCGCCCTCGCCGTCCCGGCCGCGCAGGCCGCGGAGCCGAAGGTTCCCGCGGACATCGCCGCCGCCAGCGAGGTCGTTCACGCCGACTCCGGCCGGTCGGCCTTCGTCGGCGGCGTGGACGGCGAGCCGACCGTCCTGAACGCGACCTTCTCCTCGGTGAAGGTCAACAACGGCAAGAACATCGCCGTGGGCACCACCAACCTGGTCAAGGTCCCCGTGTCCTTCACGCTGACCCACGGCACGGAAGTGAACATCCACGCCGCTGACTTCTTCGCGGGCGTCGAGCTGTACCGCGGCGCCTCGTTCGAGGAGTCCGTGTTCTTCTTCGACAGCAACGACGCGACCTGCACGGACTCCTCCGCGACCGTCGCGAGCTGCAAGGCCACCGTGGAGATCGACCCGTTCGCGCTGCTGAACGAGGACGCGGGCTCCTGGAAGGCGGCCGCGTTCGCGGTCGCGTTCAACGGCGAGGACCCGGAGAACCCGAACCTGGACAACGTCGGCGTCAAGGTGCAGGACCCGACGAACTCCTTCAAGCTCCAGCGCTACTCCAAGCTGACGGTCAACGCCTCGCCGGAGCCCGTGACGAAGGGCAGGACCATCACGGTCACCGGCAAGCTGTCCCGAGCCAACTGGGACGACAACCAGTACCACGGGTACACCAACCAGTCGGTGAAGCTGCAGTTCCGCAAGAAGGGCAGCGACACCTACACCACCCTCAAGACGATCACGTCCAACAGCACGGGCGAGCTGAAGACCACCGTCACCGCCTCGACGGACGGCTACTTCCGCTACTCCTTCGCGGGCACCACGACCACCCCGGCGGTCAACGCCACGGGTGACTTCGTCGACGTGCAGTAAAGCGCCCCAGCGGCTACGACACCGCCGGTCCCGGAGCCATGCCGGGGCCGGCGGTGTCGTCCCCACGTCGTCCCTGTGCCACGCGCGCGTCAAACGTTGCGGATGAGACGGCAAAAAGCCGGTCCGGCCCTACAACCCCGCCCGGGGCTCGTGGATCTGATCATCCGAGTCAGTCAGACTCCCAGATCACTTCTCCCCATGGGGAAACACATGCACATGCGAGCCACCGTGGCCGCCGTCGCCGGCGCCCTGGCCCTGTCCGCCCTAGTCGTCCCGGCCGCGCAGGCCGCCGACGCCCCCTCCGGCAAGCAGGCCTTCAGCTCCGCCGCGGCCGACGCGGGCACCGGCACCACCGCGTCGACCCTCGACGTCACCTTCTCCGACGTGAAGGTCAACAGCGGCAAGAACATAGTCGTCGGCACCACCAACGTGGTGAGCGTGCCGGTCACCTTCACCGTGACCCACGCCGAGGACCTCGACACGAGCTCCGACAACTTCGCCACCGGCCCGCTGATCTACCACGGTTCCTCGGTGGACACCGCGGACAACGTCCTCATCAGCGACGACCCGGCCACCTGCACCGCCGCCTCCTCCACGGTCCTCAACTGCAAGGGCGTCATCAGCATCCGCCCGGCCGACGGCGACCTGTTCAACTCCGACGCCGGCACCTGGGGCGCCGGTGCCCTCGCCGTCACCAGCGACGACGCCGAGAAGACGCAGGGCGGCCTGGGCACCGTCAAGGTGCAGCGCTACTCCAAGCTGACCGTCAACGCCGGCCCGGAGCCCGTCTCCAAGGGCAAGACCATCACGTCCACCGGCAAGCTGTCCCGTGCCAACTGGGAGGACAACGCCTACCACGGCTACACCGGCCAGCCGGTCAAGCTCCAGTTCCGCAAGGCGGGCACCAGCACGTACACCACGGTCAAGACGGTGACCTCGGACCAGTACGGCAACGTGAAGGCCACCGCCACCGCCCAGTACGACGGCTACTGGCGCTTCAGCTTCGCCGGCACGACAACCACCCCGTCCGTCAACGCCACGGGCGACTACGTCGACGTGAAGTAAAGGCGCCACGTAAGGGGGGCGGGGCTGTATCGATGTGCGGCTCCGCCGCGTGGGCGCGACCAGCCGAGACGGCGCCGCAGCGCACCTCGAACCCCGCCCCTCGGTGCTATGCGGGAAAGCGGCGGTCCACCCACCTCCACAGAACCTCAAGGGTGACCGCCGCGACCACGGCGATGCCGACGGCAGTCCACGGCATCGTCATCCCCACCAGCTTCAGCGCGAAGAAGTGCTGCAGCCACGGCACGACCAGCACCACCATGAACGCCCCGCCCATCGAGGCGACCAGGGCGATCCGCCACCACGTGTACGGGCGGGCGATGATCGCCAGCACCCATATCGAGACCAGGAACAGCGTGAGCGTCGCCGCGCTGGTCTCCGCGTCCAGCGCCCCCGCCCCCGTGTAGTGCTCCCGGGCGAGCAGATACGTCGCGAAGGTCGCCAGCGCCGCCACGACCCCGCCCGGGATCGCGTACCGCATGACCCGCCGCACGAAGTTCGGCTTCGCGCGCTCCTTGTTGGGCGCGAGCGCCAGGAAGAACGCCGGGATGCCGATGGTCAGCGTCGACAGCAGCGTCAGGTGGCGGGGCAGGAACGGGTACTCCACCTGCGAGCACACCACCAGCACGGCGAGCAGCACCGAGTAGACCGTCTTGACGAGGAACAGCGTCGCCACCCGCGTGATGTTGCCGATGACCCGGCGCCCCTCGGCGACCACCGACGGCAGCGTCGCGAAGCTGTTGTTCAGCAGCACGATCTGCGCGACCGCCCGGGTCGCCTCCGAGCCGGAGCCCATCGCCACGCCGATGTCGGCGTCCTTCAGGGCGAGGACGTCGTTCACCCCGTCGCCCGTCATGGCGACCGTGTGCCCGCGGGCCTGCAGCGCGCCCACCATGGTCCGCTTCTGCTGCGGGGTGACCCGCCCGAACACCGTGCCGTCGTCGAGGGCGTCGGCCATCCCGTCCTGCTCGGCGGGCAGCCGCCGAGCGTCCACGGTGGTGCCCGACAGCCCGAGCTTGGCGGCGACCGCGCCGACCGACACCGCGTTGTCACCGGAGATGACCTTGGCCCGGACGTTCTGGTCGGCGAAGTAGCGCAGGGTGTCGGCGGCGTCCGGCCTCAGCCGCTGTTCCAGCACGACCAGCGCGGTGGGCTGCGCGCCCTTCGCCACGTCGGGGTCGTCCAGGTCCCGCGCGACCCGGGCCAGCAGCAGCACGCGCAGACCCTGCTCGTTCAGCCGACCGGTCTCGGTCAGGGCCGGATCGTCCTCGGCCAGCAGCACGTCGGGTGCGCCCAGCAGCCACCGGCCGGACCGGCCGTCGCCCTCGCTGAACGCGGCGCCGCTGTACTTGCGGGCCGAGGAGAACGGCAGGGCCTCGGTGCAGCGCCAGCCCTCCACGGCCGGGTAGGCGTCGATGATCGCCTTCAGGGAGGCGTTCGGCCGCGGGTCCGACGCGCCGAGCGCGCCGAGCACCTTCCGTACGTAGGTCTCCTCGGCGCCCTGGAGCGGGCGCAGCTCGGTGACGTCCATGCCGCCCTCGGTGAGGGTGCCGGTCTTGTCGAGGCAGACCGTGTCGACCCGGGCCAGCCCCTCGATCGCGGGCAGCTCCTGCACCAGGCACTGCTTGCGGCCGAGCCGGATCACACCGATGGCGAAGGCGACGGAGGTGAGCAGGACGAGGCCCTCGGGGACCATCGGGACGATGCCGCCGACCGTGCGGGCGACGGAGTCGTCGAAGGCGTTCTCCTTCACGACCAGCTGGCTGACGACCAGCCCGATCGCGGTCGGGACCATCATCCAGGTGACGTACTTGAGGATCGTGGAGATACCCGAGCGCAGCTCGGACTGGACGAGGGTGAAGCGGGAGGCCTCCTCGGCGAGCTGGGCGGCGTAGGCCTCACGGCCGACCTTCGTCGCCTGGAAGGCCCCGCCGCCGGCCACGACGAAGCTGCCCGACATGACGTGGTCGCCCGGCTGTTTCAGGACCGGGTCGGCCTCGCCCGTGAGCAGCGACTCGTCGATCTCCAGGCCGTCCGCCTCGACGCAGACGCCGTCGACGACGACCTTGTCCCCGGGCCCGATCTCGATCAGGTCGTCCAGCACGATCTCGCTCGTGCCGACCTGGCCCGCGGTTCCGTCGCGGCGCACGGTCGGCCGGACCTCGCCGATCAGCGCGAGCGAGTCGAGCGTCTTCTTCGCCCGCCACTCCTGCACGATCCCGATGCCGGTGTTGGCGAGGATCACGAACCCGAACAGGCTGTCCTGGATCGGCGCGACCACCAGCATGATCAGCCACAGCACGCCGATGATCGCGTTGAAGCGGGTGAAGACGTTGGCCCGGACGATGTCGAGGGTGGACCGGCTGCTGCGCACCGGGACGTCGTTGACCTGCCCGCGCTCCACCCGTTCGGCGACCTGAGCCGCGGTCAGGCCGGTCTCGCGGGAGGTGACCGTCGCCGGCCGTACGGAGTCGGGGCGGGCACCCGCGTCGAGATGCGTCATGCAATCGACGGTACGTGCGGTTTTGCCGCTTCACCCGCTGAATGCGGTGAAGATCCGACTCGGGGTGGACGGACTCCGTGCCGTCGTCCTACGGCAGTTGTATGCCGTGCGACCACGGTGCCGCGCCCCGCCGTCAGCCCGCCCGGCGCGCCGTGAGGAGCAGGTACTCCCACTCCAGGGCGGTCCCGCCCGGGCCCGTGCCGAGGTCGCCGTCGCGGGCGAGGTCCACCAGGGCGCCGTCGAGGGCCGCGGCGCGTTCGGGTTCGCCGGCGATGTTCTTGTAGACGCTGATAGTGGGGCCGTAGCGCTCCTTGAAGTAGTCGCGGAACGCCTCGGGCGTCTCGAAGCGGTCGACGCGGACCGTGCCGCGCTCGGCGCGGACGTCCGTGACCCGGTCGCCGAGCAGGGCACGGACATGGTCCTCGTCCCCCCACAGCGGCGGCGGCTTGGCTCCGGGCGTGGGCGGCGGCGCGTACGGCTTCATCACGGCGAACATCCGGCCGATGAAGCCCTGTGGTGTCCAGCTGAGCAGCCCGATGGTGCCGCCCGGACGGCAGACCCGGACGAGTTCGTCGGCGGCCTGCTGGTGGTGGGGGGCGAACATGACGCCGACGCAGGACAGCACGGTGTCGAACTCCGCGTCGCGGAACGGCAGGGCCTCGGCGTCCGCCTCCTGCCAGGCGAGCCGCGCCCCCTGCTTCTCGGCCACCCGCCGGCCGGCCTCGAAGAGTTCGGGGGTCAGGTCGGAGGCGACCACGTCCGCGCCGGCCAGGGCCGCGGGGATCGCGGCGTTGCCGGAGCCGGTGCCCACGTCCAGCACCCGCTGCCCGGACCGCACCCCGCACGCCTCGACCAGGATCGGGCCCAGCTCGGGTATGAGTTCGGCGGCCACGGAGGGGTAGTCGCCCTGGGCCCACATCGCCCGGTGCTTGGACTTCAGGGCGCGGTCGGCTTCGGCCACGCTGTTCTGCATCGTCATCACTGCGCTCCTCACCGGTCGGGCGGCGGTTCCGCGCCGACGGTTTTCGAGCGTTTCGCCGCCTGATACGAGCGTAGGGAGGGGGTGGGGGCGTGTCTCGGCGGAGAACGGTCAGGACGGCGTCTGGTCGACCGGGGGTGCCGTCGCCGGGTCGCCGGCCGCGGCCCGTTTGATCGCCGCCTCGCGCCTGCGGACGTACCAGATGCCGATCAGTCCCAGCCCGCCACCGGCCAGGCAGGTCCACACCCACCAGGTGTGGCCATGATCGTCGAACCAGCCGTAGAACGGGAGCTGGACGAGGAAGAGGACGAACCACAGGATCGTGCCGCCGGTGATGGTGGCGACCACGGGGCCCTCCAGGGGCTCCGGCGCCTCGTGTCTGGGGGTCCACTTCGCCATGGGGACAGCTTACGAGGCGATCAGGTCTACGCGCGGAGATGGCCGATGGGGGCTTTATATGTTCATACTGAAACGGTTTGTGTCTGACCACTTCTCTTCGTAGGAACCACCAAACACATGTCCTCCTCGGCTCCCGCCAAGGTCCCCGCCCCTGATCAGCCGGGAGCCGGGCGCACGTACGGCACACTCGACCGCTTCTTCCGGATCTCCGAGCGGGGCAGCACCCTGCCGCGCGAGGTCCGGGGCGGTCTCGCCACCTTCTTCGCGATGGCCTACATCATCGTGCTGAACCCGATCATCCTCGGCAGCGCCAAGGACATGTACGGTCACCAGCTCGACAACGGGCAGCTGGTCACCGCGACCGCCCTCACGGCCGCGCTCACCACCCTCCTCATGGGTGTCATCGGCAACGTCCCGATCGCGCTGGCCGCCGGCCTCGGCGTGAACTCGGTCGTCGCCCTCCAGCTCGCCCCGCGCATGTCCTGGCCGGACGCGATGGGCATGGTCGTCCTCGCCGGGTTCGTGGTCATGCTGCTGGTCGCCACGGGGCTGCGCGAGCGCGTCATGAACGCCGTGCCCTACGGGCTGCGCAAGGCCATCTCCATCGGTATCGGCCTGTTCATCATGCTGATCGGGCTGGTCGACGCGGGCTTCGTCTCCCGGATCCCGGACGCCGCGCAGACCACCGTCCCGCTCCAGCTGGGCGGCGACGGTCATCTGAACGGCTGGCCGGTACTGGTCTTCGTGCTCGGCGTGCTGCTGACCCTGGCGCTGATCGTGCGCAAGGTCTCCGGAGCGATCCTGATCTCGATCGTCGCCATGACGGTCCTCGCGGTGATCATCAACGCGGTGGCCGAGGTGCCGAGCTGGGGCCTTACCACGCCCAAGTGGCCCGGCAACCCGGTCGCCAGTCCCGACTTCGGCCTGATCGGGCAGGTCAGCCTGTTCGGCGGTTTCGGCAAGGTCGGCATGCTGACCGGGGTGCTGTTCGTCTTCACCGTGCTGCTGTCGTGCTTCTTCGACGCGATGGGCACGATCATGGGCGTCTCCGACGAGGCGAAGCTGACCGACGGTGAGGGGCAGATGCCCGGCATCAACAAGGTGCTGTTCGTCGACGGCCTCGCGGTCGCCGCCGGCGGTGCCAGCTCCTCCTCCGCGACGACCGCGTTCGTCGAGTCCACGGCCGGTGTCGGCGAGGGTGCCCGGACCGGGCTGGCGAACGTCGTCACCGGCGGTCTCTTCGCCGTCGCCCTGTTCCTGACGCCGGTCGCCACGATGGTCCCGTCCCAGGCGGCCACCCCCGCCCTGGTCGCGGTCGGCTTCCTGATCCTGGCCGGGTCGGTGAAGGAGATCGACTGGGCGGACTACACGATCGCCGTCCCGGCCTTCGTGACGATGCTGATGATGCCGTTCACCTACTCGATCACCAACGGCATCGGCATGGGCTTCATCACCTTCGTGGTGCTGCGGCTGGCGGCCGGACGGGGCCGGGAGGTGCCGCCGGCGATGTACGCGGTGGCGGCGGTGTTCGCCTTCTACTACCTGATGCCGGCGCTGGGTCTGACCTGATCCTCGTCCCCGGAGCCCGGGGAGCCGGTGGGGTCGGGGGTGCCGAAGGAGTCCGGAGATCCGGGGGTGCCGTAGAACCTCTCCGTCTCCTCGACGGCGGCCTGGAACCGCTGGTCGAAGTCATCTCGAACGAGCGTCCGGACGACGTAGTCCTGGACGCTCATTCCCCTTTTCGCGGCATGGTGCCGGAGCCGTTCGAGCAGGTCGTGGTCTATTCGCAGGCTGAGCACGCTGGTCCCCATGAGCACGAGGGTCGCGGTACCGTTCGGTCCGGCGGGGCACCTTTTGCCGCCGTGTCACCCGTATGAGTGATGTCACGGTTCAGTGGCGGGCGTCACGGGCGGCGGTGCGCATTCCGGCTGGTCTTTAGCGAGAGTAATGAGTTACGCTAAAGAACATGCCGGACCTCAACCATGGCGACGACGTAGCCGCCGTGAACTCCCTCCGATCCGCGGTGATGCGGCTGTCCCGTCGGCTCAAGCACCAGCGGGTCGACGAATCGCTCAGCCCCACCGAGATGTCGGTGCTGGGCACCCTGTCGCTCTGCGGCAAGGCCACGCCGGGCGAACTCGCCCGCAAGGAGCACGTCCAGCCGCCGTCGATGACCCGCATCGTGGCACTGCTGGAGGCCAAGGGCCTGGTCCGGCTGGAGCCGCACCCCGAGGACCGGCGCCAGAAGGTCGTCACCCGCACCGAGCAGGCCGAGACCATGCTCGAGGAGAGCCGCGCCAAGCGGAACGCCTTCCTGGCCACGCTGGTGGAGAACCTCGACGAGGACGAGTGGGCGAAACTGCGCGCCGCCGCCCCCGTGCTGGAGAAGCTCGCGCATCTGTAAGCAGGCCGTTGCAAGGAGGCGACACATTTGAGTCCGGGACCCGGAGCAGCTTCCGCCCCCGCACCTGACCCCCACGATTCACCGCCCT
>NZ_JAKEIO010000118.1 GCF_021474405.1 [Streptosporangium] indianense
CACCGGCCCCTGGCACCGCGGGCTCGACCCCGTCGACGTCCGGCTCCGGCGGCGGATCCTCGCGGAGGCCTGGGCCCGCCCGCGCGCGCAGGGAGAGAAGCTGCTGACCGACGAGGAGCGGGTGATCGTCGACCGGGCGACGAAGGAGGCCCGCATATCGCAGGACGGGCCCGTCCCCCTGGTGCCCGTCGCCCAGCTGTACGCCCGGGACGTTCCGGGCCTGCCCTGCCCGGAGGGAGCCGACCTGCTGCAGGTGCTGTGGTGCCCCTTCGACCACGCCCCGGACGCTCTGCCGTACACGGAGTTGCGCTGGCGTGCCACGGCCGACGTGGCGGCCTCTCTCACCGACATCCCGCAGCCGTCCGTCATCGGCGACGACGGCTACCTGCCCGAGCCGTGCGTCCTGCATCCCGAGCCGGTCACCGAGTACCCGGCACCGCACGAGCTGCCCGAGGAACTCGCCCACCGGATCAGCGCCTGGGAAGAAGAGAACGAGGAGGAGGCCGACGAGGAAGAGGCCGACGTCTGCTACCAGTACGACCTCGCGGTCGCCCCGGGCAGCAAGGCCGGCGGTCACGCTCCCTGGAGCTTCTCCGATCCGTTCCCGATGTCCTGCCCCGAGTGCGGCGGGCCGGTCCGCCCCCTGCTCACCCTCGACGGCACGGAGTGGGACGGCGGCAGCGGAAGTTGGCGGCCGGTCGAGGACGCGGGCTACGACGGCCACCACTTCCTCGGACCTGCATGCGACACACAGTTGGAGATCGGCCGGAGTTACAGCTTGCAGCTCTATGTCTGCCGGACGTCCTCGGACCACCCGCACGTCCAGAACATGCAGTGACCTCCGGGAAGCCGCCCGCTCAGTCACCCGGCCCCGGACACGGCAAAGGGACCCGCACGACCGAAGTCGTACGGGCCCCTTCGAGCCACTCAGGTCAGTAGACCCTCAAGCCAGTCCGGAGACTCACTTGTTGATCTTGGTGACCTGGCCGGCGCCCACGGTCCGGCCACCCTCACGGATGGCGAACTTCAGGCCCTCCTCCATGGCGACGGGCTGGATGAGCTCCACCTTCATCTCGGTGTTGTCACCCGGCATGACCATCTCGGTGCCCTCGGGGAGGGTCACCACGCCGGTCACGTCCGTCGTACGGAAGTAGAACTGCGGGCGGTAGTTGTTGAAGAACGGCGTGTGGCGGCCACCCTCGTCCTTGGACAGGATGTAGGCCTGCGCCTCGAACTCGGTGTGCGGGGTGACCGAGCCCGGCTTGATGATGACCTGGCCGCGCTCGACGTCCTCGCGCTTGATGCCACGGAGGAGCAGACCGACGTTCTCACCGGCCTGGCCCTCGTCGAGGAGCTTCCGGAACATCTCGATGCCGGTGACCGTGGTGGTGGTCTTCTCGGTCTTGATGCCGATGATGTCGACGGTCTCGTTGACCTTGAGGACACCACGCTCGATACGGCCGGTGACGACCGTACCGCGACCGGTGATCGTGAAGACGTCCTCGATCGGCATCAGGAACGGCTTGTCGACGTCACGCTCGGGCTCGGGGATCGCCGTGTCGACGGCGTTCATGAGCTCGAGAACCGAGTTGCCCCACTCCTTGTCGCCCTCGAGGGCCTTCAGAGCGGAGACCTTGACGACGGGAACGTCGTCGCCCGGGAACTCGTACTCGGAGAGGAGCTCACGGACCTCGAGCTCGACGAGCTCCAGGATCTCCTCGTCGTCCACCATGTCGGCCTTGTTCAGGGCGACGACGATGTACGGAACGCCGACCTGGCGGGCCAGGAGCACGTGCTCCTTGGTCTGCGGCATCGGGCCGTCGGTGGCGGCGACCACGAGGATGGCGCCGTCCATCTGCGCCGCACCCGTGATCATGTTCTTGATGTAGTCCGCGTGACCGGGGCAGTCGACGTGGGCGTAGTGACGCGTCTCGGTCTGGTACTCGACGTGCGCGATGGAGATGGTGATACCGCGCTGGCGCTCCTCAGGAGCCTTGTCGATCTGGTCGAAGGCCGAGGCCTCGTTCAGGTCCGGGTACGCGTCGTGCAGCACCTTGGTAATGGCGGCCGTGAGGGTCGTCTTACCGTGGTCGATGTGACCGATGGTGCCGATGTTGACGTGCGGCTTAGTCCGCTCGAACTTCGCCTTCGCCACTGGGGTCCTCCTGTGGAGTGGTTCTGGTACGCCTTACTCATCGGCGCCAGGTGATCTTTGCTGGAAAGCCCGGGCCCCGGGGCATTCTCACCGCGATTGCGGCGGAATGCCCCTCAAGGCTCCGGAGTCAAGCCTACGGCGTGTAGACGCGGTGCGTTACTCGCCCTTGGCCTTCGCGATGATCTCCTCGGCGACGTTCCGCGGAACCTCGGCGTAGGAGTCGAACTGCATGGAGTAGCTCGCACGGCCGGACGTCTTGCTGCGCAGGTCGCCGACGTAACCGAACATCTCCGAGAGGGGCACGAGGCCCTTCACGACGCGGGCACCGGCCCGCTCCTCCATGGCCTGGATCTGACCACGGCGGGAGTTGATGTCGCCGATGACCTCACCCATGTAGTCCTCGGGCGTGGTGACCTCGACGGCCATCATCGGCTCGAGCAGCACGGGGCTGGCCTTGCGCGCGGCCTCCTTGAAGGCCTGCGAGCCGGCGATCTTGAACGCGAGCTCGGAGGAGTCCACCTCGTGGTAGGCACCGTCGAGCAGCGTCACGCGCACACCGGTCATCTCGTAACCGGCGAGGATGCCGAACTGCATGGCCTCCTGCGCACCGGCGTCCACCGAAGGGATGTACTCCTTCGGCACACGGCCACCGGTCACCTTGTTGATGAACTCGTACGAGGCGTCGCCACCCTCGATGGGCTCGATCGCGATGATGACGCGAGCGAACTGGCCGGTACCACCCGTCTGCTTCTTGTGGGTGAACTCGACCTTCTCGACGGCCTTGCGGATCGTCTCACGGTACGCGACCTGCGGCTTGCCGACGTTGGCCTCGACCTTGAACTCGCGCTTCATGCGGTCCACGAGCACCTCGAGGTGAAGCTCGCCCATACCGCCGATGACGGTCTGGCCGGTCTCCTCGTTGGTGTGCACCTGGAAGGAGGGGTCCTCCTCGGCCAGGCGCTGGATCGCGACGCCGAGCTTCTCCTGGTCGCCCTTCGACTTGGGCTCGATGGCGACCTCGATGACCGGCGCCGGGAAGTCCATGGACTCCAGGATGACCGGGTTCTTCTCGTCCGCCAGCGTCTCACCGGTGGTGGTCTGCTTCAGGCCCATGACGGCGACGATGTCGCCGGCGCCCACCGACTCGATCTCCTCACGCTTGTTGGCGTGCATGCGGTAGATCTTGCCGATGCGCTCCTTGCGGCCCTTGACCGAGTTCAGCACGGCGGTGCCGGACTGCAGACGGCCGGAGTACACGCGGACGAAGGTGAGCTTGCCGAGGTGCGGGTCGCTCATGATCTTGAACGCCAGCGCGGCGAGGGGCTCGTCCTCCGACGGCTTGCGCGCGATGACCTGCTCCGGGTCCTTGACGTCGTGGCCCTCGATGGCCTCGACGTCCAGGGGGGTGGGCAGGTAGCGCACGACCGCGTCGAGCAGGGGCTGAACGCCCTTGTTCTTGAACGCGGTGCCGCAGAACACGGGGGTGACGGTGGTGCCGCCGCCCTTGCCGGACGCGATGGTGATACGACGGATCGCGGCGTAGAGCTGCTCCACGGTGGGCTCGGTGCCCTCCAGGTACAGCTCCATCAGCTCTTCGTCGTTCTCGGCGACGGCCTCGAGCAGCTTGCCGCGGTACTCCTCGGCAGCCTCGGCGTGGGTGTCCGGGATGTCGACGGTGTCGTACATCTCGCCCTTGGTCGCCTCGGCCGACCAGACCAGGGCCTTCATCGTCACGAGGTCGATGACGCCCTTGAAGTCCGCCTCCGCACCGATCGGCAGCTGCATGACCAGCGGCTGCGCGCCCAGGCGGTCCGAGATCATGTCCACGCAGCGGTGGAACTCGGCGCCGGTACGGTCCAGCTTGTTGACGAAGCAGATACGCGGCACGCCGTAGCGGTCGGCCTGACGCCACACCGTCTCGGACTGCGGCTCGACACCGGCGACACCGTCGAACACCGTCACGGCACCGTCGAGCACGCGCAGGGAGCGCTCCACCTCGACGGTGAAGTCGACGTGGCCCGGGGTGTCGATGATGTTGATGGTGTAGTCGTTGTCCTCGAGCGGCCAGTGACAGGTGGTCGCAGCAGACGTGATCGTGATGCCACGCTCCTGCTCCTGCTCCATCCAGTCCATGGTGGCGGCGCCGTCGTGGACCTCACCGATCTTGTACGACACGCCGGTGTAGAACAGGATCCGCTCGGTGGTGGTCGTCTTGCCCGCGTCGATGTGGGCCATGATCCCGATGTTGCGGACCTTGGCCAGGTCAAGTGAAGTGGTAGCCATAAGGCTTCAGTCTTCTCTCGGTCTCGATGTGGGTAGCGACTACCAGCGGTAGTGCGCGAAGGCCTTGTTGGACTCGGCCATCTTGTGGGTGTCCTCGCGCTTCTTCACGGCCGCACCGAGGCCGTTGGAGGCGTCGAGAAGCTCGTTGAGGAGACGCTCGGTCATGGTCTTCTCGCGACGGGCGCGGGAGTAACCGACCAGCCAGCGCAGCGCCAGGGTGTTGGCGCGGCCGGGCTTGACCTCGACCGGCACCTGGTAGGTGGCGCCACCGACACGGCGGGACTTGACCTCGAGGGTCGGCTTGATGTTCTCAAGAGCGCGCTTCAGCGTGATGACCGGGTCGTTGCCGGTCTTCTCGCGCAGGCCCTCCATGGCGCCGTAGACGATGCGCTCGGCGGTGGAGCGCTTGCCGTTCAGCAGCACCTTGTTGATGAGCGACGTGACCAGAGGAGAACCGTAGACCGGGTCGATGATGACCGGGCGCTTCGGGGCGGGGCCCTTACGAGGCATTCTTACTTCTCCTTCTTGGCGCCGTAGCGGGAACGGGCCTGCTTGCGGTTCTTGACACCCTGGGTGTCGAGGGAGCCACGGATGATCTTGTAGCGAACACCCGGCAGGTCCTTCACACGGCCGCCGCGCACGAGCACGATGGAGTGCTCCTGCAGGTTGTGTCCCTCACCCGGAATGTAAGCGGTGACCTCGATCCCGCTGGTCAGACGCACACGCGCGACCTTACGCAGGGCCGAGTTCGGCTTCTTCGGGGTGGTCGTGAACACACGCGTGCAGACGCCCCGGCGCTGAGGGGAACCCTCGAGTGCGGGCGTCTTGTTCTTCTCGACCTTGTCCTGCCGGCCCTTACGGACCAGCTGCTGGATCGTAGGCACTACTTCTCCGGTTTCTGTGTGCCGAATGGTGAAGCTAACCTGGAACATCGCCGACCCACGCGGTCGGGTGTGTCGAATCCCGCGGACTCCCGCCGCCAGGCAGAAACAGCGCAGATTGCGGTGGCCGGTGTCAGCTCGCCGTGCGGTTCATGGCACACACGCGAGCCAGGGCACACCCCAGGCACAAGGTCTGAGCGTACCTACCGCATTCGCTGCGGTCAAAACAAATGGGCACCGCCCGCATCGCCATGCGGGACATGTCAAGCCCCCCGGCCGTTGTCGATCTTCAATTCGACGGCGACTGTCCGTTTTGCATACCTTCACGATGCTACGACGGACACCACCGTGAGCAACACCAGAACGAGTGCCCAAGCCGCCGTGGACAACCATCCGAGCACCAGACCGGTCAGCGCGAGCCCGTCCCCCAGCTCGCCCCGGCTGCGGATCTCGGCCCGGGCCACATGCCCCAGCACGACGGCCGGAATGCCGGTCAGCCCCATGGTCGGCACGCACAGCAGTCCGCACACCCCGGCCGCGACGGCCTTCCCGTTGGTCCGGGGCCGCGGCACCGGCAGGAACGTCCCCGGCATGGGCAGGACCGAGGCCGGCTGCGGCAGCGGCCCCTGCGGCAGGTCCGCGACGAGCAGCGCCAGCTCCCCCACCGTCCGCGCCGCGTACGCCCGCCCGACCCGCTTCTCGAACTCGCCCCGCTCCATCCGCCCCTCGCCGTATCCGGCTCTGAGCACGTCCACGGCCCGCTCCCGGTCGGCGTGCGACGCGAGCATCGACGGAGCACCGGAGCCCTGCCAGGGCTGCCAGGACGGATAGTGCGGCTGCGACACGGAGCACCTCCCCGGTGGCCGGAGTCCTTCCATGATGCGCCGAAGCGGCGGTTCCGGCACCGGTGCGTGGGCCACGGGGCGCCGCTATCGGCCAGACGGCCCGCCGCAGCAGGATCAACGACACCGACCCGTCAGGGAGGGGCGCAGCATCAGCCCGGACAGCCGCGCCGAAGCAGGAGCTCCGGTACCGGTTCGCCGAAGGCCGGGCGCCGATGTCGGCCAGACGGCCACGCCGCAGCATCCGCCCGGACAGCCGCGCCGAAGCAGGAGCTCCGGTACCGGTTCGCCGGGGGCGGGGCCCCTGCATCCGGCCAGGCGGCCGCCAGACGCCCTCCCACACGCGCACGTGCCTCGGTCGCCCAGTCGCCCCGCCCGCCCGTCGAAGCCTCGGTGATGCCGCGTCGCGGGGGCTTCCCACCCGGTCCCCCAGCCGGGAACGCCCAACAGGCCCTCAGCCCGGGAACGCCGACGCGCTCCCGGCCCGGGAACGCCGAAGGGCGGCCACCCCGCAGGGTGGCCGCCCTTCGACTCAAGCGACTCGCTTACTGGTTGTACGGACCGTAGTCGTAGTCCTCCAGCGGAACGGCCTGGCCGGAGCCCGTGCCGAACGGCGAGTAGTCGATGTCGTCGTAGCCGACGGCCGAGTACATCGCGGCCTTGGCCTCCTCGGTCGGCTCGACCCGGATGTTGCGGTAGCGGGACAGACCCGTACCGGCCGGGATGAGCTTACCGATGATGACGTTCTCCTTGAGGCCGATGAGGCTGTCGGACTTGGCGTTGATCGCCGCGTCCGTCAGGACTCGGGTCGTCTCCTGGAAGGAGGCGGCCGACAGCCAGGACTCCGTCGCCAGCGAGGCCTTGGTGATACCCATGAGCTGCGGACGACCCGAAGCCGGGTGACCGCCCTCCTGGACCACACGACGGTTCTCGTGCTCGAACTTCGAGCGCTCGACCAGCTCACCGGGCAGCAGCTCGGCGTCGCCGGACTCGATGATCGTCACGCGGCGCAGCATCTGCCGGATGATGATCTCGATGTGCTTGTCGTGGATCGACACACCCTGCGAGTTGTAGACCTTCTGGACCTCGCCGACCAGGTGGACCTGGACGGCACGCTGGCCCAGGATGCGCAGCACGTCGTGCGGGTTGGTGGCACCCACGGTGAGCTTCTGGCCCACCTCGACGTGCTCGCCCTCGCTGACCAGGAGACGGGCACGCTTCGAGATCGGGAACGCCGTCTCGTCGCTGCCGTCGTCCGGGGTGACGACGATCTTCTTGGTCTTCTCGGTCTCCTCGATCCGCACGCGGCCCTGGGCCTCGGAGATCGGGGCGACACCCTTCGGGGTACGGGCCTCGAAGAGCTCGACGACACGCGGCAGACCCTGGGTGATGTCGTCACCGGCCACACCACCGGTGTGGAAGGTACGCATCGTCAGCTGGGTACCGGGCTCACCGATGGACTGGGCGGCGATGATGCCGACCGCCTCACCGATGTCGACCAGCTTGCCGGTGGCCAGCGAACGGCCGTAGCACATCGCGCAGGTGCCGACGGCGGACTCGCAGGTCAGGACCGAGCGGGTCTTGACCTCCTCGACGCCGCGCTGCACGAGCTCCTCGATGAGGACGTCGCCCAGGTCGGTGCCGGCCGGGGCCAGGACCTGACCGTCGACCACGATGTCCTCGGCGAGGCAGCGCGCGTACACGGACGTCTCGACGTCCTCGGTCTTGACCAGACCACCCTCGGCGTTCCGGTCCGCGATCTTGAGGCGCAGACCGCGCTCGGTGCCGCAGTCCTCCTCGCGGATGATGACGTCCTGGGAGACGTCGACCAGACGACGGGTGAGGTAACCCGAGTCGGCGGTACGCAGAGCGGTGTCCGCCAGACCCTTACGGGCACCGTGCGTGGAGATGAAGTACTCCAGCACGGACAGGCCCTCACGGAAGGACGCCTTGATCGGACGCGGGATCGTCTCGTTCTTCGCGTTCGACACCAGACCACGCATACCGGCGATCTGACGCATCTGCATCATGTTGCCTCGTGCACCCGAGTTCACCATCATGAAGATCGGGTTGGTCTTCGGGAAGTTGTCGTTCATCGCCTCGGCGACCTCGTTGGTCGCCTTGGTCCAGATCGCGATGAGCTCCTGCGTGCGCTCGTCCTTGGTGATCAGACCGCGCTCGTACTGCTTCTGGACCTTCTCGTCCTGCGCCTCGTACCCGCGGACGATCTCCTTCTTCGCCTCGGGGACGACGACGTCGGAGATGGCCACGGTGACGCCGGAGCGGGTCGCCCAGTAGAAGCCGGCCGCCTTCAGGTTGTCGAGCGTCGCCGCCACGATGACCTTCGGGTAGCGCTCGGCGAGGTCGTTGACGATCTCGGAGAGCTGCTTCTTGCCGACCTCGTAGTCGACGAACGGGTAGTCCTCGGGCAGCAGCTCGTTGAAGAGCGCACGGCCCAGGGTGGTGTTCAGCCGGAAGCTGTCACCCTGCTGCCACTCGGGCTCGCCCTCCTCACGCGCCGGCGGGGTCCAGCCGCGCGGCGGGATGGTGCCGACCGGGAAGCGGACGTCGATCTTCGACTGGAGCGACAGCTCGCCCGCGTCGAAGGCCATGATCGCCTCAGCGACCGAGGCGAAGGAACGGCCCTCACCCTTGAGGTCGCGCATCTCGCCGTCGGTGGTGAGGAAGAACAGACCGAGGACCATGTCCTGGGTCGGCATCGTCACCGGGCGGCCGTCGGCCGGCTTGAGGATGTTGTTCGAGGACAGCATCAGGATGCGGGCCTCGGCCTGCGCCTCCGCGGACAGCGGCAGGTGCACGGCCATCTGGTCACCGTCGAAGTCCGCGTTGAACGCGGTGCAGACGAGCGGGTGGATCTGGATGGCCTTGCCCTCGACCAGCTGCGGCTCGAAGGCCTGGATGCCGAGGCGGTGCAGCGTGGGCGCACGGTTCAGCAGAACCGGGTGCTCCGCGATGACCTCTTCCAGCACGTCGTACACGACCGTGCGGCCGCGCTCGACCATGCGCTTGGCGCTCTTGATGTTCTGCGCGTGGTTCAGGTCGACCAGGCGCTTCATCACGAACGGCTTGAAGAGCTCCAGCGCCATCGCCTTCGGCAGACCGCACTGGTGCAGCTTCAGCTGCGGACCGACGACGATCACGGAACGCGCGGAGTAGTCCACACGCTTACCGAGCAGGTTCTGACGGAAGCGGCCCTGCTTGCCCTTCAGCATGTCGCTGAGGGACTTCAGCGGGCGGTTACCGGGACCGGTGACCGGACGGCCACGGCGGCCGTTGTCGAACAGCGCGTCCACGGCCTCCTGGAGCATGCGCTTCTCGTTGTTCACGATGATCTCGGGCGCACCGAGGTCGAGAAGCCGCTTCAGGCGGTTGTTGCGGTTGATCACACGGCGGTACAGGTCGTTCAGGTCGGAGGTCGCGAAGCGGCCACCGTCCAGCTGCACCATCGGACGCAGGTCCGGCGGGATGACCGGCACGCAGTCGAGCACCATGCCCTTGGGGCTGTTGCTGGTCTGCAGGAACGCCGAGACGACCTTCAGGCGCTTGAGCGCACGGGTCTTCTTCTGGCCCTTGCCGGTGCGGATGATCTCGCGGAGCTTCTCGGCCTCCTCGTCGAGGTCGAAGGACTCCAGGCGCTTCTGCAGCGCCGCGGCACCCATCGAGCCGTCGAAGTACGTGCCGAAGCGGTCACGCAGCTCGCGGTAGAGCAGCTCGTCGCCCTCGAGGTCCTGGACCTTGAGGTTCTTGAAGCGGTTCCACACCTCGTCGAGGCGGTCGATCTCGCGCTGCGCACGGTCGCGCAGCTGCTTCATCTCGCGCTCGGCACCCTCGCGCACCTTGCGGCGCACATCGGCCTTGGCGCCCTCGGCCTCCAGCTCGGCCAGGTCGGTCTCGAGCTTCTTGGCGCGGGCCTCCAGGTCGGCGTCGCGGCGCTGCTCGATCTGCTGGCGCTCGACGGAGACGTGGGCCTCCAGCGAGGGCAGGTCGCGCGTCCGGCGCTCCTCGTCGACGTACGTGATCATGTACGCCGCGAAGTAGATGACCTTCTCGAGGTCCTTCGGCGCCAGGTCGAGCAGGTAGCCCAGGCGCGACGGAACACCCTTGAAGTACCAGATGTGCGTGACGGGCGCGGCCAGCTCGATGTGGCCCATCCGCTCACGGCGCACCTTGGCGCGGGTCACCTCGACGCCACAGCGCTCACAGATGATGCCCTTGAAGCGGACGCGCTTGTACTTGCCGCAGTAGCACTCCCAGTCCCGGGTCGGACCGAAGATCTTCTCGCAGAAGAGTCCGTCCTTTTCGGGCTTGAGGGTGCGGTAGTTGATGGTCTCGGGCTTCTTGACCTCGCCGTGGCTCCACTGACGGATGTCGTCAGCGGTGGCCAGACCGATCCGGAGCTCGTCGAAGAAGTTGACGTCGAGCACTATGCGTCAATCCCTCTCAGGGTTGTAAGTCATGGGGTCTGATACGGGGGTCCTGGGGCCGGCGGCCTTCATGACGAAGGCCGCCGAACTCCCGTCAGACCTCTTCGACGCTGCTCGGCTCTCGCCGGGACAGGTCGATGCCAAGCTCCTCCGCAGCGCGGAAGACGTCCTCGTCGGTGTCGCGCATCTCGATGGACATGCCGTCCGAGGACAGCACCTCCACGTTGAGGCACAGGGACTGCATCTCCTTGATGAGCACCTTGAAGGACTCGGGGATGCCGGGCTCGGGGATGTTCTCGCCCTTGACGATGGCCTCGTAGACCTTCACGCGGCCGGTCACGTCGTCGGACTTGATGGTCAGCAGCTCCTGGAGGGCGTACGCGGCGCCGTAAGCCTCCAGCGCCCACACCTCCATCTCACCGAAGCGCTGGCCACCGAACTGGGCCTTACCACCCAGCGGCTGCTGGGTGATCATCGAGTACGGACCGGTCGACCGGGCGTGCAGCTTGTCGTCGACCAGGTGGTGCAGCTTGAGGATGTACATGTAGCCGACGGAGATCGGCTCCGGGAACGGCTCGCCGGAACGGCCGTCGAACAGCGGCGCCTTACCGGTCGGGAGCACCATGCGCTCGCCGTCGCGGTTCGGGATGGTGTGGTTGAGCAGACCGGCCAGCTCGTCCTCACGCGCACCGTCGAAGACGGGGGTGGCGACGTTGGTGCCCGGGGCGACCTGGTCGGCCTCGATGGCCTGCAGGCGCTGCGCCCAGTCGTCCGCGAGGCCGGAGACGTCCCAGCCGCGGCTGGCGAGCCAGCCGAGGTGGATCTCCAGGACCTGTCCCGGGTTCATTCGGGACGGCACACCGAGCGGGTTGAGGATGATGTCGACCGGGGTGCCGTCCTCCAGGAACGGCATGTCCTCGATCGGCAGGATCTTCGAGATGACGCCCTTGTTGCCGTGACGGCCGGCGAGCTTGTCACCGTCGGTGATCTTGCGCTTCTGCGCGACGTAGACGCGCACCAGCTGGTTCACACCGGGGGGAAGCTCGTCGCCCTCCTCGCGGTCGAAGACGCGGACGCCGATGACCTTGCCGGTCTCGCCGTGCGGCACCTTCAGCGAGGTGTCACGGACCTCACGGGCCTTCTCACCGAAGATCGCGCGCAGCAGGCGCTCCTCGGGGGTCAGCTCGGTCTCACCCTTGGGGGTCACCTTGCCGACGAGGATGTCTCCGGCGATGACCTCGGCACCGATGCGGATGATGCCGCGCTCGTCGAGGTCGGCGAGGACCTCCTCGGAGACGTTCGGGATGTCCCGGGTGATCTCCTCGGGGCCGAGCTTGGTGTCACGGGCGTCGACCTCGTGCTCCTCGATGTGGATCGAGGAGAGGACGTCGTCCTGCACGAGGCGCTGCGACAGGATGATCGCGTCCTCGTAGTTGTGACCCTCCCACGGCATGAACGCCACGAGCAGGTTCTTGCCCAGCGCCATCTCGCCGTTCTGAGTGGCCGGACCGTCGGCGAGGACCTGGCCCTCGATGATCCGGTCGCCCTCGTTGACGATGACCTTCTGGTTGACCGAGGTGCCCTGGTTGGAGCGGGCGAACTTGGCCAGGCGGTACGTGATGTACGTGCCGTCGTCGTTGGCGGTGGTGATGTAGTCCGCGGAGACCTCCTGGACCACACCGGGCTTCTCGGCCTTGACCACGTCGCCGGCGTCGACCGCGGAGCGGTACTCCATGCCGGTGCCGACGAGCGGCGCCTCGGACTTAATCAGCGGCACGGCCTGACGCATCATGTTCGCGCCCATGAGGGCACGGTTGGCGTCGTCGTGCTCGAGGAAGGGGATCATGGCGGTCGCGACCGACACCATCTGGCGCGGCGAGACGTCCATGTAGTCCACGTCCTCGCCACCGACGTAGTCGACCTCGCCGCCCTTGCGGCGGACCAGCACGCGCGCCTCGGCGAAGCGGAGGTCGTCGGTGAGCGGCGCGTTGGCCTGCGCGATGACGAAGCGGTCCTCCTCGTCGGCGGTCAGGTAGTCGACCTCGTCGGTGACCTGGCCCTCGAACACCTTGCGGTAGGGGGTCTCGACGAAACCGAACGCGTTGACCCGGCCGTAGGAGGCGAGCGAGCCGATCAGACCGATGTTCGGGCCTTCGGGCGTCTCGATCGGGCACATGCGGCCGTAGTGCGAGGGGTGCACGTCACGGACCTCGAAGCCGGCCCGCTCACGGGAGAGACCACCCGGGCCAAGAGCCGACAGACGGCGCTTGTGGGTGAGACCCGACAGCGGGTTGTTCTGGTCCATGAACTGCGACAGCTGGCTGGTGCCGAAGAACTCCTTGATGGAGGCGACGACCGGCCGGATGTTGATCAGGGTCTGCGGCGTGATCGCCTCGACGTCCTGGGTCGTCATCCGCTCGCGGACGACACGCTCCATACGCGCCAGACCCGTACGGACCTGGTTCTGGATGAGCTCGCCGACGCTGCGCAGGCGGCGGTTGCCGAAGTGGTCGATGTCGTCGGTCTCGACGACGATGTTCGTACCGCTGTCGCCGACCGTCTCGGTCTCGCCCGCGTGCAGCTTCACCAGGTACTTGATCGTCGAGATGATGTCCTCGACGGTCAGGATGCCCGCGTCGAGCGGAGCGTCCGCACCCAGCTTCTTGTTGACCTTGTAGCGGCCGACCTTGGCCAGGTCGTAGCGCTTGGGGTTGAAGTAGAGGTTCTCGAGCAGCGTCTGCGCGGCCTCACGCGTGGGGGGCTCGCCCGGACGCAGCTTGCGGTAGATGTCGAGCAGCGCGTCGTCCTGGCCCTGGGTGTGGTCCTTCTCCAGGGTGGCGCGCATGGACTCGTACTCGCCGAACTCCTCGAGGATCTGCTCGGTGGTCCAGCCGAGCGCCTTGAGCAGGACGGTGACGGACTGCTTGCGCTTGCGGTCGATGCGCACACCGACCATGTCGCGCTTGTCGATCTCCATCTCCAGCCAGGCACCCCGGGACGGGATGATCTTGGCGGAGAAGATGTCCTTGTCGGACGTCTTGTCGATGGAGGAGTCGAAGTAGACACCGGGCGAACGGACGAGCTGCGACACCACGACACGCTCGGTGCCGTTGATGACGAAGGTGCCCTTGTTCGTCATGAGCGGGAAGTCGCCCATGAAGACCGTCTGGGACTTGATCTCGCCGGTCTCGTTGTTCGTGAACTCAGCGGTGACGAAGAGCGGGGCCGCGTACGTGAAGTCGCGCTCCTTGCACTCGTCGATGGAGTTCTTCGGCGGCTCGAAGCGGTGGTCGCGGAAGGTCAGCGACATCGACCCGCTGAAGTCCTCGATCGGGGAGATCTCCTCGAAGATCTCCTCGAGCCCGGACTTGGTGGGGACGTCCTGACCGTTCTCGAGAGCCTCCTCGACCCGACTCTGCCAAGCGGTGTTGCCGAGGAGCCAGTCGAAGCTCTCGGTCTGCAGCGCGAGCAGGTTCGGAACCTCAAGAGGCTCCTTGATCTTTGCAAAAGAGATGCGCAGCGGGGCAGTGCTGGCGGCGTTGTTCGTATTCGCGGTCGAGGCGTTGCGCGAGGCGGCCAAGAGGGGGTCCTTCCGAGGGCTCGGACTCACTACGCGCGTACCGGCCCCTCTCCCGTACATGGAGACAAGCTGTGCCGTGGGGGCCGAAAGGCCAGGTCAGGCATGTCTTGTCATCGATGCTCGGGCGAGGGCAGACCCCTGGTGACGGGCAGGGGACAGCTAACAGGCAGCGCAAAGGGTCAGTGTAGCCACTTGGCACACTGATGTCCAGTGCGGGTTCTGGAACCCGTGTTCACCCTCGTTGTTCCACTCCTGCGACAAGGCGCTGCCCTCAACGCACGTTGATACTGCCCTCTTCGTCGCCGATCCATGCCTCGGATTCGGATCCTGTGACGACGCGTCCTGAGAATTGCGCGCTGCGTGCGGTTCGTCAAGGCCCCTCTGCCCGATCCGGGGCCGCCCGGAGACACGACGAAGATCACCATACCCCCCGTCACCGGGGCTTCAAGGCAACCGTGGCCCGCCCCCGAGAACGCCGAAGAGCGACCACCCGGATGGATGATCGCTCTTCCGCGCTTACGCGTTACACGTCCAGCGGGACGTGCCGTGGATCCTGACGGATCCGGAAGGTCTTACTTGACCTCGACGGAGGCGCCGGCGCCCTTGAGGGACTCGGCGGCCTTCTCGGCGGCGTCCTTGGCGACCTTCTCGAGAACGGGCTTCGGGGCGCCGTCCACGAGGTCCTTGGCCTCCTTAAGACCCAGGGAGGTCAGCTCACGCACGACCTTGATGACCTGGATCTTCTTGTCGCCGGCACCGGTGAGGATGACGTCGAACTCGTCCTGCTCCTCAGCGGCCTCGGCAGCGGCGCCACCAGCGGCACCACCGGCGACGACGACCGGCGCGGCAGCGGCGGCGGTGACGTCGAACTTCTCCTCGAACGCCTTCACGAACTCGGAGAGCTCGATGAGGGTCATCTCCTCGAACTGCGCGAGCAGGTCTTCCTGGCTGAGCTTCGCCATGATGGCGGTCCTTCCACTAATTCGGCAGGTGCCGGATGTACATGTGAGGCGGGCGTACTACTGGCCCGCTACGGTCGCCGCGTTCAGGCAGCGGCGGCCGGGATGCGAGCCGAGTTACTCGGCACCGCCCTGCTCGTCCTGCTTGGCACGGAGCGCGTCCACGGTGCGGACGAGCTTCGACGGCAGCGCCTGGAAGACGGAGGCAGCCTGGGACTGCTTCGCCTTGAAGGCACCGGCCAGCTTGGAGAGCAGAACCTCGCGGGACTCGAGGTCCGCAAGCTTCTTGATCTCATCGGCGGACAACGCCTTGCCGTCAAGGACGCCGCCCTTGATGACGAGGTTGGGGTTGTCCTTGGCGAAGTCACGGAGACCCTTCGCCGCCTCGACCGGGTCACCGGTCACGAAGGCGACGGCCGACGAACCCGCAAAGAGGTCGTCCAGCGTCGTGATCCCGGCCTCGTTGGCCGCAATCTTGGTCAGCGTGTTCTTCGCCACACGGTACTGAGCGTTCTCACCGAGTGAACGACGCAGCTGCTGGAGCTGCGCGACGGTGAGACCGGTGTACGCGGTAACGACAGCAGCGTTGGAGTTGCGGAACTTGTCCCGCATCTCCTCGACGGCATCGACCTTGTCAGGCCTCGCCATGAGCCTCGGCCTCCTTCCGGGTGATTCGGACCGCGCGGACCCGAAGGAGGACTGGGGAAAACGAAACGCCCCGGCGCAAGCGCACGGGGCGTAGCTCGACCGGCTTCACGCACGCACGAGGCGGCGCGTTCCGGGAGCTTCTCCTGTGTCACCTGCGCGGGCCGTCCGCCGTTTCAGCGGATCCTTCGGCCACCGCGCCCTCTGATGAGCGCGCGGTAAACGACCAGCGGTCTTTGGCTTCTGTAGGAGAGTACGGGAACGGATCGCCGTCAAGCAAATCCGCCCGTACGGCTGATCAGCGCGGGGCGGTTCAGCCCTCGTCCAGCTCCTTGAACATCTCGCTCAGGTCCGCGACGTCCTTGGCCGGCGGGGCCGTGACGGTGACCGGCTTGTTGTAGTCGAGGAACGTGATGGTCATGTCCATCGGGCCCTTGTCGGCCTGGCCCTTCATGCGGAACTGCTTGGTGTGGTCCTCGCCGTCGACCCACATGTCCATCGTGAACTTGTCGATGCCGAGCTTCTCGTACTGCTTGATGCTCTTCTCGCGCTGCTTGCGGGTCTCCGCCTTCTCGTCCTTGAGCGAGGCGCGCAGGTCGTCCAGGGTGACCGTGCCCGAGTAGTGGGTGGTCTCGACGCCCTCGACCTCCTCGCTGCCGACCTTCTTCACGTCCTTGGCGCCCGTGAGGAAAGTGGACTCGGCCGCCGGGTTCTGTTCGGCCTGGGTCGGCGACCCCATCTTGTCGATCTCCTTGGCCGCGTCGGAGCCGGAGAGATCGAACTTCAGCCACTTCTTGCCGTCCATCTCCTTGGCCATCTCGGCTCCCCCACCGAGATACATGGCCTTGTCGACGAGACGGATCTCCACGGACTCACCGGCGGCCTGATCGGGCGCCTGCATCTTCATGCTCATGGCGATCGTGGGCTTGAGGCGCATGGACGCCTCACCCTCGACGCGGCCCGACTCCGGGACCGTGCCCTTCATGCGGTACTGGAGGGACGTGATGTCCTCCGTGTTCTTCGCCGCCTTGGCGACGGCCGCGGCGGGCGTCATCTCCGGCGACTTCTCGGATCCGCAGCCGACGGCACCGGCGGCGAGAAGCAGGGCGCACGCGCCGGCGGCAGGTATGGATGTCCTCATCGATTCCCCCCAAGGAATACATGCTCGCTTCACAGCAAGGCGGCGAGCCTATCCCAGTGGGGCACACGTGATCTATCCGAATTCGACGCCGTGTCAGGGCGCGCCGGACTGCTTGCGCACCAGATCCTCGAAGTCGCCGGTGTCGGACGCCGGAGGCCGCTCGGCCCGGACCGGCGCGCCGTAGTCGGCGTAGTGCGCGGTCTGGGTCAGCCGGCCGGTGGTCGTCCGCGCCTTCTCGACCTTTTTGACCAGCAGGTTCCGCCGGTCGACCCAGATGTCGACGGTCTCGGTGGTGACACCGGCCTCGGCGAGCTGCTTGCGCAGGGCGGCGTCGGTGACGTCGGCGGCCGCCACCGTGCCGGACCAGTGCGTCGCGGTCCGGCCGCGGACGGTCTCCTCGCCGACCTTCCTGACGTCGCCGGAGGACAGCAGCAGCTTCACGGACTGGTTGGGCGTGGTGCTGCGCATCTGGTCGCCGAGGTGGGCACCGGAGCCGCCGGCGAGGGCGTCGAGGTCCTCGTACGCGTACCGGATCCAGCGCTTGCCGCCGGTCTGCTCGGCGAACTTCTCGCCCAGCCGCGCGTAGTACGCCTCGGGCAGGTAGCGGGCCTCCATCGACGTGGTGCCGAGCCGGCGCATGGTGTCGGCGACGGTGCCGCCGGTGTACCTGATGGTGAGGGTGCCGGTGATGCCCTTGCTCCAGCCGAGGGTGCCGTCGGCCGTCATGGACATCAGCGAGCCCATGGTCGTCGTGGACTCGACCCGGGCGGACCGGGCCGAGTCGGTGGCGCGCTCGGCGGAGCGCAGGGCGGCCAGGGCCCGGCCACGGGCGGCGCGGTCGTCCCGGCCGGGACCGTCGGAGGAGTCCTGGGACGTGCAGGCGGTCACCCCCGTCAGTGTGGTCACCGCGAGCACCAGGCCCACCCGGCGCACGGTCGTGCCCTGCATACGTCCCCCCGATCCCATCCGGTTCCCGCACGTTAACCCAGGCCACCGGCGTACGTACCGGAAAAGGGAACGGGCCCCGCACCTGTAAGAGGTGCGGGGCCCGTGACCGGTTGGGTGAGCCTCAGGCTCAGACCGCAGCCGGGTCCTCCTCGACGAGGAGGTTGCGGGTGCGGTTGGAGTCGACCGGAATGCCGGGGCCCATCGTGGTGCTGATGGCGGCCTTCTTGATGTAGCGACCCTTGGCGGCGGACGGCTTCAGACGGAGGATCTCCTCCAGAGCCGCGCCGTAGTTCTCCACCAGCTTGGTGTCGTCGAACGACGTCTTGCCGATGATGAAGTGCAGGTTCGCGTGCTTGTCGACACGGAACTCGATCTTGCCGCCCTTGATCTCGGTGACGGCCTTGGCGACGTCGGGGGTGACGGTGCCGGTCTTCGGGTTCGGCATCAGACCACGCGGACCGAGCACGCGGCCGAGGCGGCCGACCTTGCCCATGAGGTCCGGGGTGGCGACGACGGCGTCGAAGTCCAGACGGCCCTTCGACACCTCGTCGATCAGCTCGTCGGCGCCGACGATGTCGGCGCCCGCGGCACGCGCGGCCTCGGCACGGTCACCGGTCGCGAAGACCAGGACCCGGGCGGTCTTACCGGTGCCGTGCGGAAGGTTCACGGTGCCACGGACCATCTGGTCGGCCTTGCGCGGGTCGACACCCAGGCGGAAGGCGACCTCGACGGTGCCGTCGAACTTGGTCGTGGAGGTCTCCTTGGCGAGACGGACGGCCTCGAGCGGGGCGTAGAGCTTCTCCCGGTCGACCTTGGCGTCCGCAGCGCGAAGGGACTTGCTGCGCTTGCTCACTACTGCTCCTGTGGATTCTTAGGAGTCGTGGTCCGGGCCGAGCAGGCCCCGCCACTACTGCTGGTGGTGGTTGGGGCTCAGCCCTCGACCGTGACGCCCATGGAACGGGCGGTGCCGGCGATGATCTTCTCGGCGGCGTCCAGGTCGTTGGCGTTGAGGTCGGGCATCTTGGTCGTGGCGATCTCACGGACCTGGTCACGCGTGATCTTCGCGACCTTGGTCTTGTGCGGCTCGCCGGAGCCCTTCTCGATGCCCGCGGCCTTCAGGATCATCTTCGCGGCCGGCGGCGTCTTGGTGATGAAGGTGAAGGAACGGTCCTCGTAGACCGTGATCTCCACCGGGATCACCCAGCCACGCTGCGACTCGGTCGCGGCGTTGTAGGCCTTGCAGAACTCCATGATGTTCACGCCGTGCTGACCCAGCGCGGGGCCGACCGGCGGGGCCGGGTTGGCGGCACCGGCCTGGATCTGGAGCTTGATGAGCCCCGTGACCTTCTTCTTCTTGGGAGGCATAGCTCTCCGGGTCCTTTCGATTCGGGTCCTGCCCACGCCCGGGGACCACCCGGATGCAGGCATACCGCACAACGATAACGGGTATGGATGCGCGGCTGAAAACCGAGCAGGTCAGGCAAGCGCCGGAGCGATCGCCTGACCTGCGCGGAAGCGGTGAGTCCGGAAGTCAGTTCTTCTGGATCTGGTCGAAGGAGAGCTCGACCGGCGTCTCGCGGCCGAAGATCTCGACGAGGCCCTTGACCTTCTTCGAGTCGGGGTTGATCTCGTTGATGGTCGCCTGCAGCGTGGCGAACGGACCGTCGGTGACGGTGACCGAGTCGCCGACCTCGAAGTCCAGCACCTGGACCTCGACCTTGCGCTGCGGGGCCGGCTTGCCCTCGGCCTCGGCGGCGTCGCGGGCCGCCTTCTCCTCGGCCTCGGGGGCGAGCATCTTGACGATCTCGTCCAGGGTCAGCGGGTACGGGTCGTAGGCGTTGCCCACGAAGCCGGTGACGCCGGGGGTGTTGCGGACGACGCCCCAGGACTCGTTCGTCAGGTCCATGCGGACCAGGACGTAGCCCGGAAGCTTGTTCTGCTTGATCGTCTTGCGGTCGCCGTTCTTGATCTGGACGACCTCTTCCTGCGGCACCTCGGCCTGGAAGATGTAGTCCTCGACGTTCAGCGAGACGGCGCGCTGTTCGAGGTTGGTCTTCACGCGGTTCTCGTAGCCGGCGTAGGTGTGGATGACGTACCACTCGCCGGGCAGGACCCGCAGTTCATCGCGGAGCTTCTCGATCGGGTCGCGGTCGTCCTCGGGCTCTTCCTCGAGTTCTTCCGCGGCCTCTTCGGCGTCCTCGGTCTCCGCCTCGGCGGCGTCGTCCGCGACGGCGTCGGCAGCCTCGACCTCGGCGGAGGCCTCGGTGTCCTCGCTGTCCGCGCCCTCGACGATGTCGAGCTCGTCCTCGACGGACTCGACCGGCTCGATGGCGTCGTTCACGTTCGGGTCAGACACGGTGGCTGCTTCTTCCTGGATACATAGGGGTGGAACATGCGAAAGGAGCGCCGGGTACCTCGGCGCTCTTCGCGGACTGCTCAGCCGAACACGTACTTCGCGGCGTTGCTGAGCCCATAGTCAATCACGGTGACCAGGCCGATCATGATGACGACAAAGATGATCACCACGGTCGTGTAGGTCGTCAGCTGGTTGCGGGTCGGCCAGACGACCTTGCGCAGCTCTGCGACGATCTGGCGGTAGAAGAGGGCGAGCCGCTTGAGCGGGCCCTTCTTGCCGCGCTTGCCGCCCTTGCGGGTCTTCTTGGACTCCGGCGCCTCGTCCTGGGCATCAGGCATGTCGATGGAGCCCACGGCGTCCGTCACTCGTCCTCACCTGATTCCGGGTCGTGGCCGTGCCGCGCCCGGTCTGAGCCGCACGGCGGTGCATTGCTGTACGTACATGCGCACACATCCTGGCGAAGGTGTGTGTAGCAGGGCCGGAGGGACTTGAACCCCCAACCGCTGGTTTTGGAGACCAGTGCTCTACCAATTGAGCTACGACCCTTTGTGTGTCCCCCAACGTACCGCATCCATCCGGATGCTTGGTGTGCACCGAACGGGCGCGGCCTGCGGAAGGCCAACGAGGTGAGAGTGTACGTGCTCCGCGGCCGGTCGTCGAACAGAAAGGGCCCGCGGGAGGGCTCGTTGGCGGAAGATCGCCTCGCGGGCGGGAACCGGACTGACGTGAATCAGTTGAAGATCGCGCAGGCCGAGCGGGCGATCCGCACGGTTGTTCAAGGGTTTGCCCGACGTTGTTCAGTCTGTGAAACCCCCGTGCCGCGCGCGTTTCCGGTCTGGAACGATGGGGCCCATGAGCGCTGCAACCCCTCCCACCGAGCGCCGGGTCTCCGCCCGAGTCGGCGCGATCTCCGAGTCCGCCACCCTCGCCGTGGACGCCAAGGCCAAGGCCCTCAAGGCCGCCGGGCGGCCGGTGATCGGCTTCGGCGCCGGTGAGCCCGACTTCCCGACCCCGGACTACATCGTCGAGGCCGCGATCGAGGCCTGCAAGAACCCGAAGTTCCACCGCTACACGCCGGCCGGCGGTCTCCCCGAGCTGAAGGCCGCGATCGCCGCGAAGACGCTGCGCGACTCGGGCTACGAGCCGGACGTCTCGGAGATCCTCGTCACCAACGGCGGCAAGCAGGCCATCTACGAGGCCTTCGCCGCGATCCTCGACCCGGGCGACGAGGTCATCGTCCCCGCGCCGTACTGGACGACCTACCCGGAGTCGATCCGGCTGGCCGGGGGTGTCCCGGTGGAGGTCGTCGCCGACGAGACGACCGGCTACCGGGTGTCCGTCGAGCAGCTGGAGGCGGCTCGCACCGAGAAGACGAAGGTCGTCCTCTTCGTCTCCCCGTCGAACCCGACCGGCGCGGTCTACAGCGAGCAGGAGACCGAGGCGATCGGCCGCTGGGCCGTCGAGCACGGCCTGTGGGTGATGACCGACGAGATCTACGAGCACCTGGTCTACGGCGACGCCTCCGCGGTGTCGCTGCCGGCGGTGCTGCCCGAGCTGCGCGACAAGTGCGTCGTGGTGAACGGTGTCGCGAAGACGTACGCGATGACCGGCTGGCGCGTGGGGTGGATCATCGGCCCGAAGGACGTCGTCAAGGCCGCGACGAACCTCCAGTCGCACGCCACGTCCAACGTGTCCAACGTCGCCCAGGCCGCCGCGCTGGCCGCCGTCGCCGGTGACCTGGACGCCGTGGCGAAGATGCGCGAGGCCTTCGACCGGCGCCGCAAGACCATCGTGCGGATGCTGAACGAGATCGACGGCGTGGTGTGCCCGGAGCCGGAGGGCGCGTTCTACGCGTACCCGTCGGTGAAGGCGCTGGTCGGCAAGGAGATCCGGGGCCGGCGGCCCAAGGACACGGTCGAGCTGGCCGCGCTGATCCTGGAGGAGTCCGAGGTCGCGGTGGTGCCGGGTGAGGCGTTCGGCACGCCCGGTTATCTGCGGCTGTCCTACGCGCTGGGTGACGAGGACCTGGTCGAGGGTGTGAGCCGGATCCAGAAGCTGCTGGCGGAGGCCAGGGACTGACGCCTGCGTCTGGTCTGGGGCACATACCGGTTCCGGTATGTGCCCCATTTGTTTGTGCGAGCAAGACCACTAAAGGGGAAACGGCTACCGGGACGGCTGAGACGTACGGCAGGATCCTGGGATGGAGCGTGAACGTGATGTCTCTGAGCTGCCGAAAGCCCATCTGCACCTGCACTTCACCGGGTCGATGCGGCCCTCGACCGTGCTGGAACTGGCCGACAAGTACGGGGTGCGGCTGCCCGACGCGCTGACCGAGGCGCTGGTCGGCGGGGAGCCGCCGAGACTGCGGGCGACGGACGAACGGGGCTGGTTCCGCTTCCAGCGGCTGTACGACGCGGCGCGCTCGTGCCTGCGGGAGCCGGAGGACATCCAGCGGTTGGTGCGGGAGGCCGCGGAGGAGGATCTGCGGGACGGGTCGGGGTGGCTGGAGATCCAGGTCGACCCGACGTCGTACGCGCCGCGGCTGGGCGGGCTGATCCCGGCGCTGGAGATCATCCTGGACGCGGTGGAAACGACGTCGCGGGAGACCGGGCTCGGGATGCGGGTGCTGGTCGCGGCGAACCGGATGAAGCACCCGCTGGATGCGCGGACGCTGGCGCGGCTGGCGGCGCGGTACGCGGACCGGGGGGTCGTCGGGTTCGGGCTGTCGAACGACGAGCGGCGGGGGATGGCGCGGGACTTCGACCGGGCGTTCGGGATCGCCCGGGAGGCCGGGCTGTTGTCGGCGCCGCACGGGGGTGAGCTGGCCGGGCCGTCGTCGGTGCGGGACTGTCTGGACGACCTGGGGGCGCACCGGGTGGGGCACGGGGTGCGGGCGGCGGAGGATCCGCGGCTGATGAAGCGGCTGGCGGACCGGCAGGTGACGTGCGAGGTGTGCCCGGCGTCGAACGTGGCGCTGGGGGTGTACGAGAAGCCGGAGGACGTGCCGCTGCGGACGTTGTTCGAGGCGGGGGTGCCGTTGGCGCTGGGCGCGGATGATCCGTTGCTGTTCGGGTCGCGGTTGGCGGCGCAGTACGAGATCGCTCGGCGGCATCACGGGTTCACGGACGCGGAGCTGGCGGAGGTGGCGCGGCAGTCGGTACGGGGGTCGGCGGCGCCGGAGGATGTGAAGACGAAGCTGCTGGCGGGGGTGGACGACTGGCTGGCGTCGTAGCGCGGGTGCGGGTGCTTGCGCCTGACGCCGGGTGGGTGCGTCCCTGCCGCGCCGTACGCCTGCGCCTGACGCCGGGTGGTGCGTCCCGCCTGCGCCTGACGCCGGGTGGTGCGCCCCGCCTGCGCCTGACGCCGGGTGGTGCGTCCCGCCTGCGCCTGACGCCGGGTGGGGGTCGGGGCCGCGTCGGGGGGTGTCCGTCCTCGGAACGGCGCGATGGGCTTGCGCGCCGACTGACTGTTCGTTGACGCGCCAACCGCTGCGGGCGGACACCCCCCGACACGTCCCCTTGCGTACGACGGCGGGTGCGGGTGCGTCTCCGCTTAGCTGCGGGCATGCGTGCCGCTCGGGGCGGCACGGGTGGGCGCAGCGGCACCCCGTCACGCCGGGTTGCGGACCCACCCGGCGTCAGGACCGCCGCCGCCGTACCTACAGGCTGACTCCGACCGTCACCGGCTCGTTGACCAGCGTGATGCCGAACGCCTCGTGGACTCCGGCCACGACCTCGCGGGCCAGGGTGAGGAGATCCTCGGTGGTCGCACTCCCCCGGTTCGTCAGCGCCAACGTGTGCTTCGTCGAGATGCGCGCCGGTCCCTCGCCGTAGCCCTTCGTGAAGCCCGCCTTGTCGATCAGCCAGGCCGCGGAGGTCTTGGTACGGCCCTCGCCGGCGGGGTAGGCCGGGGGCTCCGCCTCGTCGCCGAGCCGGTCGCGGACCCGTGCGCGGAACGTCTCGAAGTCCGTGTCCGTGAGGATCGGGTTGGTGAAGAAGGAGCCCGCCGACCAGGTGTCGTGGTCCTCCGGGTCCAGGACCATGCCCTTGCCGGCGCGCAGCTTGAGCACCGTCTCGCGGGCCTGCGCGAGGGGCACGCGGTCGCCCGGTTCCACACCGAGGGCGCGAGCCGTCTCGGCGTACCGGAGGGGGGCGGACAGGCCCTCGGCGTCCTCCAGGGAGAAGCGGACGCGCAGGACGACGTAGCGCTCGGGGTCCGACTTGAAGCGGCTGTGCCGGTAGGAGAAGGCGCACTCCTCGTTGGAGAGCGTGACCGTCTCGCCGGTGCGGCGGTCGTAGGCGACGACCTCGGTGATCGTCGCGGAGACCTCCTGGCCGTACGCCCCGACGTTCTGGATGGGCGTCGCGCCCGCCGAGCCGGGGATGCCGGCCAGGCACTCGATGCCGGCCAGGCCCGCCTCGACCGTGCGGGCGACCGCGTCGGTCCAGATCTCGCCGGCCGCGAGCTCCAGGCTCGTGCCGTCGAGGGAGAAGCCCTTCGTGGCGATCAGGAGGGCGGTGCCGTCGAAGCCCTTGTCGCCGATGACCAGGTTCGAGCCACCGCCGATGAGCAGCAGCGGGGTGCCTGTCTCGTCGGCTTCGCGGACGGCGGCGATCACCTCGTCGTCCGTCGTGGCGGTGATCAGCCGGGTCGCGGGGCCGCCCAGGCGGAAGGTCGTCAGCGGGGCGAGGGGGGCGTCGTGGAGTTCCTGCACGGGCCCAAGCGTACGAGACGGCACCGACGGCGTCGGGCACGCCTGGGTGCGGCCCCCTTCCGGGAGGGAAGGGGGCCGCACGCACGCGTGGTGGTGGTCAGGGCAGGCGGCGGAGCGCCTCGGACCAGGAGAGGGGGAGGTCGTCGCTGCTCGCCTGCCAGGTGGTGTACGCCGAGTCCTTCATCCGCGGGGCCAGGCCCCTGGAGGCCGGGCCGTGGGTGCCCGAGCGGGCGAAGGCGTGCAGGGCGTCCTTGGACTCCCAGGCGGACAGGGTCCAGAAGGTGCGCTTCAGGGGCGCGGCCTTCAGGGTGGCTCCGTAGGCGCCGGGGCTGCGGCGGATCTGCCGCCAGACGGCGGGCGTCCCGGCGAGGAACCTCAGGGCTCCCCACAGTGTCCGGGTCTCGAAGCGGGAGGCGAAGACGTACACCTCGGTGCCGTGGGGCGGGGTGTTCGGGACGGTCCAGGGAAGGGTGGGCATGCCACGTCTCCTTGTCGGGGTCCGGCGGGGTCAGTGGACGGCCGTTTCCAGGACCGGTGCCGGTTCGGCCGGGGCGGACTGCTCTTCGGTGCGCCGCCGGGTCGGGATCAGCAGGGCGGCGATGCCGGCGACGGCGACCACCGCGGAGCCCGTGACCAGGGCGGGCCGCATGCCGTCGACGAAGGTCTGGCCGGTCTCGTAGCCGCCCTGGGCGGCGAAGATCGAGGCCATGACCGCGATGCCGAGCGCCCCGCCGACCTCGCGCAGGGCGTTGTTGGCGCCGGAGGCGATGCCCTGCTCCGTGGGACGGACGCTGGACATCACCAGGTGCGAGGCGGGGGCGAAGAACAGTGCCATGCCGATGCCGCTGATGATCAGGGCGGGCAGCTGGACCGTGTAGGAGGCGTCGACCGTGGCCACCACCGCCATGTAGCCGAGGCCCAGGGACTGCAGGAACAGGCCCGCCGCGACGACCGGGCGGCCGCCGATGCGGTCGGCCAGGATGCCGGCGATCGGGGCGACCAGCATCGGCATGCCGGTCCAGGGCAGCATCCTCAGGCCCGCCTCGGTGGGCGAGTAGCCGAGGACGCCCTGCATGTACTGGCTGAGCAGGAAGATCGAGCCGAACATGCCGAGGAACATCAGCAGGCTCGCCGCGTTGATGCCGGCGAAGGCCCGGGAGCGGAACAGCCGCATCGGGAGCATGGGGTTCTTGGCGCGGGTGCTGTAGAGGATGAAGCCGACGAGCAGGGCCCCGCCCGCGAACAGCCCGGTCAGTACGAGGGACGTGGTCCAGCCGTCGGCGGGGCCGCGGACCAGGCCGTAGACGATGCCGAAGAGGCCGCCGCTGGCGAGCAGGGTGCCGGGGACGTCGAGTGGGGCGCCCGTGCCGTGGGACTCGGCGAGGCGGAGGCGGGCGAGGGGCAGCAGGGCCAGGCCGAGCGGGACGTTCAGCCAGAAGATCCACTGCCAGGAGATGTGTTCGGTGAGGCTGCCGCCGACGAGCGGCCCGGAGGCGACGGCGAGTCCGTTGACGGCGCCCCAGATGCCGTAGGCCATACCGCGCTTGGCGACGGGCACGGCGGCGGTCAGCAGGGTGAGCGTCAGCGGCATCATCACCGCCGCGCCGGCGCCCTGGACGGCGCGGGCGGCGATGAGCGAGTCGATGCCGGGCGCCATCGCGGCGGCGGCCGAGGCGCCGGTGAAGACGGTGATGCCCGCGATGAAGAGCCGCCGACGGCCGAAGCGGTCACCGAGGGCCGCGCCGAACATCAGCAGGACGGCGAAGGTGAGCGTGTAGGCGCTCACGGTCCATTCCAGGTCGTGCAGTCCGCCGCCGAGGTCCTTGCGGATGGAGGGCAGGGCGGTGGTGACGACGAGGTTGTCGAGGGCCGCCATGAATCCGGCGACGCTGGTGATGACGAGGGCCCAGGCGGCTCCCCCGCGACGTGCGGTCTGCTGTGACATCGCTCCCCCATGGAGTGTGTGCCGTGATCGATTAGTTATTGATTACTAACTTTCGAGGTCATGAAAAGGGCCTGCCTCCTGGCCCTGCTGTGTCAACTGTCGGACTCCGGCGCGCCCAGCCCTGCCCAGACCCGGTGATCGGCCGGGAAACCCATGGCCACCAGGCAGTTGATGAGCATGCCCTGGGCCAGGAAGGTCGTCGTCTCGTGGGCGTCGGCGCCCAGCGGCAGGTGGATGGTGTCCCACAGCCGCATCCAGCCCGTGCGGACGGCTTCGCCGAACTCACGGTCGCCCTCCTCCTCGGCGGCCGCGACGGCGAGGTACATCTGCATCTGCATCATCAGCCGCTCGGGCTGCTCGGAGATGGTCTCGACGTACGCGGCACCCATGGCGTGGCGGGCTTCCTCGCCCTCCAGCCCTTCGGCCGCCTCCGCGAACATCCGGATGGTGTCCTCGACGCACCGCTCGGCCGCCGCCAGGAAGATCGCCTTCTTGCCCGGGAAGAGCCGGAAGAGGTAGGGCTGCGAGACGCCGACCCGGCGGGCGATCGCCTCGGTCGAGGTGCCGTGGTAACCACCGCGGGCGAACTCGGTCGTCGCGGCCCGGATGACGCTCTCGCGCCGCTCTTCCGCACTCATCCTTGCCATGGAAATGAAGTTAGTGCTCAATCACTAACTATGTCAAGGGGTGGTCTGCCCGATCATGCGTGCGGAGTTGGCCGGGCCCATGTGCAAGGGGCGCCCCACCGTGGTGAGCGCCCCTTACGTGATGTCGCGGCCGGCTCAGGCCAGTCGGACGACCGCCCGGGACATGCCCAGCACCTTCTGTCCGGCGCTGGTCGCCGTCAGGTCCACGCGGACGGTGTTGTCGTCGAGCTTGGCGGCGACCTTGCCGGCCACCTCGATCACGGCGCCCTGGTCGTCGTTCGGGACGACGACCGGCTTGGTGAAGCGGACGCCGTACTCGACGACCGCGCCCGGGTCTCCGGCCCAGTCGGTGACCACCCGGATCGCCTCGGCCATGGTGAACATGCCGTGCGCGATCACGTCCGGCAGGCCGACCTCCTTGGCGAACTTCTCGTTCCAGTGGATCGGGTTGAAGTCGCCGGAGGCGCCCGCGTACTGCACGAGGGTCGCGCGGGTCACGGGGAAGGTCTGCGCGGGCAGTTCGGTGCCGACCTCGACGTCGGCGTAGGAGATCTTCGCGGTCATGGGTCGCTCACGCCTCCTCGGCCGCGCGGGCCACGAGCTTGGTCCAGGCGGTCACGACGTGCTCGCCGGCCTCGTCGTGCACCTCGCCGCGGATGTCGATGATGTCGTTGCCCGCGAGGGACTTGATCGCCTCGATGGTGGAGGTGACCGTGAGCCGGTCGCCGGCGCGGACCGGGCGGCGGTAGGCGAACTTCTGGTCGCCGTGCACCACGCGGCTGTAGTCCAGGCCGAGCTGCGGGTCCTGGACGACCTCTCCGGCGGCCTTGAAGGTGATCGCGAAGACGAAGGTCGGCGGGGCGACCACGTCGGGGTGACCGAGTGCCTTGGCGGCCTCCGCGTCCGTGTACGCCGGGTTGGCGTCCCCGACCGCCTCGGCGAACTCACGGATCTTCTCCCGGCCCACCTCGTACGGCGCGGTGGGCGGGTACGTCCGCCCCACGAAGGACTGGTCGAGCGCCATGGCCCGGCACCTCCTGGTAGCTCTACTGATCGGTACGGATACCTCAACGACGCGAGGCCGCCCCCGATCACTCGGGAACGGCCTCGCGTACGAGCCTGATTTATCGCGTCTCGCGGTGCGCGGTGTGCGCGTTGCAACGCGGGCAGTGCTTCTTCATCTCAAGACGGTCCGGGTTGTTACGCCGGTTCTTCTTGGTGATGTAGTTCCGCTCCTTGCACTCCACGCAGGCCAGCGTGATCTTCGGGCGGACGTCGGTGGCAGCCACGTGAGTGCTCCTAAGACGAACGGATGGACTATTTAACGCAAGAAAGAGTAGCCGATCGAAGGACCGACCCCGCAATCGGCTACTGTGAGTAGCGGTGACCGGACTTGAACCGGTGACACAGCGATTATGAGCCGCTTGCTCTACCGACTGAGCTACACCGCTTTGATGTGGTCCGGACCCCGCCTTGCGACGGGAGCCAGTCACACCAGAGCCCCAAAACGGAATCGAACCGTTGACCTTCTCCTTACCATGGAGACGCTCTGCCGACTGAGCTATTGGGGCGAGCGATGAAGACATTACACGCTCGCCCGCCGTTCGCCCAAATCCGTTTCGAGGCCCCCGCCCCGGACGCCCGGCCCGTCCTCCCGGCAGCCTCGTGCACGCCTCCCGTCCCATGCGCGGACCGTCTTCCGGTCCATGAGCGGGTCGCCTCCTGAGCCGTGGGAAGGGGTGCCTCCTGGCCCACGCAGGTCGCCCCCTGGCCCATGGAGGTCGCCCCCTGGCCCAGGCAGGTCGCCTCCTGACCCATGGGGGGACCGCGGCGATCCGGGCGGACCACGCCGGTACGACTATTGCGCTCCTCCCGGCCGGGGGCGTGGGGCCGCCCTAGGCTCGTCTCACTCTGCGTGATCACGCGTCCTCCCGTGCAGCCCGAGCCCCTGGAGTGCGATGCCCGACAGCCGGCCGCAGCCACCACCGCCCCCGTCGTCCTCGCCGGGTCCGGCCGACCCGTCGTCGCTGCTGCTGTGCGGGGCGCGGCTCACCGACGGCAGGACCGTGGACGTACGGCTGGGCGGCGGGCGCATCGAGGCGGTCGGCACGGCCGGAAGCCTGCGAGCGGGCGGCACGCGCGCGTGCGGGACACGAGTGGACCTCAGCGGCTATCTGCTGCTGCCGGCTCCGGCCGAGCCGCACGCCCATGCCGACACGGCCCTGTCGGCCGACACCGGGGGTCCCGTCTCCTACGAGCCGCAGGACGTCCAGCGCCGGGCGACGGAGGCCGCACTGCTCCAGCTCGGACACGGTGCGACGGCGCTGCGGGCACATGTGCGCATCGGGGACGTGCAAGGGCTCGGCGCTCTGGCGGCCGTGCTGCAGGCGCGGCGGGCGCTGCGCGGGCTGGTGGAGCTGACGACGGTGGCGGTGCCCCGGGTGCTGACCGGGGTGGCCGGCGCGGACGGGCTGGCGATGCTGCGGGACGCGGTGAAGATGGGCGCCTCGGTGGTGGGCGGCCGACCGGACCTCGACCCCGATCCGACGGGGTACGTGGAGGCGGTCCTGGAGCTGGCCTCCGAGCACGGCTGTCCCGTCGACCTGCACACGGACGCCGGGGACCCGGCCCGGTTGGCCCGGCTCGCGGCGATGGCGGGCGGGCTGCGCCCCGGGGTGACCCTCAGCCCGTGTGGCGACCTCGGCCGGCTGCCCTCCGAGGTGGCCTCGCGGGCGGCCGACCAACTCGCCGCGGCCGGGGTGGCCGTGGCGTGCCTGCCGCAGGGCGGTTGCGGCGGCGTGGACCGGCGCGGGGCGGCTCCGGTACGGCTGCTGCGCGCGGCCGGGGTGCGGGTGGCCGCCGGGAGCGGGGCACTGCGGGACGTGTCCAACCCGGTGGGGCGCGGCGACCCGCTGGAGGCGGCCTTCCTGCTGGCCTCGCGCTATGGGCTGCCGCCCGAGGAGGCGTACGAGGCGGTGAGCTCCTCGGCGCGGGCGGTGCTGGGGCTGCCGGTGGTGCGGGTGGAGGCGGGCTTCCCGGCCGAGTTGCTCGCAGTGCGCGGGGAACGGCTCGCGGGGGTGCTGTCCCTGGCGTACAGCCGGATCGTCGTGCACGAGGGGCGCGTGGTGGCGCGGACCAGCGCGGTGCGGGAGTACTGCAGCTCGGCGGCGTCGGTCGAGCTGGGGCTGCCGCGGCAGGGGCGGGGTGAGGCGCCGTAGGGGGTGAGGTTGGGT
>NZ_JAKEIO010000119.1 GCF_021474405.1 [Streptosporangium] indianense
CCGCGCCATCGGGGCACCTACCACCCGCTCACTGATCGCCTACGACCACTGAGCCACATCGGAACTACTCGTCTAGCACCGACGCTATCGGCCTGTGCCCGGCGTGCCGTGGTCGACAGGGCGAACGTGCCTGATGAGGCACCCTAGGTCGTACTCAGGATCCGGCGTGCGACTGACGTGATGTGCAGTTCGTCCGGGCCGTCGAGGATTCGGGCCGCTCTGCCGGTGCGGAACAGGGCAGGCAGAGCGGTGTCCGGGCCGAGGCCCGCGGCTCCGTGCACCTGGATCGCCGCGTCGGCCACCTGCTGAAGGGTGCGGGCGGCGGCCACCTTGGCCAGGCCCACCTCGACGTGGGCGTCGAGTCCCGCGTCCAGGCGGGCCACGGCTTCGTACACGAGCGGGCGGGTTGTCCGCAGGGCGAGCAGCGACTCGAAGACGTGGCGCTGCACGAGCTGGAGGCCGCCCAGCGGGCCGCGGGAGCGGGTACGGGTCACCGCGCGCTCGCGCATCAGGTCGAAGGCCCGCGCAGCCTGCCCCAGCCAGCGCAGGCAGCGCAGGGTCCGGCCGAGCTGGAGCCGCTCGCCCGCGACATCGAGAGCCTTGCCACGCTCGCCGATCAGATGGTCGCCGTCGACCACGACCTCGTCCAGGTCGATCTCCCACTGTCCGCTCGCCCCGAACACCGGCAGTTCCCGCACCACACGGAAGCCGCGTGCGTCCGACGGCACCAGAAGCAACGACAGCCCGTCCCGGTCCGCCGGTTCGCCATCTGTGCGGGCGAGCACCGTGACCAGGTCGGCGTCGGCGGCCCCGCTGATGAACCACTTCCGTCCGCTCACCCGCCAGGTTCCGTCGTCCTTCCCCGGCACGGCCCGGGTGGCCGTGAGGAAGGGATCGGTACCCGGGGTGTCCGGCTCGGTCATCGCGTAGCAGGCCCGTATGTCCCCGGCGACCAGGCGCTCGGCGTACTGTTCACGGACGCCGGGGCTGCCGTGGCACCACAGCATCAGCGCATCGAGGAGAGGCGCCGAGCCGAGCGCGGCCGGCCCGTGGTCGCTGGCTCCCTCGGCCTCGGCGACATGGGCGTACGAGCGCAGCGGCAGCCCCCGTCCGCCGAGTTCCGAGGGAAGCGGCAGCGCCCACAGCCCCTCGGTCTTCGCCTCTGCCTGTAGTTGGCGCAGGGTGGTGACGGCTTCCGGTCCGCCGGCGTCAAGCACTGGCTCGTGGGGCACCACCCGGTCGCGTACGAACGCTGCGACGCGATCTCTCAACTCCGCTGCTTCCGCAGGGCATTGGGGAGCCCCGGCGATGTCCTCCATGCGGATTTTCCTCACTTTCCTCAGAGATCGCGGGAACCCCGGCCGCCGACCGTCCGACTCCCTCTTCCGTGGAACTGGTCGGGGGCGACCGCCCCCGGGTTCCCGCGCGTCAGGAAAAGGAGAGGCATGGCAACTCCCGCCACATCGGCCGTCGCGCGGACGGCCGGACCGCTCGACGGGCTCCGCTTCGAGGGTTCAGGCCCACCGGCCGCGGCGGACGCGCTGGTCGCGGAGCACCTGCGGTTGCTCGGCGCCCGCCCTGACGGCGGTTCGGGAGGACGGTTCACCGTCACCGGGCGCGACGTGGGCGAGGTCAGCGCCCGCACGACCTGGGGGGAGACCGCGACCGACGAAGCCACCGCCCAGGCGGCCACCGGCATCATGGCGGTGCACGGCCGACGCGACGGTGCCCCGCGCGGCCTCGCCGTCGACTACGCCGCCACCGCCGCCGGCGTACTCGCCGTGCAGGGCCTGCTGGCCGGGTTGCTGGCGCAGGTACGCGGAGACGGGTACATCGCGCAGGTCGAGGTGAGCGCCGAGCGGGCCGGTCTGCTCACGGTCTCCCAGTACCTGGCCGCCGCCGGGGCCGAGGAAGGTGAGGCCGCCGAACTCGCTCCGGGCGGACCGCCGTTCAGGTCCGTCGACGGAACGGTCTTCGAGCTGGAGACGCTCGACCCGGGGGTGTGGGCGGCGTTCTGGCGCACCCTCGGCGCTCCCGAGGAGGCGATACGCCGAGGGTGGCGGCCCTTCCAGTTCCGGTACGCCACCGCCTGCGCGCCCTTCCCACAGGTGCTGCACGAGACAGTGCGGGCGAGCACCTGGGAGCAGCTCCGGCACGCCGCCCGATCGTCCGGCGCTGAAGTGTGCCTGTTGGGGTCTCTGGCCCAGAGAGCGGCCGAGTACGACGGTGCGGCGCCCTGGGAGCTGACCCCGCACGACGCCAGGTACGTCCCGCGCCCCGCCGCCGACGGCGGACCGCTGGCCGGATTCACGGTCCTGGAGGCCGGCCGCCGTATCCAGGCTCCGCTCGCCGCCCACGTCCTGGGCCTGCTGGGGGCGGAGGTGATCCGGATCGAGCCGCCGGGCGGCGACCCGCTGCGCGGGATGCCGCCCGCCTGTTCGGGGATCTCGGCGCGGTGGCTGGCGCTGAACCGGGGCAAGAAAGCCGTCGAGGTGGACATCAAGTCCGCCTCCGACCGGGAGCGGTTGCGCGAGATGGCCGCCGGTGCCGATGTGTTCCTGCACAACTGGGCGCCGGGCAAGGCCACCCAGCTCGGCCTCGACCACGAGCACCTGGCCGCGGCCAACCCCGCCCTCGTCTACGCGTACACCAGTGGCTGGGCCGGGCGACTGACCGATGCCCCCATGGGCACCGACTTCATGGTCCAGGCCCGCACCGGAGTGAGTGAGGCCGTACGGCCCGCCGGCGAACCGCCGGCGCCGTCCCTGATGACGCTGCTCGACGTGCTCGGCGGCCTGCTCGGCGCCGAGGCGATGCTGGCGGGGCTGCTGCTGCGCGAGCGCACCGGCCGCGGGGTGCGCGTGGACTCGTCCCTGCTCGGTGCCGCCGACGTGCTCACCGCCCCCGCCCGGGCGCGGGCCGCGCAGGGCCTTGACCCGCGCCGGCCTGCCGGTTTCCGCCGACCACTGCGCACCACCGATGGCTGGATCGCCCTCGCCGACCACTGCGCGATCCCGTACGACGTCAGCGACCTGCCCACGGACCGGGCGCTGGAGCGGATGCGCGAGCGCGGTCTGCCCGCCGTCCCGGTCGTCACCGACCTCGCCGATCTCCTCTTCTCCGGCTCGATCAGCCGCGACGCCCACGGCGCCCCCGCCGTCCCGACTCCCTGGAGCTTCGCATGACCGTGGATCTGCACGACCTGCTGCCCGCCGAACTGCGCCGCTCCTGGGCCGTCGACGGCACGTGCCCCGATCTCGACCTGTACGGCCTCTTCCGCGCCCGGCAGATCGCCGACCTGCACCGCACCGCCGTCGTCGATGCCAAGGGGAAACTCTGTTACACCGCTCTGGACCGCAAGGTGCGATGTCTGGCCGCTGGGCTGTCCGGCCTCGGCATACGCGCCGGTGACGTGGTGGGCATACAACTGCCCAACGGCCGGGCCGCCGTCATCGCCGATCTCGCCCTGGCCGCGCTGGGCGCCGTCGCGCTGCCCTTCCCGGTCGGCCGCGGCGAGCGCGAGGCGGCCTCGCTGCTGCGCAGAGCGGAGGCGGTCGCCGTCATCGCCGCCACCGAGCACCGCGGCAACCACCACGCCGCCGACCTGCTCACCCTGGTCAGTGAACTGCCCGCCTTGCGCACGGTGATCGCCGCCGGGCCCGGTACGGCCCCCGACGGCACCGTCGCCTTCACAGCGCTGCTGCGCGCGGACCCGAAGTCCTTCACCGCGGCCCGCCCCGACCCCGACTCCGCCGCCCGCATCCTCGTCTCCTCCGGCTCCGAGGCCGAGCCGAAAATGGTGGCGTACTCGCACAATGCCCTGGCCGGCGGCCGCGGCAACTTCCTCGCCTCCCTCATCCCCGACGACCGGCCGCCGCGCTGCCTCTTCCTCGTCCCGCTCGCCACCGCCTTCGGCAGCAACGGCACCGCCGTCACCCTCGCCCGGCACGGCGGCACGCTCGTCCTGCTCGACCACTTCACCCCCGAGGCGGCCCTGGACGCGCTCGCCGAGCACGAGCCCACGCACGTCCTGGGCGTGCCGACCATGATCCGGATGATGCTGGACCGGATCGCCGAGGGACACCACCCCGCCTTCACTCCGCCGACGGCCGTCATCGTCGGCGGCTCCCCGCTGGACGAGGCCATGGCTGAGGAAGCCCGGCGCGTCTTCGGCTGCCCGGTCGTGAACCTCTACGGCTCCGCGGACGGCGTCAACTGCCACACCGGCCTGGGAGATGAGTCCCTGCGCGGGGAAGGGCCGGGCATCCTCGCGGGCCACCCGGACCCCCGCGTCGCCGACATACGCATCGCCGTCCCCGGCACACCCGGACTCCAGGAGGTACCGAAGGGTTCCGTCGGCGAAATCGTCGCCCGCGGCCCCATGACACCCCTGTGCTACGTCGCCGCCCCCGACCTCGACGCCCGCTACCGCACGGCCGACGGCTGGGTCCGCACCGGCGACCTCGGTCTCATCGAGGAGGACGGGAACCTGCGGATCGTCGGCCGCCTCAAGGACGTCGTCATCCGGGGCGGGGCCAACATCAGCCCGGCCGAGGTGGAGATCGAACTCGCCACGCACCCGCTCGTCCGGGACGTGGTGTGCGTCGGCGTGCCGGATCCGCTGATGGGCGAGCGGCTCGCGGCCTGTGTCGTACCGCGGGCCGAAGCACCCACGCTGGAGGACCTGTGCGCACACTTGGACGCACGTGGCCTGGAGCGGCGCAAACACCCCGAACGTTTGCTTGTGGTCATCGAGTTGCCGCTGACCCCGGCGGGCAAGCCGGACCGGGCACTGCTGCGGGAGCGGTGCATCGCGCAGGAGCCGGAATCCCTCGCCCAGGCCGTCTGACCCGTACGCGAGCGGGGCCGCCGGAAGTCTCCCGGCGGCCCCGCACTCGTATCAGGACGAACCTCTCGTCAAGAGGTCAGGAGGCCATCGCCTTGGTGATCGTGTCCGCCGCGTTCTTGTAGACCGCCAGCAGGTCAAGGTCCTTGCCCGGATAGTTGACGATCTCCACCTGCTTCGCCCCCGAGTCGGGCAGCACCTCGCCAGTCGTCATGTGCACGTTGTCGAAGACGTATGCGGGCTTCTCCTTCGCCAGGTCGGACAGCTGCTTGGCGGTCACGGCCTCGGGTCCGTAGGTGCCGGCCACCTGCGCGCCTGTCATCTTCGCCGACCACAGGGAGAAGACCTGCGCGACGACGGCCGGGGCCTTGCCCCCCGGCCACGCGTCCTTCAGCTCCTTCTGCAGCGTGCCGTACTCACTCTTGAAAGAGGTGTCCCACTTCGCGGCGGCATCCTCGGTGCCGAACAGCTTGCCCAGGCGCGTGACCTGGGCGCTCGCCTTGTCGGCGTCGTTGTCGAGGTTGACCTCGACCAGCTTGGCGCTCGACCCGGCGGCCTCCTTGATCTTCGCCGCGTACGGCTCGAAGGGCGCGTAGAGCACGAAGTCGGCGCCCGCAACCGCCGCGAGGTCGGACGGCTTGGGGTCGTAGTCCGGGGCGTGCTGCGCGGACGACGGGACGATGACCTTCACGTCCTTCGCGCCGGCGGCCTTGGCGAAGGCGCCCTCCCAGGTGGTGGTGGCCACGACGACGGGCGCGTCGTCGCTCTTGCTCCCCTTCGTGCCGGGGCTGTCGGCGCTGTCGACCTTGTCGGAGCCGCAGGCGGTGGCGGTCAGGACGAGCGCTGTGCTCAGGCTCAGTGCGAGGACGGAAGGGACACGGGCGATGCGGACGCGGATGCGCGCCATGAGCTGATTCTCCGTTCGGGAATGAGATGGACGGCCAGGACCACAACGCCGGCCGTCAGGACGAGCACGGGCCCGGGCGGCCAGTCGAGCTTCAGCGCGACGAGGAACCCGGTGAGGTTCACGACGACGCCGATGCCGACCGCCCAGCCGGTGATGGACTTCAAGGAGGTGCCCAGTCGCCGCGCGGCCAGCGCGGGCAGCAGGGTCAGCGCGTCGACGAGCAGCGCGCCGGTCAGTTTGATGGCCCCGGCCACGGACACCGCGACCAGGACGAGGAGCACGAGGGTGAGCAGGTCGACGCGTACCCCGGCTGAGAGGGCGAGTTCACGGTCGTAGAGCAGGAGGGCGAGTTCGCGGCGGCGCCACCAGAACAGGGCCGGTACGACGACGGCGAGCACGCCCAGCAGCCACAGGTCCGCCGTGCCCACGGACAGGATCGATCCCCACAGCAGTGCGAACGCACCCTGCGCGTTGACTCCGGATACGGCCAGGACCAGCAGCGCGGCGGCGATCGCCAGACTCATCAACAAACCCATCGCACCGGACAGGCCGTCCGGCGTGCGGGCGAGCGGGGCGACCCCGGCCCCGGCGAGGGCGCAGGCGACGAGCGCGCACAGCATGGGATCCAGCCCGGTCAGCAGCCCGACCGCGATGCCCAGCAGGGCGACGTGCATCATCGCGAACCGGACCGGCATGATGTCCAGCCCGACGATCACGACACCGATCACGGGCAGTCCGACAGCCGCCAACAGCAAAGCACCACCCGCTCGTTGGACGGGTACGAGCTGGAGAAGCAGCCCCAGGTCGGCGGCGGCGAGGCTGTTCACCGGACCTCCCTCAACCGGCCGGCGGCCATCTCCAGCACCCGGTCGCAGCGCTCGGCCAGCGCCCGGTCGTGCGTGACGACGACGACGGTCACCGGCAGGGACAGCAGGACGTCGGCCGCCTCCTCCTGCCCGGCGAAATCAAGCGCGGCGGTGGGCTCGTCGGCCAGCAGCACCCCCGCCCCGGCGGCCACACAACCCACCGCACGGGCCAGATACATACGCTGCAACTGCCCCCCGGACAGCGTGTGCAGCGGCCGTCCGGTCAACGCCCCGACGCCCAGCTTCTCCGCCGCCTCCACGGCCTGCGCCTGTACTCCGCTGCTGGCCAGCAACTCGTCTGCCAGCAGAGGGAATCGGCCCACCGCGGGCTTCTGCGGAATCCAGGCACACGCCCGGCGCCGCCACGCCCACTCGGCCGCCGACCTCGTGCCCCGGCCCCCGACCAGGACCTGCCCGCCGGCCTGGCGGTGCAGGCCCAGCACCGCGCGGATCAGCGTGGTCTTGCCCGACCCGTTCGTACCGGTCAGCGCGACCCGCTCACCCGCCTCGATGTCGAGATCCACACCGCTCACGGCCTCGACGCGGCCGTGCCGGCAGGTGACTTCACGCATCCTTACATCCAGACCGTCCATCCCACCTCCTGCTCGTTCCCCGAAAGGAGTCGGGGGAGGAGGCCCGTGAGTTCCCGGCGAACAGGCGAATTCGCGAAGCCGTGCGGCGCGTCTCGCCACCGTGACCGGCACGGCGGTCGACGGCGCACGGCGGCGAGCCCGCGGGCCGTCGAAGTGGACGTCGCAGCCACCGGACTCGGTACCCAACGCCGTCAGCGGGCAGCCCGCCCTTCACAGGTCGTTCGGCGGTGGCTATCGGTTCCCGCCAACTCGCATGGTTTTCCTCATGCGTTGGTGCGGTTTCGTCTTGGTCGCGCGCCGGGCATCGTTGAAGTGCCGGACCGTCCGGCGCGCGGCAGTGACGAGGTGGCACCCATGGCGGATGCGAATCCGGACCCGATCGCAACCTTCTGCGGGAACTGCAACTGCGGTTGTCCCCAGCTCTTCCTGGACTCGGACGCGTCCGAGGACAAGCGGGTGCGCATCACCGACGACTTCGGGCAGCAGGTGCAGATGAGCGAGGAGCAGTTCGCCGACCTCGTTGCCCAGGCCAAGGCCGGCGCCCTGGACCGGCTGACCGGGGCGTCGGCCTGACGCCGGTCTGTCCGCCGAGGACACTCTGCTGCTCGATTCTTGCTGTCAGTTGAGTGAGGACGCCCTCCCCGTGGGCGCTCGTCGACCGTGCGTCCCTGGGGTGGCTACGCGCCCTCCTGGCCGGGGCGGACCACCACGGCAAGGTTCTTCACCGCCCCGCTGCGTTCGAAGTGCAGCGTGAACGCGATGAGATCACCTGCCTGCCACTTCCCCTTCACCGGCACGATCACGTCGAGGCCGGAGGGGGACATGGCGAGGCTGTCGCCGACCGGGACGGGCACCGACGTCACCGTCTGCCTGGATGCTGTGTTGGCGGTGACCATACGGTGGTGGCTGAGCGTGGTGGCACCGCCGGCTTCGGCGGAGGTCACTTTCAGCAGCCGGTCCTGCGAGCCTCCGCTGTTGGTGATCCGGAAGAATGCCGCTGTCTCCGTGCTGTCGCCCGCGGGCAGGAAGAGCCGTCCCTCAGTGACCGTGATCCGGGCCGGACTGCCCGCGTTGCCATAGGCGGTCCACACGCTCAAGCCGCCGAGGGCGAGCCCCCAGGCGGCGACGGGCGCGAGCGCGGCGAGCACGGTGTCGGTGAGCCGGCGGCGGGTCGGCCGCCAGAGGTTCCGGTCGGTCATCGGGTACGCCTCCGGATCGCGGGCGCGGGCTGCCAGGCGCGCAGCCGCAGGCTGTTGCCGACCACCAGCAGCGAACTGAGCGACATCGCCGCCGCGGCGAGCATCGGGCTGAGCAGACCGACCATGGCGAGCGGCACGGTCACCACGTTGTAGCCGAAGGCCCACACCAGGTTGGCGCGGATGGTGCCCAGCGTGCGCCGGGCCAGCCGTACGGCGTCCGCCAAGGCCTCGATGTCGCCGCGCACGAGCGTCACGTCGGCCGCCCCGATGGCGACGTCGGTACCGGTGCCCATGGCGATGCCGAGGTCCGCGCCGGCCAGCGCGGCGGCGTCGTTCACACCGTCGCCGACGACCGCGACCCGGTACCCCTGCTCCTGCAGGTCCCGCACGAGACCGGCCTTGTCCTCGGGGGCGCAGCGGGCGCGTACTTCGTCGATGCCCAGGGCTTTGCCGACGGCCTGGGCAGGTGCCTCCTGGTCGCCGGTGGCGAGCACGGGCTTCACGCCGAGGCGCCGCAGCCGGTCCACAGCCCGGTAGCTGCCGGGCCGTACGACATCCCCGACCTCGATCAGTGCCTCGTTCACGCCGTCCACGCGGACGAGCACAGGCGTGTGTGCGGCGGCTTCGGCGGCCGCCACCGCCTCCGTCAGGGCGGCGGGCAACTCCTCGTCCGGGGCGAGCACTTCGACCAGCCGTCCCTCGACGCGACCGTGCACTCCCCGCCCCGGCACTGCGGTGAACCCACTCACCTCCGGCAACGGCCGCTCGGGCAGAGCCCGGCGGGCGTACGCGGTGATCGCCCGCCCCAGCGGGTGCTCCGAGCCCTGCTCGACCGCCCCCGCCAGCTTGAGCACCGCGTCCCTGCCCAAGCCCTCGGGAACGGCCGTGACCCGGGCGACACTCATGTGCCCCGAAGTGAGCGTGCCCGTCTTGTCCAGTACGACTGTGTCCAGGTGCTGAAGCCCCTCCAACGCCTGCGGACCGCTGACCAGGACGCCCAGCTGGGCCCCGCGTCCGGTGGCGGCCATCAGCGCGGTCGGCGTGGCCAGTCCCAGCGCACACGGACAGGCCACGACCAGGACGGCCACGCACGCGGTGACGGCGGCCTGCGGGTCGGCCCCGGCGCCGAGCCAGAACCCGAGCACGGTGGCGGCCAGCGCGAGGACGACCGGAACGAAGACACCGGCGACCGAGTCGGCCAGCCGCTGCGCCCTCGCCTTGCCGGCCTGCGCCTCGGTCACCAGCCGGGTGATCCGGGCAAGCCGCGTGTCCGCCCCGACGGCGCCGGCCCGTACGAGCAGCAGCCCTCCGGCGTTGACGGCGCCCCCGACGACCCCTGAGCCCGGACTGACCTCGACCGGTTCACTCTCCCCCGTGACCAGGGACAGATCCACGGCCGAACTGCCCTCTACCACCTGCCCGTCGGTGGCCACCCGCTCCCCGGGACGTACGACGAAGACCTGCCCGACACCCAACTCCTCAACGGGGAGAAGACGTTCGGAGCCATCACCTTCGCGGACCGACACCTCCTTGGCCGCGAGATCGGCCAGCGACCGCAGTGCCGCCCCAGTCCCGCGCCGGGCCCGTGCCTCCAGGAACCGCCCCGCGAGAACGAACAGCGGCACGGCGACGGCCGCTTCGAGGTAAACGTGCGCGACGCCTTCCGACGCCGAGGGCACCAGGCTGAACGGCATGCGCATGCCGGGATCACCGGCGCCGCCGAGGAAGAGCGCGTAGGAGGACCAGGCGAAGGAGGCGATCACGCCGAGCGACACCAGGGTGTCCATGGTCGCCGCCGAGTGCCGCAACCCCCGCACCGCCCGCGCGTGGAACGGCCACGCGCCCCACACGGCCACCGGCGCGGCGAGCACGAAGCACAGCCACTGCCAGTTGCGGAACTGCAGCGCGGGCACCATCGACAGGACCAGAACGGGCAGTGCGAGCAGGGCCGTGATCAGCAGACGGTCACGCTCCTGCCGGGCCTCCTCGGAGTCCGGCTCCCCGTTCTCCTCCTCCCGCTGCCGCATCCTCGGCGGTTGGGGCAGAGCGGCCGTGTAGCCGGCCTTCTCGACCGTCGCGACGAGTTCCTCGGGGCTGATCTCCACCGGATGGCACACCCGGGCCCGCCCGGTCGCCAGATTGACGCTCGCCGTGACCCCGTCCAGTTTGCCGAGCTTCCTCTCGACGCGTGTCACGCAGGCCGCACAGGTCATGCCGCCGACGGTCAGATCGGTCGTCACCAGGGCGACCACCGGTTCCGCACCCATCAGTGGCCTCCCCCGTGCGTGTCCATGTCCCCGCTGCCGCCAGTGCCGCCGGTGTTATTGCCGGACGTGCCGTGCATGCCGGGCGCGACAGGCCCAGCGGCGGACCCCACGGCGTACGACGCCGCGAACACCAGCGCCAGCAGCAGGAGGAAGCCGCAGAGCGCGGGCGGGGGCATGAGCTTGCGCAGCACCACACCCGCGCCGGTGGGAGGTTGCCTGGACTCGTCCATCACCGGGTCTCCAGATCGCGTCGTACGGCGCCCGTCGAGCCGTACCGATGAAGGAGTCGGAACGGCCGAGAACCGAGTTCCGAAGCGGATGTATGTCGTACGCCACACGCAATACGGCCGCGTGCCGGTGGACCGTTGCCCGGCCGGCGGGTCTCCGCCGGCCGGGCAGGCGCTCTACTCGCCCCGCGATCCGGCGGACCGGCCGCCTACCGAGGGCCTTGGTAGGGGCCAAGTTGACGGCGCTGGCTGCTGAACGGGCTACCCGACCGCCAGGCGCCGGGCCTTTCGGGACAGTTACGCATGGAGGTGGCCGAGCGGTTCGCCAGAGGTCACAACGCCGCCGTTGTCGCCCGTGGCCTGCGCGTCACCGTCCGCTCGGTGCAGCGAGGGCGAAAGACGTGGGGTGAGGGCGGCCCTCCGACTCTGGCCCCGACGGGCCCTGCCTCGCTGCCCATGAGGCATGCGCATGATCGGGGCGGGTGCTGGCCGCTTTCCGCAGCCAGGGGGTGGCGTCCCCTGGTTGCCTCTGTCGGGGGTCGTGATACTGACCGGGTGAACCTGTCTGAACTCGGAGCCTTCCTGCAATCCCGGCGGGCGAGGATCATCCCCGTGGAGGTCGGACTGCCCGCCGGGCCGCGGCGCCGGGTGCCTGGTCTGCGCCGCGAAGAGGTCGCCCAGCTGGCCGGCGCGTCGGTGGACTACTACATCGAGCTGGAACGCGGTCGCGGCCCGCAGCCGTCGACGCAGATGCTGGCCGCCCTGGCCCGTGCGTTGCGGCTCGGCAGCGACGAGCGGGACCACCTGTTCCGTCTCGCGGACCGTCCCGCACCGACGGCGCACGGCACCGCGGCGCACGTGCCACCGGCCATGCTGGCGCTGCTCGACCGGCTCGACACCACCCCGGCGCTGATCCTCACCGATCTGCACGAGACCCTGGTGCAGAACCGGCTCGCCGCGGCGCTGCTGGGTCCGCCCGTGCATGCCGAGGGGCATGCGGCGAGCCTGGTGTACCGCTGGTTCACCGACCCCGGCAGCCGGTCGCTCTATCCCGAGGAGGACCACCCGCACCATTCCCGGGTCCTGGTGTCCGATCTGCGGGCCGCCGTGGCACGCCGGGGCCACGACCCGCGGTCCATGGACATGGTCGCCCGACTGCGCCGGGCCAGCGTGGAGTTCGTCGCCCTGTGGGATACCGGAGATGTCGCCGTACGCCGCGGCGAGCGCAAACGCATCCTCCATCGCGAGCTGGGCGTCGTCGACATCAACTGCCAGAACCTGTTCAGTGAGGACGGCCGGCAGCGTCTGCAGTTCTTCACCGCCCCGGCGGGCAGCCCGGCCGTCGAGCAGCTGCGCCTGCTCGCCGCCCTCGGCCCCCGAAAACTCGCCGACGACCAGGCCACCGTGCGGTAGGCAACCCTTATCGTGGCGCGCCACCGCGCCACACCGCCGCTCTCCGGCCGGCCCGTTCACTCCGCGGCCCACCGGCCGCTGCACAACACGTGCAGACCGCCCCAGGTGTCCAGCACGCCACCTTGTGGTGATTACCAGTAAGTGGTGTGTGACGAAAAGTAATTACCAATCGTTCGGAGACAATCATGCGTGTCATCACCCAGCGCACCGTCGGCGACCCGACCGTGTTGGAACTCGTCGAGGCCGCCCGCCCGAAACCGGGCCATGGGCAGGTGTTGATCAAGACAGGGGCGATCGGCGTCAATCCGGTTGACGCTCATGTGCGCTCCGGTGCCCTGCCGATGCTCGGCGATGCGCCGTTCACCGTCGGCTGGGACATCGCCGGCACCGTGGAGACCGCCGGGCCCGGCGTGTCCGCCTTCGTTCCCGGTGACGAGGTCCTGGGCATGCTGGCACTTCCGGGAGCGGGCAACACCTATGCCGACTACGTCCTCGCCTCGGTCAACGAGATCGTCCACAAGCCCACCGATCTGACCGTCGAGCAGGCGGCGGGCCTGCCGATGGCCGGGCTGACCGCCTGGCAGAGCCTGGTCGGTCTCGCGCATGTCCAGCCCGGTCAGCGGGTCTTGGTACACCGCGCCGCCGGCGGGGTCGGCCACCTCGCCGTGCAGATCGCCAAGACCCGCGGAGCCCATGTGATCGCCACAGCGAGCGCGGGCAAGCACGACCTACTGCGCCGCCTGGGGGCGGACGAGCCGGTCGACTACCGTACCCGGGACTTCACCGAGGCCGGTCCGGCCGACGTGGTGTTCGACCTGGTCGGAGGCGAGGACGGCGCACGCTGCGCCCGCATCGTCGCCCCCGGCGGCATGCTGGTCAGCGCCTCTCCCCAGGACACCGGCGTCACCCCGGAACTGATCACCGAACTCGGCATCCGGCACGCGGTCACCTTCGTACATCCGTCAGCACCCGACCTGGCCCGCCTGGCGGCTCTCGTCGCAGCCGGACGGCTCACCGTCCACGTCGACCAGGTGCTGCCGCTGGCCGAGGTGGTCAAGGCACACGAGATCGTCGCTGCGGGCGCAGTCACCGGCAAGATCGTCCTGGTGCCCTGATGACCGCCTCAACCGGCCGTCCGGGCCTGGAAGGAGCCGCCATGAAACGGCGGACCGTGCTGTTCCTGGGTGCCGCCCTGGCGGCGGCCTCGACCGGGCGGGCGCAGGCGCACCCGGGCCACCCGGCGCCGCTCAGCGCAGTGCCGGTGGCGGCCGAGCCGCCCTACGGCACGGGATGGCGGCCGCTGGCCCCGATCGCGGGCGGACCCCGGCAGGAACACGGGGTCGCCGCAGTCGGCGCCAAGGTCTACGTCATCGGCGGCATCATCACCGACCCGGCCGGCGATTTCGCCACCACCGGCCGGGTGGAGGTCTACGACGCCCGGCGTGACACCTGGTCGAACGCGGCGCCGCTGCCCGTGGCGATGAACCACCCCAACGTGGCGACTGTCGGCGCCAAGGTCTACGTCCTCGGCGGGCTGTCCGGCGGAGCCTCGTGGCAGGCCCTGCGCGACAGCTTCGTCTACGACCCGCGTGCCGACCGGTGGACACGGCTGCCGTCGATGCCCGCAGGCATCGCGCGGGGCAGCGCCGCGATGGGCGTGCACGGACCGAGGATCTACCTCGCGGGCGGCATGCGCACCTTGGTGCCGAGCCCCGGCGGCCTCCAGGACACCGTGGACACGGTGTCGTCGTACGACGTCGTAACCGGCCGGTGGGAGGCGCTGCCGAGCCTGCCGCAAGCCCGCGACCACGTCGGCGGAGCCGTCGTCGGCACGACGCTCTACGTGCTCGGCGGCCGGGACCGGGGGCAGGTCAACGTGCGGGACACCGTCTACGCCCTCGACCTGCGCTCCCTCCGGTGGTTCGTGCGTGCCTCGATGCCGACCGCCCGCGGCGGCATCGCCACCGCGGCCGTGGGCACGAAGATCTACACGTTCGGCGGCGAGGGAAAACACGACGGCAGCGGCCCGCACGCCGTCTTCGCCGAGACCGAGGTGTACGACACCGTCCACGACCGCTGGCGGCGACTTGCCCCGATGCCGGTGCCCCGCCACGGTACAGCCGCCGTCGCCGTAGGCGGCACGATCCACATCCCCGGCGGCGGCGTCGCGGGCGGTGGCAGCCCGGTGGACGCCAATGACGCCTACCGGCCCGATCAGCAGGGAACCTGTGGCCCCCCTGCCGGTGATCGGGGAGTCGGTTGTGCTCTACAGCCGACTGTGTGAACAGGCGTTGCAGTGTCCGGAGATGGTGACAGCGCTGTCGCGGGCCGACGATTCTCCTTCCGCCGCCCCGCTCGCCTCCCGCATCGTGGTCACGACAACCGAGCACCACAGGGCACGGGCATCCGCCGCCGGACCTTTTCCATGAACCCTTCCACGACCGCATGAAATGGGGATACGCCACCATGGCTTCCACCCTCCGCACCAGGTCCTTACTCGTCGCCGCCGCGTTCCTCGCCGGCACCACGCTGCTGACCGCCTGTCAGGACGACGCCACGGGCGCCGACTCGTCGTCGAAGACTGATGCTCCCGCGGCGTCGGCGGAGGCGGCAGCGAAGTCCGGGGCGAAGAAGCCCAAGGGGGTCAGCGGGACCTTCAAGGGCGGCACGGTGGAATACCTCGCCCCCGGCAAGCACATCGTCAAGACAGCCGGCAAGGAACAGCAGTTCTTCGTCGCCGAGGACACCAGGATCTACGGCGCGGGCACCATCTGCGGCGAGTACAACCCCGCCGCCGACACGCCCTGCACGGCCGACGACCTGGACAAGGTGCTGAAGAGCGGATCCATCGCCGCGGACGTGGTGCTGAAGGACGGCGTCGCCACCACGGTCACCGAGCGCCCGGCACCGGATGAGGGTGGCCCGGCCGAGGACGAGGACGACAACGGCCGGGACTCGGTCCTCGATGGCATCAACAAGGGCAAGGGCGTTTCCGGCACCTGGTTCGGCACCGTGACCTACCTGGCGCCGGGCAAGTACACGGTGTCCGACCTGAAGGGCACCGAGCAGCAATTCCTCGTCGCCACCGACACCGAGATCTGGGGTTGGGGCGACATCTGCGGCGACGCCGACGGCGGCGAGGGCGGGCAGGGCGGCACCGCGTGCACCGAGGACGAACTGGAGGCGGCCGCCAAGGCAGGCGGTGTGTCCGCGAAGGTCGTCGTGGTCAACGGCATCGCCACCACCATCACCGACGACCACTGACCCGGATTCCACCCCCGGAGGACGCCGCGCTGCCCGCACGCACCAAACGGACGACGCGCGGGCATACTTCTGCCAGCACACGGAGCGACAGGGGGCTTGATGTCGGGGGAACATGTGCCGCTCGGCGGTCAGCGCGTGGACGAGTTGGTGACCAGGTGGGTGAACACGACGCCGTCGGCCGAGGCGATCGTGTGCGGTGTCGAACGGATTACCTACGGGGAACTGGGCCGTCTCGTGGATGCCCAAGCCGACCGCCTGCAATCCGTGGGCCTGGAGGCCGGCGGACTGGCCGCTGTCGTGCTGGACAACCCCGTCGCCGCTCTGGCCGCGATGCTGGGCGTCCTCAGGGCCGGAGGCGCCTACCTGCCGCTCGACCCGGCCCTGCCCAGGGAGGAACTGCACCGCGTCCTGGCGGACGTCGATCCCTACGTCGTGCTCACCCGCGAGCTGTACCGGGTGGCGGTCGGCGACCGGCCGCACCGGCGGGTGGTGTGCGTCGACACCGAAGCGGGGCCGACCGACGAGGGCGGGACACAGCCGCACGCGCACGACGCACAGGACGCGCCACCCGTCCGTGGCGCCACCGCATGTGTGCTGCTCACGGCCGGGACGACGGGGCCGCCCAAACTCGTCCCGGTCAGCCACCACGACCTCGCCATGGCGCGAAGCGCCTGGCAGCAGGTCTTCGGCTTCGACGACCGCGACCGTCACCTGCACACGGCCCCGCCCGAGTCAGCGGAGTTCACGGCGAACTGGGTGCGTGCCCTCGCCTCCGGGGGAACCCTGGTCCTCCCCGACGGCGACGAACCCCACGACCCCGGCGCCCGGGGAGCGGCTCTGCGGCGGCTCATAGCCGACGAGGAGGCGACCGTGCTGGCCTGCGGTGTGCCGACTGCGCGGCTGCTGACAGTTCAGGGGCCGCCCCAAAGGTGGCGGCTGCGCCTGGTGACGGTCACGGGTGACGTCTGGTACCTCGACGAACAGCGTGCCCTGAAGAAGGCGCTCGGCGACGACGTGCGTGTGGTCAACGCCTACACCGTTACCGAGGCGTTCGGCTCCGGCACCTACTTCGAGCTGCCGGAGCGACATCTGCCGTCGGAGCACGGGAGCGAACCGGTCTCGCTGATCGGCGTGCCGCTGCCCGACACCTACCTCACCGTCCGCGGGCCCGTTCCCGGCGCGCGGGGCCCCATCGTCCTGAACGGCGTCCACACCGGCGACGACGGACGTGTCCGGGAGGACGGCCTGCTGGAGTTCCTGGGCCGACAGGGCGCGTACGCCTCCGCCGAACGCGCGCTGCACGGCCACCCGGACGTACGCGCGGGCCTGGTGGCCGAGGTCGAGACCGCGGACCCCCGAAACATCAAGGTCGTGGCCTACGCGGTCTCCGTCGAGGGCCGCCGCGTGGACCCGGTGGACGTCCACCGACACGTGTGCCTCGCCCTGCCCGGTGACGCACAGCCGCACGCGGTGGTGCCTGTTCCGTCGCTGCCCCGCACCCGGGCCGACAAGGTGGACCGCAAGAACCTGCCCCTGCCGGTCGACGCCGGCACGGCCCTCAGCAGCAAGGGAGGGATCGTGCGCGGCCCTGCGTCGCCGGAGCGGGCGACAGGGTACATGTCCGTCGGCGTCCTGGTCCTGGCCGCGTTCTTCGCGCTGCTGGCATGGTTGTTCACCGATCTCCTGTGGCCGAACTCGACGGACGTCTCAGCGGTGCCCAGTCCCCACGCGGAGTACTTCCGCGTCCTGTACTTCTGCGAGAACGTCTCTTTCGGCGCGGGCATGGCCTTCCTGCTGGTGGGGCGGCCGGGCATGACACGGGCCGGGCACACGGGCTGGTTCACCACGGTGGCGCACCTGTCCGCGGTGTGGCTCTTGGTGGCGTGGTGGCCGCAGGACAACTTCTACCGGCTCACCGCCAAGACGGACTGGCCGGCACAGGCCGCCCTCGTCTACACGTTCAACGTGTCGCTCATGATCGCCGCAGCCGTGGTCGCCGCGTTCGCCGCCGTGACGCCCAAGTGGCGGCGGCAGCTGGGCCGGTGAACGAGCCGCTCAGCGCGCCGTTACCGAACCGGACCAGCGCCTCGGCCTCGTCGAGCGCCTGGCGCGAACGTGCGGCGAGGGCGACCCCCACGTACGGCGCGGATTCCAGGCTCGCCGTGGGGATGGTGGTGAGCAGGACGGCGCCCAGGGCTCTGCACCGGCGGGCCAGGCCGTCGCAGTGCTCGAGCAGGGCGGGGGCGGGCAGCCGCGCGCCCAGGGGCAGGCAGTCCAGGGTGCGCACCAGGTGACGGCCTCCCCGCACGCTGTCCAGGCGGGTCTGGAGCACGAAGGCGACGGCGGGGCCGGTGAGCCGCAGATTGATCTCGGTGGGCGCCGCCCGTCCGGCCGTGTCGGTGACGAAGTCCACGTCGTACCAGCCCTGGTAGCCCTCCGCCGACAGCGCCTGCCCCACGGCAGTACCGAACGCGGTCGCGGTCGCGGTCAGTTCCGCGGGCAGGACCCCCGGGCCGACGGTGACCCCCCGGTAGGCCGTTCCGGTGACCTCCATCAGGCCCGTGCCGACGACGTGGACGGTCCCGTCCTCGGCTATCACCCCGTCGAACGTCGGGTTGCGGTACAGGTCGGCGCCGGGCACGAACTCCTCCACCAGCAGTCCCTCGTCGAAGAGCCGTCGCGTGACAGCCCGCGTGCCGCCACCCGAAAGCACGTCCTCGGGAGTGAGGACGAAGGTGGCCGAACCACCGACGCCGTACTCGCCCTTGACCACGCTCGTCAGCCCGGCCGACGCCCGGGCCGACAGCGCCCGCGCCAGCTCGCGTCGTGAGCGGACCGGCTCCTGGGCGGGAACACGGATGCCGGGGTGAGCGGCGGCGAGTGTGCAAAAGAGCCGGTGGGAGGCGGCCTTCGACTCGTGGCCGAGCCGGAGAGGCGGCCCCGAGGTGAGCCGTTCGGACGCCTCGGTGCGTCCCCAGGGCAGCACCGGCAGACCGGAGTTCCTGATCCGCCGCGTCAGCGCCGGCTGGCCCAGAAGGGCCTGAGTCAGGGCCCCGCCAGGGGCGTCGACGCAGTGCACCTCCACCTCGTCCCACTCCAGCAGCCGGGCCAGGCCGCGCATCCAGGCCGCTTCGACATGCAGCGGGAGGACCACCAGGGCGGGATGCGGGCCTGCGAAGGCCGAGAGGCAGGCGTAGTGCGGGGCGCCCTCCGTGGGTGCGACGCCGGGGAACTGGGCGTGGAACTCCGCGACATTGCCGAGGTGGACAGACCGCCGACCACCCGTCCACGCCCGCACCCATGAGGGATCCGCCCCGGACGTCCACGCCTCCATCCTGACCAGTTGTCCGGAGGACGGCGAGGCGCCGGCGCGCCGTGCGCCCATCGCGACGTAGAAGGGCACGGCGTGCGAGTCGGCGGTGATGGTCACCCGGTCGCAGCCGAGCCGCCCGGCCTCCGTGAGCACGTGCCGGTAGAGCAGCCGGCCCACTCCCCGGCCGATCGACATCGGATCGACGAAGAGCATGCCCAGCTCCGCGCGGGGCGGCTCCCCGTCCAACGTGGCCACCCCCAGGATCCGGCCGCCCGCCTCGGCCACCCTCACCCTGCGGTCGGCCATATCTCCCGGCGCCAGCCGGAGATCGTCCGCACAGCCCGCCAGATACGCCTCGTCGTACCCCCAGTGAGCCTTGGAACGCAACGCGAGCGCGCTCAGCCCAGCGGCCTCCTGTGGCAGTCCCGCCCGGATACGAACCCCTTTGGTGGTCATGAGGGGATTGTTCCAGCGTGACGACTACGCGGCGCCGAAAACCCGCTGATCGCCGCCGACGACATGGCGGCCTACCACCACGGTGGCCTCTACCAGGTGCAACTCGCCCTTGCCCTGGACCCCCTCAGGCTGGCCCGCCGCTGCCTGGACCTGTTCGAAACCGGCCGGTGGTTCACCCCGCGTCGGCCGCTTCGGCCAGGTCAACGTCCGCGGCAACGCTCTACCGGTGCCGGTGCTGTTCATCGGCCGCCCGCTGAGGATGCTGCTGCACGCCAACAACCTGATCGTCTTCGACGGCCGCACGCACGGTCACGAAGCCTGAACGGCTCTTCGACGAGTACGCGATCGTCCCGACCGACCCGGGCGGCCGTCCGTCGCCTGAACCTTGCAGGCACATCCCGGCACCGGCGCAGGCGGAGCCCCGCCGCGCGGTTCACGGCATGGAGCAGCCGTCGCCGCGTACGGCGGACCGCCGTTCACCCGCAGAGCGGCGTCGCGGCGTCGCCCGCCGGCTCCTCCCAGAGACGGAGCAGGAAAAGGACGGGATGGGGATGCCCTCGTACGGGGTAGGCGAGCGGGACGACGCGGGACGGTCCAGCGCGCTGCTTGAGGGAGGGTCAACGTATGCAATTCGACGACGATGCTGCTCTGGACACGTCCGAGGTCGCGGACGGGCGGGGAGGTGCGCTGGGCGGGATCCCGGGCGGCGGCAAGACCATCGGCGGGGGGCTGGTCGGGCTCGTGGTGCTGGTCACGTCCGTGCTCTTGGGTGTCGACCCCGGCATATTCGGCTCGGGCAGCAGCGACACGTCCTCGTCCGGCAAGTCAGCCGCGGACCTCGCGGCGGACTGCCGGACCGGTGCCGACGCCAACCGCAAGGAGGAGTGCCGGATCGTCGCCGTGGTCAACAGCGTGCAGGCATTCTGGAAGCAGACGGAGACAGCCGTCGGCAAGCCGTACCAGCAGGCCCCGACGTTCCTGTTCACCGGCAGCGTGAACACCGGCTGCGGGAACGCGACTTCCGACGTCGGCCCGTTCTACTGCTCAGCCGATGACAAGGTCTATCTCGACCTCGACTTCTTCAACGACCTGAGCAGCAAGTTCGGCGCCAAGGGCGGCCCGTTCGCCGAGGCCTACGTCATCGCGCACGAATACGGCCATCACTTCCAGGACCTCAGCGGAACGATCTCCCGCGGCAGCGGAAAGGGCCAGAACAGCGGCTCGGTGAAACTCGAGTTGCAGGCGGACTGCTACGCCGGAGTGTGGGCCCACCACGCCACCACCACCCCCGACCCCAGGAGCGGTAAGCCACTGATCACCGACTTGACGAAGGACGACATCAACCGCGGGCTGGACGCGGCCGCCGCAGTCGGAGACGACCGTATCCAGCAGCGCTACCAGGGCAGGGTCACACCCGACACCTGGACGCACGGCTCCGCGGGCCAGCGCCAGCAATGGTTCTCCACCGGCTACCGCTCCGGCCGCGTCTCCAGCTGCGACACGTTCAGCTGACTACGCCGGCAACCACGGCACGACGCCCGGCTGTGGGCCGCCGCTGGTGGGCAGATCGCGCATTGTGCCGTGCCGCGGTCGGTGGTTGACAGCCGACACCACGTGGGAGTGCTGCCTCGACAGGCTGACTGCTTCCAAGACCGTGCCGACGCCGCGCAGCTAGTGACCTGAGTCAGACATTCTCGCCACATCGGCGGGCATTAGCCGGATGCTGTGCGGCCGCCAGGTCCGGCCCGGCCTGCTGGAGTCCGGCCGGGCCACGCCAGGCAGCTCGCGAGAATTACCCGGCACTCTCCGACTCAGGTCACTACTGTGGTAGTGCTTCGTTAGGTTGCGGGCTGTCTGTGGGTTCTTCGTCGAGTGCTGGGTAGCGGCACCCCTGACTCTGCACGGGTATCCGTCGGATGTTCGGGCACACGAGACGTCATGCACGGACAACATGCGCGTCCCACCAGCAGCACTCTCCTCGGCCAGGCCTCCACAGCCGAGACATCGCCGCCCGGTCACAACGGCGCCAAGCACTCACGCCGAGGCCGGCGCACCGGCCGCCTGCGCCGCCGCGTCCTCGCCTACCGGGCAATCGATTTCCTGTCCACGCACATCCCGGAGGACCCCGGACCGGGCGACGAATGCCTGCTCCTCGTGCACACCCGCCAGGTCGTCGGCCAGGTCCGTTACCGGATCTGCACTGACTGCGCCCAGGGCGTCATCACCGCCGTCGTCATCGACGAGCGCTTCCACAGCACCGGCCTGGGCACCCGTGCGCTGTCACACCTACGGTCCCGCCATCCGGGACTGACCTGGCACAGCACGCTGCGCAAGCGCACCACCCGTGATCTCCTGCGCCGGATGCGCATTCCCACAACCACTTCTGCCACGCCCTGCCCCCACGTTCACCAGACGCTCTCTGTCCCGGCCGGCCCGATACCCGCCGGCGGCTGACCCCAGCGCTCAGCGGTCACAGCGCACCGGTGGAGAGGGCACCCCCTCGTCCCGAGACCGCTTTAGAAGCCCTAACAGAAGCTGTTGCTCATGGGACTGCTGGCTTGTCTGTTCATTGGTCTTGTCGTGGGGGAGAGGGAGTCGCGGCCGTGGATCGTCTGGGACGAACATTGGTCGCTCGTCGAGCCGTTGTTGCCCAAGCCGGGTCCGAATCTGGTCGAGGGACGACCTGACCGCCAAGCCTTGTGCGGGATCCTGTTCGTCCTGCACACCGGTATCCAGTACATCACTCCGCCGCGCGGCAGAGTTGGCATGGGTGAGCGGTGGCAGGGCATCCGAGGTGGACGGGATGGGCTGACCGCGGTTTCGGTGCCGCCCGTCGACGTCGAGAGCCTCATAGGGGTGAAAAGGTGAAGGGCTTCCGCAGCTTTATATTGCGCGGCAACGTGGTCGACCTGGCCGTCGGCATCGTCATCGGGGCAGCGTTCACCGCCGTGGTGAACGGCTTCGTCAGAGCCTTCCTGACACCACTCGTCGGGCTGGCCACCGGCGCCACCGGCGACATGAGCCGCAAGACCTTCACCCTCGGCGCCACCGAGTTCCCCTACGGCGCCTTCGTCAACGCGGCGATCAGCTTCCTCCTCCTCGCCAGCGCCCTGTACTTCCTGGTCGTGCTCCCGATCAACAAGCTCCACGAACGCCTCGCCCCGCACCAAGACGTCCAGGCCCCCAAACGGGACTGCCCCGAATGCCTCAGCCCCGTACCCGCCCAGGCCCGACGCTGCGCCTCCTGCACCGTCTCCCTGCCCGCCGTACCCGCTCAGGCCGGGGAGACAACCCAGCGCGCCGGGTGATCCGACCTCCACTCATTCATCCGTGACACTCGAACAGCCTCAGCGCTCAGCGCTCGGCCGGTCGCTCTTGGAAGAACTTCGCCCGGTTCGAGGCCCGCGAACGGCTCTCCGGCCCGCTCCATCCGGACCTGGAACACACGGTACGCACCAACTTCGACCTCGGGGACTACGAGACGGCGTGCTTCCCCGCGATGAAGGCGGTCGAGGTCGCCGTCCGCGACGCCTCCGGACTCGACAACTCACGGGTCGGAGTGGAGCTGATGCGGGAAGCGTTCCGGCCGCACCGGCCGCACGAGAACGGCAAGACCGGCGGCAAGCTCGCCAACTCGGAAGCCGAGGGCGGGGAACAGGCCGCCACCGTTCAACCTGTTCGCCGGCGCGATGTTCGCCTACAAGACCCCGCCAGCCATCGCACAGTCGACTTCGACGATCCGATTGCGGAACTCGCGAAGAAGCGCGCCGCCGACCTGGGGGTGAGCATCGGGGACTACCTCGCGCGACTGGTGCAGGACGATGTCAGCGGACCGCGTGCCCGAGCGGTGGGGGCGGCCGCCCGCTTCCTGGCCGACCACCAGGCGGTCTTCGATGAGGCCGAAGAGGCCCAGCAGGCACACCGGCGAGCGCGCGCGGCTTG
>NZ_JAKEIO010000120.1 GCF_021474405.1 [Streptosporangium] indianense
CCCCCGGCCCGCGGTACGGCGCGAGAGCACCGTGAGTGCCGCCGACCTGCTCGCTGAGGTGCGTGACTGTGTCCCCGTCTCCCGCGGCCGCTTCCGCAGGGACGCCGGCGCTCCCGCGAACATCCCGGTCTGCGGCACCAGCGACGTCGTGTTCTGGAGGGCCGACATGGACATCGACTGTGACGGCCGGCCAGGGCCCCGCTGCAACTCCCGGACCGACCCGTACTTCGCGGCGAGCACGACCTACTCCCAGTCGGACGGCCGCCCTTTGAGCGCCGAGCGCCTGCCCTTCGTCGTCGTACCCGCCCCGAGCGCCCTCTGGGACTACCGGGCCCACGGAATCGGCGGCGGCTCGGTCGTGGCCGTCGTGTACCGCGACCGCGTGCAGTACGCGGTGGTGGGCGACGTGGGCCCGAAGGGCATCCTCGGGGAGGCGTCCTACGCGACCGCCAAAGGCCTCGGCATCCGCGCCGACCCGCACGGCGGTGGCGCACCCTCCGGTGTCACCTACATCGTCTTCAAGGACACCAAGGTGTCGCCCATCGAGGACCACGCCGCCGCCGTGACGGAGGGCAAGCGGGCCGCGAAGCGGTTCGTGGCCGGAGGGCAGGCGAACGGAGGCTGAGCAGCTGACGACACCTCACCGACGGGCCCGCCCGCGGGACTGCGGCAGGCGAACCGTCGGCGGACCGCGACAGGGCGGACTTCTGCCGGCGGGTCTACGCCGGGCGGACCGCCGCGCGCCTGCGATTCCGCCCCTACCCGTCGGCTGACGCCGCCGCGTCCGCGGTCAGGTGCCTCACCGCGTGGCTTGCGGCCGGGTGCCCCGCCGGCAGGCTCGCGGCCGGGCGCAGCGCCGCTCCGGTGCGCCCGGCCGCAATCCGTCGCTCACACCTTCCGGTAGCTGTACGCCTCCGTGGCGGCCGCCTCCACCGCCGCCAGGTCCGCCCCGGTGGACGCCGTGACGACCGCGGCCACGGCTCCCTCCACGAACGGCGCGTCCACCAGACGCGTCCGCTCGGGCAGCTCGTCGCCCTCCGCGAGCAGCGCCTTCACCGTGAGCACAGCACTGCCCAGGTCGGTCAGGACGGCCACCCCGGCACCACGGTCGACGGACGCGGCCGCCGCGGCGATCAGTTCGGCACTGGTGCCCAGTCCGCCGCCCTCGGTACCGCCCGCCGGAGCGACCGGCACCGCCGGACCACCGCCCGCGAGCCCCTTCGCCAGCTCGGCGACCGACGCCGCCACCTCCGCGCTGTGCGACACCAGCACGATTCCCACCAGCTGTTCGTCACTCACCGGCGGCCTCCGCGAGTGCGGCGATCAGCAAGGCCGCCGACGTGGCCCCCGGGTCCTGGTGGCCGATGCTGCGCTCGCCCACGTAGCTCGCCCGGCCCTTGCGTGCCTGCAGGGGCGTCGTCGCCACGGCGCCCTCCTCCGCGGCGGTCCGGGCCGCCGTGAACGAGTCGCCGAGCGCGTCCACCGCGGGCACCAACGCGTCGATCATGGTCGCGTCCCCCGGGGCGGCACCGCCGAGGGTCATGACCGCGTCCACCCCCGCCCGCAAGGCCTCGGCCAGCTGCTCCGCACTGACCTCGCCGGCATCGCCCAGCGCTTTGCCGGTGCGGCGCAGCAGCGTCCCGTACAGCGGCCCCGAGGCCCCGCCGACCGTCGAGATCAGCTGGCGTCCGGCCAGGATCAGGACCCCGCCGGGCGTGCCGGGGGCCTCCTTGTCCAGCGCGGCCGCCACAGCCGTGAACCCGCGTTGGAGGTTGCTGCCGTGATCGGCGTCCCCGATGGGGGAGTCGAGGGCGGTGAGCCGTTCCGCCTCACGGTCGACGGACGCGGCGGTCGCCGTCATCCAACGGCGGAAGAAATCGGCGTCGAGCACTGGCTCTCCTTGCCTGGTAGGTACCTGGTGATCGTCTGCTCCCGTGCGTCACACACCCCAGCGCAGGCCCGGCGTCTTCACCGGCGCGTCGTACAGCCGCAGCAGCTCCTCGTCGACCTGGCACAGCGTGAGGGAGGCGCCCGCCATGTCCAGGGAGGTGACGTAGTTGCCCACGAGGACGCGGGCCACGGGGACGCCGCGCTGTTCGAGCACCCGGTGCACCTCGGCGTTGAAGCCGTACAGCTCCAGCAGCGGCGTCGCGCCCATGCCGTTGACCAGCACCAGCACCGGATTGCGTGGCTGGAGGTCCTCGACCACCGCCTCGACGGCGGCCTCGGCGATCTCCCCGGAGGTCATCATGGAGCGCCGCTCCCGGCCGGGTTCGCCGTGGATGCCGATGCCCAACTCCAGTTCGCCCGGCGGCAGATCGAAGGTCGGGCTGCCCTTGGCCGGGGTGCTGCAGGCGCTCAGCGCGATCCCGAAACTGCGGGAGTTCTCGTTCACCTGCCGGGCGACGGCCTCGACCCGCTCCAGGGGCATGCCCTCGGCCGCGGCGGCGCCCGCGATCTTCTCCACGAACAGGGTCGCGCCGGTCCCGCGCCGGCCCGCCGTGTACAGACTGTCGGTCACCGCCACGTCGTCGTTGACCAGCACCTTCGCCACCTGGATGCCCTCGTCCTCGGCCATCTCGGCGGCCATGTCGAAGTTGAGCACGTCACCGGTGTAGTTCTTGACGATGAACAGCACGCCGGCGCCGCTGTCCACGGCGGCGGCCGCGCGCAGCATCTGGTCGGGCACGGGGGAGGTGAACACCTCGCCCGGACAGGCCGCCGACAGCATGCCGGGACCCACGAATCCCCCGTGCAACGGCTCGTGCCCCGAGCCTCCGCCCGACACCAGCCCCACCTGTCCGGCGACGGGGGCGTCCCGCCGTACGATCACCCGGTTCTCCACGTCCACGGTCAGCTCCGGGTGGGCAGCCGCCAGACCGCGCAGCGCGTCCGCGACCACGGTCTCCGGGACGTTGATCAGCATCTTCACGGGGTACCTCCTAGACGACCTAGTAGATGAGCCCTGGAACTCCAGCTTCGCAGCCCACACCACGTTTGACCAGTTGTCGATCTTGACTGCTCGCATCGGTCCGTCGTGGACCACACGCCCTACGGGCCGAGGCCGTCCCCACCCCTCGAAGGTGCGGACGGCCTCGGCCCGGCGTCGGGATCAGTCCCCGTGGCGGCCAGGTTCCCGGGCGCTCCGGCCGAGCACGGAACACAGGAAGCGCCCGAACGGCCTCGATCAGTAGCCGTGGATCATCTTGTAGGCGACCTCGGGGAGGAACTGCCCGGCCGTGGAGCCGCCGCCGACACCGCAGTTGCCGTCGGACTCGCCCGGAACCTTGATCCACAGCAGCATCTCGGCGCCTCCGCCCAGCCGGGTGGGTGTGCCGATACGGCGGCCCGCCGGGTTGCACCACTGGCCGTTCGAGCCGTTGCCGTTGCGGCTGGTGTCCACGACGAACGGCTTGGTGTAGCCGTAACGGGCGGCGAGCTCCCTGTTGACGGCGTCGCCGTACGCGGTGTTCTCGGCGGTGGTGAGGTAGTTGGAGACGTTGAGCGAGAAACCGTGAGCCTGCCGGACACCGGCTTCGTGCAGACGCCGTGCCATGGTCGCCGCGTCCGCCCAGGCCGGGTTGCCGGCGTCGAGGTACACCCAGGTGTTGGGTGCCCGGCGGTTGAACTCGGCGAGCGCACCGGTCAGCATGCCCTCGCGTTCGTCGATCTGCGCCTGGCTCATGCAGCCGTAGTCGCCCAGGGAGTCCGGTTCGAGGACGACGACGGCCGGGTGCCCGCCGATCCCGCCGGCGAACTGGGCGATCCAGTTCGCGTAGGCGGACGGTGAGGAGGCGCCGCCCGCGGAGTGTCCGCCGCAGTAGTCGCGGTTGTAGATGTTGTACGCGACGAGGAGGGGCAGCTTGTCCCGGGCGTCCGCGGCGCCGGTGTACGCGCCGGTGGCGGTGCCGATGCTGCCGCTCCAGGAGCCGAACCAGCGGGCCGTCGGCGTGTTGGCGACGGAGGCATTGATCGCGGAGGCCCGGCCGTCGCCGGGGTTGGCGGCGACCCACCGTTTCGCGCTGGAGTCGGGGTCCACGTAGAACCCGTTGGTCATGGTCGTCGGATCGGCCGCCTGAGCGGGCCGGGCGGCGGCGAGTGCCGGCGGCGGTGAGGAGAGCGCTGCCACCAGGGCGGGCGTGCCGCCCATCGCCGTGAGGGTCGCGTGGTACGCCGGCTTCTTGGTGCCGTTGCGGTCGAACAGCAGCGGGTTCTCGCCGCTGCGCCAGGAGTCGCTGTCGCGGATGCCCCAGACCGTGATGCCGGTGCAGCGCGCGACGTTCATGCAGGCCCGGACTGTGTTCGCGTAGGCCGTCGTCGGTGCCTGCGCGATGTCCAGCTCGGTGATCTGGACGTCCACCCCGAGGGCCGCGAAGCTCGACAGCGTCGTCTGGAAGCTGCCGGGCGGGCCGCCGGCGCCGAAGTGGGCCTGGAGGCCCACGCAGTCGATGGGCACCCCGTGCGCCTTGAAGTCGCGCACCATGCGGTAGACGCCCTGGGTCTTGGCGTCGCTCCAGTTCTCGATGTTGTAGTCGTTGTAGCAGAGCTTGGCCGCCGGGTCCGCCGATCGCGCCGTGCGGAAGGCCTGCTCGACGAAGCCGGTGCCCAGCACGTCCCGGAAGACCGAACTGCGCATCTGTCCGCTGCCGCCGTCGGCGAAGGCCTCGTTGACCACGTCCCAGGAGTGGATGCGGCCCTTGTAGCGGTTCATCACGGTGGTGATGTGGTTGTTCATCACGCCGCGCAGCGTGTTCGCGTCCCTGATGGAGCCGACCCAGCCGGGCAGTTGGGAGTGCCAGACCAGGGTGTGGCCGCGCAGGCGCTGACCGCGGGCCTGCGCGCGCTGAGCGATCTGGTCGGCGCGGCCGAAGGTGAACGAGCCACGGGACGGCTCGGTCGCGTCCCACTTCATCTCGTTCTCGGGAGTGACCGAGGTGAACTCACGGTCCAGGATGCCGGTGTACGTACCGTCGCCGAGCCGTCCGGCGGCCACGGCGGTTCCGAAGTACCGCCCGGACTGGGCCGCCTGGGCGCCCAGGGTGGAGGCCTGCACGGCGTCGGGCGCGCCGGTCGCCGTCCCGGGTGTCACCAGGACCGTCGCGGCCAGCAGGCCGAGGACCGCGGCCCGGCGACAGCCGAGCCGTTTCAGGAGGTTCATGGATCTCCTCGTGGGGGTGGGGGGTGTTGGTGGTGCGATCGGTGGGCCGCTTCAGGGCGTGGACAGATCGAACCGCTGGACGCGGACCGCGCCGCCGAGTGCCTGCGTGGCGTGGTTGAAGAGGGCGAATCGGTAGCCCATGAAGAACCGCCAGTCGCTGCCCAGGGAGAAGGCGGGGCCGAGGCGGGTGAAGGCGGTGCCGTCGGTGCTGTAGGAGAAGGTGCCGGGGCGGGCCGCACCGGGGCGGATGTCCGCACTCGCGCGCAGCCAGACCCGGCTGCCCGGCAGGACCGCGCTCGCTCGCTCGCTGCCGGTGCCCGTCGTGTTCCAGCTGCCGTCCATGGTCAGCCCGTCGACCATCACCACCCGCGGCACGCCGCCGTCGCGCCGGACGCCGATCCAGGCGGAGGAGTCACGCAGCAGCGCGAGCCCGGCCCGGTCGCCGTCCCGCATCGCGGAGTGGTCGAGCTGGGCCGTGGCCGTGGAGGTGGGGCCCTGGATACGGTGCGTCAGAGTGTTGCGCGCCTCGTAGAGGTCGCCGGTGACGGTCGCTGTCCGCAGGGTCAGTCCGTCGCCCACCGACCACTTGGTGTTGTCCGGGTTGTGGTTCCACTCCCAGCGCGGATTCAGGGCCGGGCCGTCGAAGGTGTCGACTCCGGTCATCGGGCTCACCGGCCGCGGCGCAGGAGGCACGGCGGGACCGGGATACGAGGTGCCCCAGGCGCCGTCGACGAGCTGCACGACCGGCCAGCCGTCCGGGGTCCAGGTGACGGGAGCCAGGGCGGGCATCCGGCCACCGGGATAGGCGTCGACGAAGGCCAGGTAGTACCAGGCGCCGTTCTGCGTCTGTACGAGGCCACCCTGGTGGGGGACCCCGCCGCCGGGGATCGGCCCGCGCAGGTCGAGCAGGACCTGCCGCATCGTGTACGGACCGAAGGGGCCGCCCGACGACTTCAGGATGTACTGGCCGTTCGCCGGGCGGGTCAGGAAGATGTAGTACTGCCCGTTGATCTTGTAGAAGCGGGAGCCCTCGAGGGTGCCGACGCTCGACGGTGTCGTGAACACCTGCTGGGTGCGGACCTGGGTCCGGCCGTCGCGCGAGAGCTGGGCCACGTGGATGGTGGTGTTGCCGTACGCCACATACAGGGTGTCGTCGCTGTCGACCAGCAGCCCCGCGTCGTAGTAGGGGGTGCTGATGGTCGACAGCCTGTTCCACGGTCCCTCGGCGGCGGTCGCCGTGTAGACGTACGTCCGGGCGAAGTCGATCTGGCCGAGCCAGTAGAAGGTCCTGTTGCTCGGCCTGTAGGCCAGGGACGACGCCCAGATCCCCCGCACGTACCCGCGGGCACCGTTCAGGTCGTACTTCGCGCCGAAGTCGAGCACGGGCACCGCGTGACCGGCGATCTCCCAGTGCACCAGGTCGTACGACCGCAGCACGGGCGCGCCCGGCGAGTAGTGCATCGTCGAGGCCGAGGCATAGAAGGCGTCACCGACGCGGATGACGTCGATGTCCGCGAAGTCCTGCCAGATCACCGGGTTCGTGTAGGCCGCCGCGTTCGCGAGGTCCGGTCCCCGGGCGGCGGCGGAAGCGGTGCCGGCGGGTGTCGGGGCCACGGGAAGCAGAGCGCCCGCGGTGAGGCCGGTGGCGGCCGCCAGGGCGTGGCGGCGGGACATACTTTGATGAAGCCATGACAGATCCATGGGTGCGTTCTCCCCGCGTGGCTCGGCCGTTGCGTGTGTGGGATGACCTGGAGGTGCCGTGCTTCGAGCGAGTGGAGCGTACGTATCGTCCGAGATGTCGAGCATGTATCGATGTGTCGAGCAACCTGGATGATAGGAGACGGCTGAGCCCCGTCAATCCTTCCCGCAGGATTCGATTTGCCCTGCGAAACATTCGAAGCCTAAATTTGCTGCCCGGCGGGAGCCCGGCGGGTGGACGCCCCCCAGTATTGACATGTGCAGGCCTATCTCTACCATCCGGGGCATCACCATTTTCCGAATGGTTCTGAATTGCATACGAAATTTCGAACCCACCTGACTGTCATGGGCGTGACATCAGCTCGGCGTCGCCACCCGTGACACCGTTCCGGCCGAGGAGGCCTTGGTGCCCAGACGACCAGGCGGACGACTGCTCCGCCTTCTCGCGACCACCGTGCTGACGGTCACCGCGGCCCTGGCGGGCTCCGCACCCCCCACCGCCACGGCCGCGCCGGGCAGCCCGGCGCTCACCCCGCCGCTCGGCTGGAACAGCTGGAACAGCTTCGGGTGCGGGATCACCGAGGCCCAGGTCCGCCAAGCGGCCGACGCGATGGTGACGTCCGGCATGAAGGACGCCGGCTACCGATACGTGGTGGTCGACGACTGCTGGTTCGACCCGCAGCGCGACCCGGCGGGCAACCTGCGGGCCAACCCGGCCACGTTCCCCAGCGGGATGAAGGCCCTTGGGGACTACCTTCACGGCAAGGGCCTGAAGTTCGGCATCTACCAGGTGCCGGGCGAGCGCACCTGTGCGCAGACCACCGGCGCCTATCCCGGATCGACGGGCAGCAGGGGCCACGAGGCCCAGGACGCCGCCACCTTCGCCGCATGGGGCGTCGACTACCTGAAGTACGACTGGTGCTCCTCCAGCGGCACCCGGGACGAACAGGTCGCGCGGTTCACGCTGATGCGCGACGCCCTGCGCGCCACCGGGCGGCCGATCGTCTACAGCATCAACCCCAACAGCTTCCACGCCATCACCGGCGCCACGTACAACTGGGGCGAGGTCGCCGACCTGTGGCGGACGACCGAGGACCTGCTCGACATCTGGCAGAACAACAACACCAACAGCTACCCCATGGGCGTCGGCAACGTCCTGGACGTCACCGCGCCGCTCGCGGCGCAGTCCGGTCCGGGGCACTGGAACGACCCGGACATGCTGGTCGTCGGCCGCCCGGGCCTGTCCCTGACCGAGTCCCGCTCCCACTTCGCCCTGTGGGCGCTGATGGCCGCTCCCCTCATGGCCGGAAACGACATCCGCACCATGTCCGCCGAGGTGAGCGCGATCCTGCGCAACCCGCGCCTGCTGGCGGTGAACCAGGACCCGCTGGGCGCGGGCGGACGCAGAGTGCGCGACGACGGCGCCACCGAGGTGTTCGCCAAGCCCCTGTCCGACGGATCGGTCGCGGTGGGTCTGTTCAACCGTGGCGCCGCTGCCGCGACCGTCACCACCACGGCCGCGCAAGTCGGCTTGACCGGCGGGCCGTTCACCCTCACCGAGCTGTGGAACGGCGGCACATCGACGACGTCCGGCCAGATCTCGGCGAGTGTTCCCGCGCACGGCGTGGCCGTGTTCCGGGTGAGCGGGGGCAGCCCGCTGAGCGCCACCACCTCGCGCCTGCGGGGCAGCGCGTCCGGCCGCTGCCTGGACGTGGACAACGGCTCGACCGCGCCCGGCGCCACCGTACTCATCTGGGACTGTCACCGAGCCGCCAACCAGCTGTGGACCACATGGGCCGGTGGCGAGATCCGTGTCTTCGGCGACAAGTGCCTCGACGCCCACAACCAGGGCACGAACAACGGCACTCGGGTCATCACCTGGCCCTGCAACGGCCAGAACAACCAGCAGTGGACCGTCGGCGCAGACGGGTCGATCCGCAACGTGCGCGCGGGGCTGTGCCTCGACGTCAACGGCGCCGGCACCGCGGGGGGTACCCCGTTGGTCCTGTGGACCTGCAACGGGCAGGCGAACCAGAAGTGGAGCCGCGTCTGAGCCGCTGCGGCGGAAGGGGAGTCACGACGGCGAGGAGGTCCGTCTCACGGGCCGGACGAGGCGCCGGGCGGGAACGTGAGCGCCCGGCGCCTCGTCGGGCCACGCCCCGGTGAAGCGATCCCGTTCAGGCTGGAAACCACCCGGCGCGGCTAAGGTGCCGCTGAAAGCGCCCTGGACCCCGGACGCCCGGCTGCCGCCGCCCGGGGCGATGGCCGCGTTGCGCGCGAGGCCGCGAAGGGCGGCTTCGGTCCGCGCGGGGTGGCCGACGGGTGCGCGAGGTGCTATTCAGGGGTCCGCTCGACGGCGTGGCGACCGCGGCCGATGAACGGTTCGAGTCTCTTCGCGGCGAGATCCGTATGCGTTCCCGGACGCGGTACGTCACCTGAACATGAGGGGGAAGCAGTGGAAGCTGCTGGGTCACAGATGCGGGTGCGGCGACGCACAGTACCTCCGGTGGTTGCGGCCCGGTGGGCCCTGTGGACGTTCGTCATCGTCAACGTGGTGATCGTCGAGTTCTTGTTCCTCGACGCCGGCACCGGGAAGAACGACGTACTCACCGTCGCCAAGTTCTTCGGTGTGCACGCCGCTGTGCTGATGCTGTTCCAGCTGCTGCTGGTGGCCCGGCTGCCCTGGCTCGACCGCCGTATCGGCATGGACCGGCTGACGGTGTGGCACCGGTGGGTCGGCTTCACCCTGGTGTGGACCCTCCTCACCCACGCCGTTCTGGTGGTGCTGGGCTACGCCCGGCTCGACGACGCACCGATGACGAAGACGTTCCTCGCGCTGGCCGGGGTGCCGGCGTCGCTGCTCGGGATGGCGGCCGCGGCGATCGTCGTCGTGATCGGTGCCGTCTCCGCCCGGTACGTGAGGCAGCGACTGCGGTACGAGACGTGGCACGGCCTGCACCTGCTGCTGTACGTGGCGCTGGGGCTGGCGTTCGTCCACCAGTTGCAGGAGACCACGACCTTCAACTCCTCCACGGCCGCGAAGACCTACTGGTTCGCCCTGTGGCTGTTCGCGTTCGGTGCGCTGGTCACGGGCCGGATCGTCCTGCCCGTGTGGCGCAACGCCTACCACCGGTTCCACGTGAGCGCGGTGGTGCCGGAGTCGGATGACGTGGTGTCGGTACACGTCACCGGCCGCCATCTCGACCGGCTTCCCGCCCGGGCGGGCCAGTTCTGCATCTGGCGCTTCCCGGGGCACCGGCACTGGTGGGCGGCGAATCCGTTCTCCCTGTCGGCGGCTCCCGACGGCCGCACGTTGCGCCTGACCGCCAAGGCGGTCGGCAGTGCCAGTGCGGGCCTGCGGCACGTCCCGGTCGGGAGCCGTGCGTACGTCGAGGGACCGTACGGGGCGTTCACCTCACTGCACCGAACGCGGCCCGGTGCTCTCCTGATCGCCGGAGGGGTGGGGATCACCCCGGTCCGGGCTCTGCTGGAGGAGGAAGCGGCGGGGGACGTCGTCGTGCTCTACCGGGTGCGCAGCGAACACGAGGCCGTGCTGGCCGACGAGGTGCGCGCCTTGGTCGCGGACCGCGGTGGGCGGCTGCACCTGCTCACCGGCCGCACGGGGGAGGGGAACCGGCCCTTCGCGCCGGACAGCCTTCGGGCCCTGGTCCCCGACATGGCCGAGCGCGACGTGTACGTCTGCGGCCCGCCCGCGATGACCTCGGCCGTGCTCGACGCACTGCGGAGGCTGAGGGTTCCCCGTCGGCAGGTGCACGCCGAACGCTTCGGCCTGGCCTGAGACCGGCCCGGCCGGCGCATGACCTTCAGCCGGGTCAGCCCCGGCGTACGAGCACGCTCAGGGAATTGGCCAGCACGATGGCGCCGATGCCGGCCCACTCGGCCCAGCCGAGGTGCTGGCCGAGGCCCAACAGGCCCACCCCTGCGGCGAGAACGGGGTTGACGCTCATGAACAGCCCGAAGGCCTGGGCCGGTACGGTGCGCAGCGTGACCAGGTCCGCCAGGTACGGCACGGCGGACGACAGAACGCCCGCGGCGACGGCACAGCCGACGGCCTGCGCGGTCGGCGGCTGACGGACGACGAGGACGACACCGACCGGCAGGAACATCAGGGCCGACAGGCCCGCCGCTGCCGCCGAGCCCTGAGCACCCGGGATGCGCCGGCCGACGGTGCGGTTGAGCAGGATGTACGACGCCCAGCACGCTGCGGCCAGCAGGCCCAGCCCCATGCCCGCGTAGTCGGCGGACGGCTGGGGCCGCATCAGGACGACCACCCCCGCCGCCGCCGTCACCGCACAGCACGCGTCCACCCGGCGCCGCGCGGCGGCCAGGGCGATGGTCAGCGGACCGAGGAACTCCAGGGTCACGGCCAGGCCCAGGCCGATGCGGTCGACGGCGCTGTACAAGGACAGGTTCATCGTCCCGAAGACGACGGCCAGCGCCAGGACCGGCCACCACTGCCGCCAGGTGAAGGACCGCAGCCGGGGCGGGCTCACCGCGCACAGCACGACGGCGGCCACGTACTGACGGACCGCGACGACCCCGAGCGGCCCGATGACGGGGAAGGCGAGGGAGCCGATCGCGGCACCGGTCTGGTTGGACAGGCCGCTGCCCACCATCGTGACCACGCCGACGAGCCGACGCGGGCTGTGCCCGGCGTCCTCCGCCGCAGGCGGGAGCACGGGCTCGGTGGGAGGGCCGGAGGCGGCGACGGGGGCGGAGGCGGCTCGCATGCGCTGATCGTGCGCCGAGCCGATCCTTGCGCAAAATGCGCCACGAGTTCGATCTATACGATGCAGTCATGGATGTGGAGTTCCGCCAGCTGCGCTGTCTCGTCGCGATCGTCGACGAGGGCACCTTCACGGACGCCGCCCACGCGCTGGGCGTCTCCCAGGCGGCCGTCTCCCGAACGCTCGCCTCCCTCGAACGGGCCCTGGGGGCGAAGCTGTTGCGCCGCACGTCCCGCGAGGTCACCCCGACCGCGACCGGGCTGCGCGTGGTGGCCCGGGCCCGCAGAGTGCTCGGGGAGGTGGACGACCTGGTCCGCGAGGCCACGTCGGGCCACGCCGTCCTGCGGATCGGCTACGCCTGGTCGGCGCTGGGCCGCCACACCTCGGCCTTCCAGCGCCGCTGGGCTCTGGACCGTCCGGAGACCGAACTGCACCTGGTGCGCGTCAACTCGGCGACGGCCGGCCTGGCCGAGGGCGCGTGCGACCTGGCCGTGGTGCGCAGGCCCACGGAGGACCGGCGGCTCGACTCGGTCATCGTGGGGCTCGAACGACGCATGGTCGCCCTGGCCGCGGACGACCCCCTGGCCGGACGCCGCTCGGTACGGCTCGCCGACCTGAGCGGCCGCACCCTGCTGATCGACCGTCGGACCGGCACCACCACCCCCGACCTGTGGCCACCCCACTCCCGCCCGGCGACCGAGGAGACGCACGACGTCGACGACTGGCTGACGGTCATCGCCACCGGCCGCTGCGTGGGCATGACCGCGGAGTCCACCGCCCACCAGTACCGGCGCCCCGGAGTCGTCTACCGCCCCGTACGGGACGCCGAACCCATCGCCGTGCGCCTCGCGTGGTGGCACGACGAGCCCCACCCGGCCACGCAGCCGGCCATCGAACTCCTCACCGCTCTGTTCCGCAACGATTGAGCGTCCGGACGCGAAAATCCGGCGAGTGGGACCAGGCCGCGAAAATCCGGCGAGCAGGACCCGGCCGCGATGAGAGAGTCGGCTTCATGTCCACCTCAAAGCCGGTCCGCCCGCTCCGTCTCGTCATCGTGACGCTCGCCGTCGTCGCGGCTGTCGGCGGCTGCGGCGACCTCCATGCCCAGGACTCCCGGACCGGAGCGGCCTCCTCTCCGTCGGTCGCCTCCTCGCCCAGCGCCCCGGGAGCGTCGCCCTATGTGGAGCCCGGCGCCGGTGACGGTGCCCCGCACTACAACGAGAACAACGCCTACCGCCGCGAGGGCGACATGGCCCCGGCCCACGCGAAGGACGCCGAGCGGGAGGCCGCCCGGATCCGGCCGGTGATCGAGCGGCTGTGGAAGCAGCGGAAGTGGGACCCGGCGACCGTACGGACGGCACTGCTCCGGCTCGGCTACGAGGAGGAGCGCGTTACGCAGGACGGCAAGCGTCTCGGCGGGACGCTCACCGTCACGACGATGTCCCCGCGCTGGAAGGACGACGGCTACGTCACGCCCGAGGGGACGCGGGTCGCCCTGCGCGTGCACGCCGACGCCTGCGTGTCGGGGTTCGCGCAGAAGTCGAACTTCGAGGTGCGGGTCAACGGCCCCTACCCGGAGACCGGCTGCTTCGAGCCGCCCTACGGCCACTGAAGCCACCGCTCGGGCACGGATATCAGGCCCCCGTGAGCACGACGGCTACGGCCGATGATCCCCCCCCGGTCAGTCAGGGAGTACCTCCACCAGTGCACCCACCCCGGCAACGCAGGCCAGCACCGCACAGGCTCCGGCGGCGTGCCGGCGCAGCAGGGCACGCCGGAGGTGGGCGTAACGGCTCTCGTACTCCTGCCGCAGTTCCTCGGCCCGGCGCACGGTGCCGAGCATCAGCTGCCGGGTGACGTCGAGACGCAGGCGGACGTAGTGGCCGGTGAGATCCTCGGCCTGGGCCGTGGTCAGCCACGGCATCCGCCCGCAGAGCTCCGCTGCCTCGCGCTGTGCGCCGTCGCGGTGGGTGTGGGCGAGGAGATAGCCCTCGGTCTCGTCGGCGAGGACGCTGCGCTGCTCACCCGCGGACGGCTCGTGCCTGCCGCGTCTCACTGCCGCTCGCCCTTGTGCCCCTCGGCGTCGATGGCATCGCGCCGCCCGGTGTTCTCCGCCTCGTCCAGGCTCGCCACGTCCGGGTGGCGGAGGTCGAAGGCGGGGGACTCGGAGCGGATCTTGGGCAGGGTGACGAAGTTGTGGCGGGGCGGCGGGCAGGACGTGGCCCACTCAAGGGAGCGGCCGAAACCCCACGGGTCGTCGACCTCGACCTTCTCGCCCTTCTGGGCGGTCCGCCACACGTTGTACAGGAAGGGCAGGGTGGACAGGCCGAGCAGGAACGCGCCGATCGAGGAGACGGTGTTGAGCGCGGTGAAACCGTCGGCGGCCAGATAGTCGGCGTAGCGCCGGGGCATGCCCTCGGCACCGAGCCAGTGCTGCACCAGGAACGTCGTGTGGAAGCCGACGAACAGCGTCCAGAAGTGGATCTTCTCCAGGCGGTCGTCGAGCATCGTGCCGGTCATTTTCGGCCACCAGAAGCTGAATCCGCCGAACATCGCGAACACGATCGTCCCGAACAGCACGTAGTGGAAGTGGGCGACCACGAAATAGCTGTCGGTGACGTGCCAGTCGAGCGGCGGGGAGCCCAGGATCACGCCGGTCAGGCCGCCGAAGAGGAACGTGACCAGGAAGCCGAGTGCCCAGAGCATGGGTGGTTCGAACGACAGCGAACCCTGCCACATCGTGCCGATCCAGTTGAAGAACTTCACGCCCGTCGGCACGGCGATCAGATACGTCATGAAGGAGAAGAACGGCAGGAGCACCGCGCCGGTGGCGAACATGTGGTGGGCCCACACCGTCACCGACAGCCCGGCGATGGAGACGGTCGCGCCGATCAAACCGGTGTACCCGAAGATCGGCTTACGCGCGAAGACGGGGATGATCTCGGTGATCACACCGAAGAACGGCAGCGCCAGGATGTACACCTCGGGGTGGCCGAAGAACCAGAACAGGTGCTGCCACAGGATCGCGCCCCCGTTCTCCGCGTTGAACACCTGCGCCCCGAAGCGCCGGTCCGCCTCCAGCACCAGCAGCGCGGCGGCCAGGACCGGGAAGGCCAGCAGTACCAGCACCGAGGTGAGCAGTACGTTCCAGGTGAAGATCGGCATCCGGAACATGGTCATGCCCGGGGCGCGCATGCAGATGATGGTGGTGATGAAGTTGACCGAGCCGAGGATCGTGCCGAAGCCGGACAGGGCCAGGCCCATGATCCACAGGTCGCCTCCCACCTGAGGGGTGCGCTCACCGCCGCTGAGCGGGGTGTACGCGGTCCAGCCGAAGTCGGCCGATCCCTGCGGGGTGAGGAAGCTGCCCAGGACGATCAGGCCACCGAAGAGGAACAGCCAGTACGAGAACATGTTCAGCCGCGGGAAGGCCACGTCGGGTGAACCGATCTGGAGGGGCATGACCGCGTTGGCGAAACCGGCGAACGTGGGCGTCGCGAACAGCAGCAGCATGATCGTGCCGTGCATGGTGAACGCCTGGTTGTACTGCTCACTGGAGACGATCTGCAGCCCCGGCCGCGCCAGCTCCGCCCGGATGACCATCGCCAGTGCCCCGGCGACCAGGAAGAAGCCGAACGACGTGATCAGGTACAGGTGCCCGATCTTCTTGTGATCGGTGGTCGTCAGCCAGGAGACGATCACCTGACCTCTGCCACGGCGCTCCACCGCAGGGACGGGTGCAACCGGTTCGGTGTGAGTCGCCATCAGTTCCTCGATCGGCAGCAACGGGACGGACGGTCGTCCGCCCGGGAGGAACCTATTGGGTCCGGTTGCTCACCTTTGTATGCCGCCGGGTGCCCTTGAGCCGAATGGAGCAATGATCCATTCGACCGGGCGGCCCCCGCACGCCGGGTGGCACCGGTAGGCGCTCCTTTACCCGTGCAAGCGCTTTCTGGGTCTGTGTCGTGTTTTGTCCGGGCCGGAGCGCGGCACTCGGGAAGCCACGAGCGTGCCCCCGAGAGGTGACCTCCACTGCACGGGCTGCGCCCGGAGCGCGCCGGGACAGGTCGGCCGCCGGGCGGGACAAGAGGATGGTCGATGACGACGATCGGCGTGGAAGAGGAGTACCTGCTGCTCGACCCGGTGACGGGCCTGCCGGTACCTCAGGCGGACAAGGTGCGCGCGGCGGCGGGTGTGGGGCATCTCGTGGCCGATCAGGAAGTGCAGTACGAGCTGCTCCAGGCCCAGGTCGAGGTGGCCACCCCGGTCTGCGACACCCTGGAGGAGGTCGGAGGCCATCTGCTGCGGCTGCGGCACGCCGTGGGCGTGGCCGCCGAGCAGCACGGCTGCCGCATCGGGGTGTGCGGCACACCGCCGGTCCGGCACGGCCGCCCCATCGCCGTCACCGACCAGGCCCGCTACCGCGCCATGGTCACCCAGGCCCCGCAGCTCGTGGCGGAGCAACTGGTCAACGGCACGCACGTGCATGTCGGCGTGCCCGACCGGGAAGCGGGCGTACAGGTCCTGAACCGGATCCGCTCCCGGCTGCCGACCCTGACGGCCATGGCCGCGAACTCCCCGCTCTGGGACGGCCACGACACGGGCTTCGCCAGCTGGCGCACCGTGATCTTCAGCCGGTGGCCGGTCAGCGGCATGCCCCCGCACTTCCGCGACGCCGCCGACTACGACCGGCGCGTGGAACGGCTGCTGGAGTCCGGCCTGATCTCCGACACCGGTCAGCTCTACTGGCAGGCCCGCCTCTCAGCCACCTATCCCACCGTCGAGGTGCGGTGCCTGGACGTCCAGCTGCGGGCGGACGAGGCGGTCATGCTCGCCGCGATCATCCGGGCCCTGGTGGAGACCGCGCTGGCGGAGGCTACCGCCGACGTGCCCCTGCCCGACAGCGCGCCGGAGATGCTGCAGGCCGCCATGTGGCACGCCGCCCGGCACGGACTCGGCGACACCCTGGTCGACCCGGGTGGCACCCCGCACCGGGCCGGCGACGTGCTCTACGAGTTCCTGCGGCACGTCGCACCCGCCCTCGACGCGTCCGGCGACTCCCGGCAGGTCACGTCCCTGGTCCACCGGCTGCTGCAGGACGGGACCGGCGCGGACCGGCAACGCGCCGCCCTGGCACACGGCGGTCTGCGCGCGGTCACCGAGCTGATCAGCGCCCAGAGCACGATGCCGTGACGGTGAGGCCCCGGAACCGCTCCTCAGGCCACCGCGGCGCAGGCGGCGGCGACCGCGGTGTCCTTGCGGGCGTGGACGACCAGGCGCGTGCCGCCGGTGTCGGCTTCCGCCTCCAGCGCGCGGCGGACGGGCGCGCTGTGCGTGGCCACCGACATCAGCGTGCCCAGCCGGCTGCACAGACGGTGGACCCGGAGGATCACGCCGACCACCGCGTTCCGGGCGGCCGGCTCGTCGAGGACGACGACCACGGATGCCGGACGGCAGGCCCGCACGAGGTCGCTGATCCTCGTGAGAAGCGTGGCGCGCCCGTCGATGCCGGGGTCCTGGTGGACCGTGATGACGAGGACTCCGCGATCGAGCGCATGGGACAGCAACACGGCCTCCGTTCCTCCGTTTCCTCGGTGGGCGGGGTGTTCCGCCATGGAAGTACCCGAGACGGGCCAGTCGAAGCCAGGAGATGAATGCCGATGGAACGCAGCGGCGAAGGCGGCCGGCGGATGCTCGCCGAGCTGCTGGACGCCAGCCACCTCATGCCGATCGAACTCCTCCCGGCCAAGGCGGCCGAGTGTGCCCGCGCGGCGTCCTTCCACGAGGTGCTGATCTACGTCGCCGATCTGCAGCGCAACGTCCTGCGTCTGCTCCCCGGGGACGAGGCGGCCACCCGGGGACATGAGAGGGAGCTGCACGTCGAGGGGACGGTGGCAGGGCGGGCCTTTCAGTACGGCGACGTCCTGCCCGCCGCGCCCCCGGGCGGCGCCGGGTCCGCGTGGTGGGTCCCGCTGCTGGACGGAACGGAACGCATCGGGATGCTGCGGGTGGGCACCGAACACAACGACACCGAGGCCCGCGTGGACATGAACGCGCTGGCCGCGCTCGTCGCGCTGATCATCGTCAGCAAGAGGGGCACCAGCGACGCACTGGCCAAACTGGTGCGGGCCCGGCCGATGAGCGTGGCCGCGGAGATGCAGTGGAACCTCCTGCCCCCGCGCACCTACGCCGACGGCAGGGTGACGATCTCCGCGTCCCTCGAACCGGCCTACGACATCAGCGGTGACGTCTTCGAGTACGCCGTCGACGGGCCCCTGGTCCATCTGACGATCTTCGACGCGATGGGCCACGACACGGCCGCGGGTCTGTCCGGAGCCCTCGCGCTGGGCGCCTGCCGCAATGCCCGTCGCCAGGGCGCCGGCCTCGTGGAAAAGGCCGACGCGGTTGAAGCCGCCCTGCTGGAGCAGTACCACCAGCGGCGTTACGTCACCGGAGTCCTGGCCACGCTCGACACTCGCACCGGCGTCCTGCAGTGGGTCAACCGCGGCCACCATCCGCCCATCGTCATCCGCGACAACCGCTGGACCAGCCATCTCGCCTGCCCTCCCGCCCATCCGATGGGCACCGCCCTCGGTCTGCGCAGCACCGTGTGCGAGGAACACCTCCAGCCCGGGGACCGCATCGTGCTCTACACCGACGGCATCACCGAGGCACGCGGCTCCGGTGGCCGGGAGTTCGGTCTGGCACGCTTCACCGACTTCCTGATCCGCCACCACGCCGACGGCCTGCCCGTCCCCGAGACCCTGCGCCGCCTGGTCCAGGCCGTCCTCGACTACCACGACGGCCGACTCCAGGACGATGCCACCGTCCTGCTGTGCGAGTGGATCGGCCCGCACCTGGAGCCGCCCGACACCGCGGCCGGCCTGATCGGCCTGTCGCGGGCCGACCCGTCGTCCGGGACCGGCGAGCCGGCCTGAGAACCACGCGGCGCTCACCCGTTCGGGGGCGTGCGATGGCCGGAAACCGACACGGTCCGAAAGGTGGGGAAGGCGAACCCGTTCGCTCCGGCCCTGGCGGGGCACTCCGTCGGCGCACGAGTCCCTACCCCCAGGAGACCGTCCCATGAGCTTCAATCCACTGGAACAACGGGGCATCCCGCTCGACCGCCAGCTCCGCAGCTGGCGTGAGCTGAACGTGCCGCCCATCGACCCAGACCGCTGCGACCCGTACACCCGCTGCCGCATCATCACGATGAACGGCATCGAGGTGGAGGCCATCCTCTTCAGCCACCAGCTCGCCCGCAACACCGTCGATCCGGAGGTGAAGCGGCAGCTCGCCCGGACCCGCTACATCGAGGCGCAGCAGCAGAAGGTCGTCAACTGGCTGCTGCCCGGTGTGTCCTCCGTCCTGGAGACGACCATCGCCTACGAGCAGGTCGCGGTGGACCTGACGGCATGGGTGGCGCGGATGGAGCCGGACCCGTACCTGCAGCAGGCCTACCAGTTCGGGGTGCTGGAGGACTTCGACCACCTGTACCGGTACGCCAACCTCTACGAGATGATCGAGCACCGCAAGGCGGAGTCGATCGTCGACAACCTCACCGAGGTGATGCCGGGCCGGCCGACGAAGTACCACCACCGCGACCCGTACGACAACGTCCGCGACCCGTACGACAAGAGCGGCACGAACCCCCTGTCCAAGCTGCACGCCCTGACCATCATGTCGGCGGAGCAGCAGACCATGAACTTCTACATGAACACCGGCCCCACCTACATGGAGCCGATCGCCCGGCAGCTCTACCAGGAGATCGGGCTGATCGAGGAGGAGCACGTCACCCACTACGAGTCCCTCGTGGACCCGGGGGAGACGTGGTGGGAGCAGCTCGTCAACCACGAGTACAACGAGTGCTACCTGTACTACTCCTTCATGCAGCAGGAGAGCGACCCCAAGGTGAAGGCGATCTGGGAGCTGCACCTGAACATGGAGCTGGAGCACCTGCACACCGCCTGCGACCTGATGCGCCGCCACGACGGCCGGGAGCCGCAGGAGGTCCTCGCTCCGGAACTGCCGAACGTGCTCACCTTCGAGCCGAACAAGCAGTACCTGCGTGAGCTGCTGGACACCCAGATGGACCTCACCACGCTGGGCGCCGGTTATGTGCGCGAGGCACATGAGCGGTTCGAGAAGATGCAGGAGCAGATCCACGGCGGTGAACAGCCGCCCAGCGAGCGCGTGATGGTCCAGCACGACGAGATGTTCGGCCGCGAGTACCGCGTGCAGTCCGAGGGCGAGCACCCCGACCCCGCGATGCGCGAGAAGTGAGGCGGACGGCCATGCCCGAGACCCACACCCCCCAGGCCGGCGACGACCGGGCCGCCGACACCGACGTGGTCGCCCTCCTCATGCGCCAGCACGGCGACATCCGCAACCTCTTCGACGAGGTCGAGCAGAGCTCCGGGGAGGAACGCCGTGAGGCCTTCCGCCGCCTGGTGCGGCTGCTGGCCGTGCACGAGACCGCCGAGGAGGAGGTCGTCCACCCCTTCGCCCGGCGGAACCTGCCCGGTGGCGAGCAGGTCGTGGAGGACCGGCTCACCGAGGAGCGGGCGGCCAAGGAGACCCTGTCCGCCCTTGACGATCTGGACACCGACGACCCGAAGTTCATGCTCCAGCTGATGAAGCTGCGCAAGGACGTGCAGGAGCACGCCCGGGCCGAGGAACGCTACGAGTTCACGCACATCCGCCGCAGCACCGACGCCGACGGCCTCGCCACCCTCGCCAAGGCGGTGAAGGCGGCCGAGGCGATGGCGCCCACCCGCCCCCACCCGGGAGTCGAGTCCGGCACGGCCAACGTGGCCCTCGGTCCCGTCGCGGCCCTCGTGGACCGTACGAAGGACGCGGTCCGCAAGGCGATGGGCAAGGATTGATCCGGCGAGGAACGGCCGGCCTCAGGCGGCCGGCCGGGGGCCGGCCGGATCCCCGGCGCGCCGGCCGTGCGCCGGACGGTAGGCGGTGATGTCGTAGCGGGCCTCGTCGTCGACCGCGTTCTCCTCCCGGTCCAGGACGATGCGCACGGGGTGCCCGTCAGCCGCGTACCGCGCCTCCGCCGTGTGCGCGTGGTCCCGACGCGCCTGCTCCAGTTCGGCGAGGAGTTCGCCGAGCGTGGGCACGCTGCCCGGGGCGCTCTCGACCGCCCTGCGCGCGGAGTCGTCCAGGCCCACCGCCTTCACCACGACGCCTTCGCGGACCGAGATCCGGAAGGTGCCGAGCAGGCTCCGTTCCCCCTCGCTCGACCGGAGCGTGTACGTGTAGGCGGCGGGCTCCTGCCAGCCGCCCCGGACGCGGCCGGGTACGTTCTCCGCCTCCGGGGACGTCGGCGCGGTGCCGCAGGCGGCGGCCGCGCCGACGGTCCCTGCGATCAGCACGGTGGCACGAACGGCTCGGGCGGCGCGGGTCATGGCGGTCATGGCGGAGGTCCCTTCGACGACGGCTACCGCTATGACGCCGCCCATCAGCGGAACGTTCGACGGCCACCCGGGCCTGCGGCTGCTGCCGGCGCACCATCTCATCGATCCGGACGGGCACGAACGGCGAGGAGCAGCCCGGGGACGCCGGGTGGTCCGTGAGCACTTCCAGGCGCTCACCGATGTCGATCGCCCGGGCCCGGAAGTCCGCGTGTCAGACGGGGAGGACGAACGGAGGGTGCGCGCCGTTGAGGAAGTAGTCCCCGACGTCCCGGAGCCGGTGGCCGACGGGCTCGTACAGGGTGTGCGTGCGGGCGTTGCGCCAGAACCGGTCGAAGCCTAGCCGCGCGGAAGCGGAACGGGCACCGATGATGTCCAGGGCCCGGGCGGTGGACTCCTGGACGGCCCTGGACGCGGCGGCTTCGGCCATGGCGACCAGGACGGAGATCTCCGCGTAGTCCTCGTAGGTGAGGTCCTCGCCTTGGGCGAGTCCGCCCTGCACGGCCTGACGCGCCTCGTCGGCGAGTGCGGACGCCGAGCGGGTGAGCACGGTGAGCTCGCCGTACGCCGTCAGCACCTGGGGGTCCTGGGGCGAGCCGACGGGCCAGTCGGGGTGCCAGTGCGACTGGCCGGTCCTGCTGTACTCACGGGCCTCGGCGAGCACGCCCTCCGCCATGCCGAGCCGGAGCTGCGCCGACAGCAGCCGGCCGACCGGTGACACCAGGGCGGTCCGCGGCGACAGGACGTCCTCGTCCGCGGCCAGGGACCCCATCACGTCGTCGGCGGCGACCGGCACCGCGTCGAACTCCGCGCTGCCACCGGCCGCCAGCCGCTGGCCGAAGGGATCGGCGTCACCGTCGACGACCACGCCCGGCAGGGCGGGATCGACCACGACGACGACCGGCTCACCGGTGCCGGCCCGCACCGCACGCACGGCGAGGCGGTCGGCCACCAGGACGCCGGCGGCGTAGCTCTGCCGGCCGTTCAGCACGTAGCCGCGCGTGTCCCGGGTGAGGGACAGTGCCGGTTCCTGGCGGGCCAGGCCGCCGCCCCAGCACCACGCCTCCGCCGCAGACCGCCGCTCCAGCCGCGCACCGAGGGCCGGTTGGGCGAGGAACCGGGCGCTCCAGGACGTGAAGTAGTGACAGCCGAGGAGCTGGCCTATGGCGCCGTCGGCCGCCGCGATCTCCCGGACCACCGCGTACGCGTCGGACCAGTCCGCCCCGCCGCCCCCGAGCTCGGCGGGGACGAGGAGGGGCAGCAGCCCCGACTCACGCAGCCGCGACACCTCGTCGAAGGGAGGCTTGCCCGCCTGGTCTCTGGCGACCGCGTCCGTGGCCAGGTCCTCCGCTGTCTCGCGGGCCACCCGCAGCCAGTGCCCGCTGCCGGGCCCGGGCTGGTCGAACTCCACGACGGGGCCGGACGGCGCCGGGGCAACGCCCATGGCAGGAATCTCCTCAAGTTCGTTTGCAGAACGGGGTGTTGAGCCTCACGGGCGGGAAAGATGTGTGGGCCATGCGCATCATCCTGCGCAGCAGCACAAGGCCCCGTCAATACTTTCCTAGTAATTCGATAGGGAACGTAGGGAACGGCGGTGCGCGGCCGGCCGGGCCCGCAGTCGTTGCAGGGGAGTGGGCGGCAGCTCACGGGCGGCGCCCCGCGCATAGTGCCGCTCCACATAGAACTGCCCGACACCGAGCACGGTCGTGACGGCGATGTACCAGAGCGTGGCGACCAGCAGCAGCGGGATGACCTCGGTGAGCTCGGAAGGCGAGACCATCGGAAGGCTCTCCAGGGGAGGGAAGGCACGGCACGGGTACGGAAGCCGGAGCCCGGCCCGGCGTCATCACGCTCGCCACGTCCCTCAACGCGGTGCGCCCGATCGTAGGGGGCCGGCGCACACAGGTGTCAACCAGACCCGGAACCCGCGGACCGGCGAACGCCGACTCCGTCCGCCATCCGGGCCGTGGTTGACGAGACGTGAGATGTCCTGCTCAAGTAGTCTTATGAACGCCGAGCAGCGCCTGGTCACCCGTGGCCACATCGACTTCGGTCGGGTGTGGTCGGCGGCGTGTTGCGCCTGACGCGGCAGCGGGCCGTCTGACCGGCCCTTCCCTCCCTCGGTGCCCCCGTCGCGGGCCGAGTCTCTCTTCCGATACGCGCTGCCGCCGCCCCACCCGGCCAGGGTCCAGGCCCCGGCGCCATCACCCCCGTGCACCTGTCG
>NZ_JAKEIO010000121.1 GCF_021474405.1 [Streptosporangium] indianense
CACCGCGACTGGGACAACGCCGAACGCGAGGGCCGCACCATCGTCCCGCTGCTGACCCGGCTCAACACCATCCGGCGGGAGAACCCGGCCCTCCAGCAGCTGCGCGACATCCACTTCCACCACGCCGACCAGGAGGCGGTGATCGCCTACTCGAAGCGGAAGGGTTCGAACACGGTTCTGGTGGTCGCCAACCTCGACCCCCACCACACCCAGGAGGCCACGGTCTCGTTGGACATGCCGCAACTCGGCCTGGACTGGCACGCGTCGGTGCCGGTGCGCGACGAGCTCACCGGTGAGACCTACCACTGGGGCAGGACCAACTATGTGCGCCTCGAACCGGGACACCGGCCCGCGCACGTCTTCACGGTCCTGCGACCGTCCACCCCGGAGATCGGAGGGTCACCCACAACATGATCGTCAACGAACCCGTTCCGGACACCTTCGAGGACACCCCCGCCAGGGACCGTGACCCGGAGTGGTTCAAGCGTGCCGTCTTCTATGAAGTGCTCGTCCGCTCGTTCCAGGACAGCAACGGCGACGGCGTCGGTGACCTCAAGGGCCTGACCGCGAAGCTCGACTACCTCCAGTGGCTGGGCGTCGACTGCCTGTGGCTGCCGCCGTTCTTCAAGTCGCCGCTGCGCGACGGCGGCTACGACGTCTCCGACTACACGGCCGTGCTGCCGGAGTTCGGTGACCTGGCCGACTTCGTGGAGTTCGTCGACGCAGCCCACCAGCGGGGCATGCGCGTGATCATCGACTTCGTCATGAACCACACCAGCGACCAGCACCCGTGGTTCCAGGAGTCGCGCAAGGACCCCGACGGGCCCTACGGCGACTACTACGTGTGGGCCGACGACGACAAACAGTTCCAGGACGCGCGGATCATCTTCGTCGACACCGAGGCCTCCAACTGGACCTACGACCCGGTCCGCAAGCAGTACTACTGGCACCGGTTCTTCTCCCACCAGCCGGACCTCAACTACGAGAACCCGGCCGTGCAGGAGGAGATGATCTCCGCGCTGAAGTTCTGGCTGGACCTGGGCATCGACGGGTTCCGGCTGGACGCGGTGCCGTACCTGTACCAGCAGGAGGGCACGAACTGCGAGAACCTCCCGGAGACACACGACTTCCTCAAGCGGGTGCGCAAGGAGATCGACGCGCAGTACCCGGACACCGTGCTGCTGGCGGAGGCCAACCAGTGGCCCGAGGACGTCGTCGACTACTTCGGCGACTACGCCGCCGGCGGCGACGAGTGCCACATGGCCTTCCACTTCCCGGTCATGCCGCGCATCTTCATGGCCGTGCGGCGCGAGTCCCGCTATCCCGTCTCCGAGATCCTGGCCAAGACTCCGGCCATTCCGTCGAACTGCCAGTGGGGCATCTTCCTGCGCAACCACGACGAGCTCACGCTCGAGATGGTCACCGACGAAGAGCGCGACTACATGTGGGCCGAGTACGCCAAGGACCCCCGCATGCGCGCCAACATCGGCATCCGCCGCCGGCTCGCCCCGCTGCTGGACAACGACCGCAACCAGATCGAGCTGTTCACGGCCCTGCTGCTGGCCCTGCCGGGGTCGCCGATCCTGTACTACGGCGACGAGATCGGCATGGGCGACAACATCTGGCTCGGCGACCGGGACGCGGTGCGCACGCCGATGCAGTGGACGCCCGACCGCAATGCGGGGTTCTCCTCGTGCGACCCGGGACGGCTGTTCCTGCCCACGATCATGGACCCGGTCTACGGCTACCAGGTCACCAGCGTCGAGGCGTCGATGTCGTCGCCGTCGTCGCTGCTGCACTGGACCCGCCGCATGATCGAGATCCGCAAGCAGAACCCGGCCTTCGGACTCGGCTCGTACACCGAGCTGCCGTCGACGAACCCGGCGGTGCTGGCGTTCCTGCGGGAGTACGAGGACGACCTGGTGCTGTGCGTGAACAACTTCTCGCGGTTCGCACAGCCCACCGAGCTCGACCTGCGTGAGTTCGCGGGACGGCACCCGGTGGAGCTGTTCGGCGGGGTGCGCTTCCCCGCCATCGGCGAGCTGCCGTACCTGCTGACCCTCGGGGGCCACGGCTTCTACTGGTTCCGGCTCCGCAAGGAGACCGTGTGAGGCCTGAAAAGGCCTGTTGAGGCCCGATCCGCGGGACGGGCCGCAAACCCCGGCGGCGGGGCGTTTCCTCCGCCCCGCCCGGGGCACGCATCAGTAACACCCCGCCCACCCCCGTGAGCCGGAGGGGCGCCGTCCGGGGCCGGTCACAGGCACCGGGAGGCGCACCACATATGGGTGAAAGGACGCGACGCCATGTCGGAAGCCGTCACACGCACCGTCACCGCCCCGCCCGGCCTTCTCGCCTCCCTGGATCCGCTGCTGCGGGAATGGCTGCCACGGCAGCGCTGGTTCGCGGGCAAGGGACGGGCGGTCACCGGGTTCACGCTGGTCGAGGCCACCGAGCTGCTTCCGGCCACGTCCAAGCTGGGGCTGTACCACCTGCTCGTCCGCGCCCACCAGCCCGTCGCGCCGACCCACGGGGCGCCCGGTCACCCCGGTGACTGCTACCAGCTGTTGATAGGCGTGCGCGAGGCGCTGCCGCCTCGGCTGGCGCCCGCGCTGATCGGACACGTGCCGACGGGACCGCTGGCCGGCCGGACGGTCTACGACGCCCTGCACGACACCAGGCCCGCCGAGCTGCTCCTGGAGGCGCTGCGCACACAGGCCCGGGTCGGCAGGCTCCGCTTCGAGCGGGACCCCGGCCAGGACATCCGTACCGGACTGGTACCGCGCGTGGTGACCGCGGAGCAGTCCAACTCGTCGCTCGTCTACGGAGATACGTTTATCCTCAAGCTGCTTCGCCGGATCGTGCCGGGGGTGAACCCCGATCTGGAGCTGCCGCTCGCGCTGGCCCGCGAGGGCTGCCCCCGGGTGCCCGCGCCGACGGCCTGGCTGGTTGCCGACATCGCCCCCATGGCGGACCCGGTCGTCCCGGCGGGCCCGGTGGACCTCGCCGGCCAGCCGTACGTCCTGGGGGTGCTCCAGCCGTTCCTGCAAGGCGCCTCCGACGGCTGGGAGCTGGCGCTGCGCGAGCTGGCCAAGGGCGAGGACTTCGGCGCCGAGGCGCGGGCCCTGGGGCGGGCCACCGCCGAGGTGCACACCGCACTGGCCCGGGCGTTGCCGACCGTCACGCTCGGTCACACACAGCTCCAGCTGATGGTGGACGGCATGATCGAGCGGCTGGACGCGGCCGTCCAGGCGGTGGCCGCGCTGCGGCCGTACGCGCGCGGCCTGCGGTCGGCGTTCACCGCGCTGGGCGACCTGGCTGCCGAGGGCCGCACCTGGACCGCGCAGCGGGTGCACGGCGACCTGCATCTCGGTCAGTGCCTGCGCTCGCCGTCCGGCGAGTGGTGGCTGATCGACTTCGAGGGTGAACCGGCCCGGCCGCTGGCCGAACGGCGCATGCCGCAGCCGGCGGTGCGCGACGTCGCCGGCATGTTGCGGTCCTTCGACTACGCGGCACGCTCGGTCGACCCGCCCCAGCCGGACTGGGCCGAGACCTGCCGGTCCGCGTACTGCTCCGGCTACGCGGAGGCCTCCGGCCGCGACCCGCGCACCGACCCGGTGCTGCTGCGGGCCTACGAGACGGACAAGGCGATCTACGAGGTGGTGTACGAGGCCCGGCACCGCCCCGACTGGCTGCCGGTGCCCCTGGCCGCCATAGAACGCCTCGCCTCGACCGGCCACCTGACCTGACCGACCACCCCTCGTCCTGGAGGCTCCGCCCGTGACCCCCCGCCCTGAGTCCAGCGGTTCGCGTCCCAAGGGTGCCGCCGGGGAGAAGATCCCCGAGCAGCCCACGGCCGCCCAGCAGAAGAGCGCCGCGAAGAAGACGGCGGTGCCGAAACAGGCAGCGGCGAAGAAGGCGGCCCCCGCGAGGACGACCGCCAAGAAGGCGGCCGCCGGCAAGACCACCGTCGCCAAGACCGTGGCCAAGAAGGCGGCGACGAAGAAGGCTCCCGCCAGGAAGACGTCGGTGGAACAGCCCGACGCCGCTGCCGCCGCCGAGACGACGACGGTCGCGAAGAAGACCGCCGCGAAGAAGGCGGCGGTGAAGAAGACGGCTGCGAAGAAGACCGCGGCCGGGACGGCGGTCAGGAAGACCGTCGCCGAGAAGGCCACGACGGCCGGGGCGACGGGGGCCGGGCCCGCCGCGAAGAAGGCCGCAGCCGCCAAGTCCCCCGCCAAGAAGGCCGCGGCGAAAAAGGCGACCGCGAAAAAGGCCGTGGCGAAGAAGGCGCCCGCCGCCAAGGCTCTCGCGAAGAAGGCCACCGCGTCGGAGGCGCCTGCGCAGAAGGCCACCGCGTCCGAGGGCCCCGTGCAGAGGGCCCTCCCGAAGAAGAGCGCGGTCGAGAAGGCCCCCGCGGAGACGACGCCTACCGGGACGGCCGCTTCCGCGCAGGCCGTTCCGCCGGAGATGGAGGTCGCCGTCGCGCCCGGCGTCGGGTCGGCGGACCGGGAGCGACTGCTCGGCGGCACCCACCACGACCCGCACTCCGTGCTCGGCGCGCACCCCGTGCCCGGCGGCGTCGCCTTCCGGGCGTTCCGTCCGTACGCCCTGTCGGTGACCGTCGTCGCCGGGGAGATGCGAGCGGAGCTGCACGACGACGGTGAGGGCTTCTTCTCGGGGCTGCTGCCGCTGACGGAGGTCCCTGAGTACCGGCTTCTCGTGGAGTACGAGGGCACGGTCCTGGAGACCGAGGACGCTTACCGCTTCCTGCCCACGCTGGGCGACCTCGACCTGCATCTGATCGGCGAGGGCCGGCACGAGGAGCTGTGGACGGCGCTGGGCGCGCACCCGATGACCCACCAGGGCGTGACCGGCACCCGGTTCGCGGTGTGGGCACCGAACGCGCGCGGGGTGCGCGTGGCCGGCACCTTCAACTTCTGGGACGGCACCGGGCACGTCATGCGCTCGCTCGGCTCGTCCGGGGTGTGGGAGCTGTTCCTGCCGGACATCGGCGAGGGCGAGCTGTACAAGTTCGAGATCACCCGCCCCGACGGTTCGAAGACGCTGCGCGCCGACCCGCTGGCCCGCCGCACGGAGGTGCCGCCCGCGACCTCGTCGGTCATCACCTCCTCGCAGTACGAGTGGGGTGACGCGGATTGGCTGGCCCGGCGTGCCGAGGTCCCGGCGCACGAGGCGCCGTTCTCCGTCTACGAGGTGCATCTGCCCTCCTGGCGACCGGGTCTGACGTACCGCCAGCTCGCCGAGCAGCTGCCGGTGTACGTGAAGAACCTGGGCTTCACGCACGTCGAGCTGATGCCGGTCGCGGAGCATCCGTTCGGGGGCTCCTGGGGCTACCAGGTGACCGGCTTCTACGCGCCGACGGCCCGGCTGGGCACGCCGGACGACTTCCGGTACCTGGTAGACAAGTTGCACCAGGCGGGCATCGGCGTCCTCATGGACTGGGTGCCGGCGCACTTCCCGCGGGACTCGTGGGCGCTGGCCGAGTTCGACGGGCGTCCGCTGTACGAGCACGAGGACCCGCTGCGGGCCGCGCACCCCGACTGGGGCACGCTGGAGTTCGACTTCGGGCGCAACGAGGTGCGCAACTTCCTCGTGGCGAACGCCGTGTACTGGTGCGAGGAGTTCCACATCGATGGGCTGCGCGTGGACGCCGTCGCCTCGATGCTCTACCTGGACTACTCGCGCGAGCCGGGGCAGTGGACACCCAACGAGCACGGTGGCCGGGAGAACCTGGACGCGGTGGCGTTCCTGCAGGAGATGAACGCGACGGTGTACCGCAGGGTCCCGGGCGTGGTCACGATCGCCGAGGAGTCCACCGCCTGGGACGGCGTCACCCGCGCCACCCACCACAAGGGCCCGAGCGGCTTCGGCGGGCTGGGGTTCGGGCTGAAGTGGAACATGGGCTGGATGCACGACTCGTTGCAGTACATGAGCCACGAGCCGGTGCACCGCAAGTACCACCACGGGGAGATGACCTTCTCCATGGTGTACGCCTACAGCGAGAACTACGTGCTGCCGATCTCGCACGACGAGGTGGTGCACGGCAAGCGTTCGCTGGTGTCGAAGATGCCGGGCGACTGGTGGCAGCAGCGGGCCGGGGTCCGGTCCTACCTGGGCTACATGTGGGCCCATCCGGGCAAGCAGCTGCTGTTCATGGGGCAGGAGTTCGCGCAGGGCGCCGAGTGGTCCGAGGCGCACGGCCCCGACTGGTGGCTGCTGGACCCGGGGTACGGGGCCGAGCCCGACCACCGCGGGGTGCGCGACCTGGTCCGCGACCTGAACACCGTCTACCGGGCGACCCCGGCGCTGTGGCGCCTGGACACGGACCCGGCCGGTTTCGAGTGGATCGTCGGGGACGCCGCCGACGACAACGTCTTCGCGTTCCTGCGGCTGGACCCGGAGGGCGTCCCGGTGCTGGCGGTGTCCAACTTCGCACCGGTCACCCGCCAGGACTACCGCCTGGGCGTCCCGGAGGACGTTCCCGCCTGGCACGAGGCCGTCAACACCGACGCTGCCCGCTACGGCGGCAGTGACGTCACCAACCCCCACCCGGTCAAGCCCGAGCCGCTGGCCTGGCACGGCCGCCCGGCCAGCATCCGGCTGACCCTGCCGCCCCTGGCGACGGTCTGGCTGCGGCCGGCGTAAGGGGCAGGCCCCGAGGCAGGGCGTGGACGGGAGCGGCTCACACCGCCGCTCCCGTCAGCGTGTGGGCGAAGTGGTCGGCGAGGGGGAACAGCCAGTCACCGCGTGCGTTGCCGAGCAGGTGGTCGCCGTGCGGGACGGGAAGGTAGGTGCCGTGCGGTGCCAGTCGGGCCAGCTGCTCGCCGTTCGTCACGCCGGGGATGACGTCCTGCCCGCCGTCCACGACCAGCAGCGGGGCCGTGATGCGCGGTGCCAGGCCGGTGAGATCGACCCGGCGGGCGAAGGCACGGGCTGCGTCGGCTCCTTGGGCCCGGCGTGTCATGACGTCCCGCACGGGCGGAGGCAGTCTGTCCCAGTCGAGGCGGAAGGGGCCGCTGACGGTGGCGGCGGCCGCCACGCGGGGCTCCAGGGCCGCGGTCCGTGCCACGTAGTAGCCGCCCAGGCTGAGGCCCACCAGCCCGACGTGCGGGACGCCGAGGGCGTCGACGACCCGGCCGACGACCTGCTCGTAGTGCGGGGTGAGGGTGGTCGTGGCCGCGAGGGCGCCCTGCCCGGGTCCGTCCATCGCGAACACCGCGAGTCCCCGGGCGAGCAGCGCCGCCGTCAGGTCGAGGAACTCCTCCTTGGCCGAGTCCAGGCCGGGGACCACGATCACCGTGCCGGGGGCGTCCGAGGGTCCGCGCAGCCAGCCGGTGAAACCCGTGCCGCTGACGCGCCGCGCACCGGGCTCCAGCACGGTCAGCGCCCGGCTCAGGGCCTCGTCCGCGGCTGCGGCGGCACGGCCGGCCTCCGCGTAGGGGGCGAGCGTGGCGAGGTGGAACCACCGGGCCGCCATCAGCAGGTGCTCTCCCGCCGAGACGGACGATCCGGCCCGCTCCGCGCGCTCGACGAAGGCCTGTCCGGTGTGCGAGAAGGCCGGTCCCCAGTCGGCGACACGGGTGAGGGCGGCGGTGACGCGCCGGTACTCATGGGGGTCGACGCCCGCGCCGGTGGCGCGTGTCCACTGGGCGGCGGCGAAGTCGGGGGCGCTCATCGGGTTCCTCCCGTCAGCAGGACGGCCTTGCCGCGTATCCGGCGCTCGCGCAGGTCGACCAACGTGCCGGAGGTGTCCGCCCAGTCGGCGGTCCGGCCGATCTCCGGGTGCAGTCGCCCCTGTTCGACCAGACGCACCAGCGTCGAGAGATCGGGGCCGTAGGGGGCGCCCGCGTAGTGGAAGTGCCGGAGGGTCACCCGCTCGGGGCCGCCGAGGAGTGCGAAGAAGTCGAGGGTCGCCGGGGTACGGCTCGCCTGGCCGAACCAGACGACCAGGCCCCCCGGGCGGGTCCTGGCGACGGCCGCCGGCAGGTCCGGTCCACCCGTGGACTCCAGCACGACGTCGAACGGCCCGTGTGCCGCCGCCACCTCGTGCACCACCTGCGCGCCCAGCTCCTGGAGGCGGGCGCCGCGCTCCGGTGTGGCCGTCACCGCGGTCAGCTCGGCCCCGGCGGCGACGGCCAGCTCGGTGACGTAGTGGCCGACGCCGCCCGAGGCACCGGTGAGCAGTACCCGTGTGCCGGCCAGGGATCCGGCCGTGCGCAGCAGGCGTAGGGCGGTGATGCCGGCGAGGGGCAGGGCCGCTGCCCGGACGCTGTCGACGCCGTCCGGGAGCGGGGCGAGGGAGTGGGTGGGCACGGCGGCGTACTCGGCCCAGCCGCCCTGTGCGGGGTGTCCGGCCACGCGGGTGCCGAGGGCGGGGCCCGAGCCGTCGGCCGCGGCCTGCACGACCAGTCCCGCGATGTCCTTGCCGGGCAGCAGCCCCGGCTCGGGATGTTCGAGGAGGAACGTCTCGCCCCGGTTCGGCGCGAACGCCTCGACCTTCACGAGTGCTTCGTCGGGCGCGGGGACGGGCGGGGGTGCCTCGGTGAAGGCGACCGGCCGGGCCGCCTCCCCCGTGGGAATCAGTCTTCGCATGCCGGACATGCAACCTCCGCGGCCACTGTGTGATCCAACAACGAACCGGCAGGACCGACAACGTACGGTTGTCGCCCGAGCTCCAGGTCGGACACGACCTAGTGCCGCGGCAGGCAACGTTTGCCCGTGAAGGAGCGGCGTCCGGTGCGCGCTCTGGGGTGCGGCGAGAGGGCGTGCGGGCGTCGCGACGAGGCGGACGTTGCCTGCCGCGGCACTAGGGTGGGGAGCCATGGATCTCGACATGGCGCGGGTACGGGCCTTCGTGTGCGCCGCCGAGGAACTGCACTTCGGGCGGGCGGCCGGCACGCTCGGTCTCACCCAGCAGGCCCTGTCCAAGCGGATCGTGCGGCTCGAGTCGCTGCTCGGCACCGCGCTGTTCCGGCGCGGCGGCAAGGCGGTGGAACTCACGGAGGCGGGACGGCGTTTCCTCGCGCCGGCCCGGCAGGCCCTGGCCGCGGCCGAGGCGGCCGTCGCGGCGGCCGTGGGGACGGACCGGCCCCTGCGGGTCGATGTCTGGGGGCATCTCTACGCGCCGATGCGGACCCTGGCCGAGGTCGCCGGGCGGGCAGGGGAGCTGGTGCTGGGCCACGGGCGTGATCTGCCGTCGGTGACGGCGGCCCTGCTGCGTGGTGACATCGACGCGGCCTTCGGCCGGGTGCACCCTCCGCTGCCCGCGGGACTGGCGCACCGTCTGGTGCGGCTGGAGCCGGTGGACGCCGTGCTCGGCGCGGACCATCCGCTCGCAGCCGAACCCGCCGTGAGGCCCGGGCAGTTGAGCGGCGGTGTGCTGTGGGCGCCCGGGACGCTGGACCGGCTCGACTTCCTCCACCGGTTCGCCCGGCGCTTCGGCATCCCCACCACGGCAACCGCCCTCAACCTGGGCCTCGCCCACTTCCTCGCCGAGGTGGTGGCGGACCCGCGGCGTTTCTCGCTGCTGCCCGCCGACGTGCCCCTGCCGGACGTGCCGGGGCTGCGCTCCGTCCCGCTGGTCGACCCCACGCCCCTGTACGCCTGGTCGCTGGTGTGGCGCGCCGGCGGCGGGCACCCCGGCGTTGACGTCCTCACCACGGCCCTCGCCGAGCAGGCGGGCCGGAGCCGGTGGCTGGAGTACGACCCGACTCGTGACTGGCTGCCCGAGCCGCCCGTGAACGCGTCCGCGCAGCGGGCAGGTTGAGCTGCCCTGGGACAAGGGCGTGACCGGAGGGGTGGACGGCTTCGGCGAAGTCACCCGGGACGGGCTGTCCCCTCACCGCTCCTCGTACCTGCCGCTGCGCTTCGGCTGCGTCCGCGACGACGGCTCCGTCTACTCCGGCGACCCCGACCACGGCTGGCCGTGGCCCTGTTGTTCATCGGCGCGGGCTGCGCTACCGAACCGCGCGCCCGCAAGACGGCCGTGACGTCATGACGCTGCTCGCCGTCCTGCGGCAGGCGGGCCCCGTGCCCGGGTGGGCACGGGGCCGTTCCGCTAGGCGAAGGCGTCCGCCAGGGGCTTGGGCAGTGCGCCGGTGTGGAGCACGCCCAGCCGCTGGGTGGCCCGGGTCAGGGCCACGTACAGGTCGCTCGTGCCGTACCGGCCGGGCTCGACCACGAGGACGGAGTCGAACTCCAGGCCCTTGGCCTGGCGCGGGTCGAGCAGAACGACCGACCGGGTGAGGTCGGGCTCGGTGCCGGCCGTGACACCGTCCAGCCGGGCCGCGAGGGAGCGGTGGAGGTCGCGGGGCGCGATGACCGCGAGCCTGCCCTCGTCCGGGGTGAGCTCCCCGACCGCCTTGGCGACGTCGCCGGGAAGGTCGTCGGTGGCGCGTGCCCAGGGGCGTACGCCCGTGGAGCGGACCGAGCTGGGCGGCTCGAACCGCGGGTGCTCGGCACGGACCACGGCCGCGGCGACGTCCATGATCTCGGCCGGGGTGCGGTAGTTGACGCCCAGGCGGGTGTGCTCCCAGCGGTCCTCGACGTACGGCTCGAGGATGCCGGACCAGGACCCGACCCCGGCCGCCTCCGCGGTCTGAGCCGGGTCGCCGACCAGGGTCATCGAACGGGTCGGGCTGCGCCGCATCAGCAGCCGCCACGCCATCGGCGACAGCTCCTGCGCCTCGTCGACGATGATGTGCCCGAACGCCCAGGTGCGGTCGGCGGCGGCGCGCTCGGCGGCGCTGCGGTGGTCGTCCTCCTCGTGCCGCTCGGCGAACCGCTCGGCGTCGATGATGTCGTGCGCGGACAGCACCTCGGAGCCCTCGGGGTCGTCCTCCTCCTTGTCCTCGAACTCATAGGTCCGGGACGCGTAGGACACGTCGAGCACGCCCTGGGCGTAGGCGATCTGCCGCTGCCGCTCGCGTTCGGCGCGGTCGCGGGCGAGCCGGTCGTCGTCGCCGAGGAGTTCGGCGGCCTCGTCGAGCAGCGGCACGTCCGCCACCGTCCAGCGCCTGGTCACCGGCCGGCGTACGGCGTCGGCGTCCTCGGCGGGCAGGAACTCCTCCGGCGCGGCGAGGAAGTCCGCGACGAGCCGCTGCGGGGTCAGCAGCGGCCACAGCTGGTCGACGGCCGCCCAGACCTCGGGGTTCTCGGCGAGGTCGTCGCGGATCTGGGTGATGTCGCTGGGGTCGAGCAGGCTGGACCCGTCGAAGGGGTCGGTGCCGATCCGCTCGGCGTACAGGTCGGTGAGGGCGTTGAGGATGTGGCCCTCGAAGTGCTCGCGGGCGGCGTTGTGCGGCAGTCCGGCGGCACGGGTGCGCTCGCGGGCGACGTTGACCAGGCCGTCGTCGAGCATGAGGACCTCGCGGTCGTGCTCGATGGCGATCACCGGGTCGGGCAGCGCCTGCCGGCTGCGCACGGCCTCGGCGAGGACGTCGGCCATGTCGGCGCGACCCTTCACCGCGGCCGCCTCGGGCGTGTCGGTCGCGGTCGCCTTCACCCCGGGGAACAGCTCGCCCACGGTCGCGAGCAGCACCCCCGTCTCGCCGAGGGAGGGCAGCACCTCGCCGATGTAGCCGAGGAACGCCGGGTTGGGCCCGACGATCAGCACCGCCCGCTTGGCGAGCAGCTCCCGGTGCTCGTAGAGCAGGTAGGCGGCGCGGTGCAGGGCGACGGCCGTCTTGCCGGTGCCCGGACCGCCCTCCACCACCATGACGCCGCGGTGCGGGGCGCGGATGATGCGGTCCTGGTCGGCCTGGATCGTCTGCACGATGTCGCCCATGCGCCCGGTGCGCGCCGAGTTGAGGGCGGCGAGCAGTACGGCGTCGCCCGTCGGGTCCTCGTGGCCGGTGCGGGTCTCGTCGCCGAGGTCGAGGATCTCGTCGTGCAGGTGGGTGACCGTACGGCCGTCGGTGGCGATGTGCCGGCGGCGCCTCAGACCCATCGGGGTGTGGCCGGTGGCCAGGTAGAAGGGGCGGGCGACGTCGGCGCGCCAGTCGATGAGGACCGGGGTGCGTTCGGCGTCGTCCGTGCGCAGGCCGATGCGGCCGATGTGGTGGGTGACGCCCGAGGTGAGGTCGATCCGGCCGAAGCACAGGGAGCCGTCCACCGCGTTCAGCGCGGCGAGCAGCCCGGAGCGCTCGGCGACGAGGATGTCCCGCTCGAGTCTGGCCTGCATGGGGGTGTTGCCCTGCGCGAGCGCGTCCGTGACGGAGGTCTCGGCGTAGCCGCGCAGCGCGTCCACGCGCGCGTACAACCCGTCGATGAATTCCTGTTCCTGGCGCAATTCATCGTCCGGAAATTCGGTGTTTGACAATTCCGCTCCCGCCCGGATATACTGTGCTCACTGAACTTCACTGTGGCTTCATTCGACTTGAAGTCACGAACAGACAAATATACGCAAGGAAATCCCCCGAGCGCAATTGCTCGGGGGATTTCCTGTTGTCCGGGCGGATCGCTCAGATCACATCGGCCAGCTCCTCCAGCAGCTTCCGCTTGGCCCGTGCACCGACCATCGCCTTCACGGGCTCACCGCCCCGGAACACCATGAAGGTCGGCATGGAGAGCACCTTGTAGGCGTTGGTCGTCTCCGGATTGGCGTCGACGTCCAGCTGCACGACCTTCAGCCGGTCGCCCTCCTCGGTGGCGAGGGCCTTGAGCACCGGGCCCATCTGCCGGCAGGGCGGGCACCAGTCGGCGGTGAACTCCACCAGCACCGGCAGCTCGGCCCCGATCACCTCCGCCTCGAAGTTCGCGTCCGTCACATCCGTCACGCCGGTCACCATGGGTCCCCTCCCAGCTCGCACACGGGTTCCGGACCGCCCGGAACCTCCGCCTCGGCGGCCAGCTCGGCCCGGGCCAGCTCGGCGCGCTCCAACTGCCGCGCGACGGTGTCCCGTACGCCGGTCAGCTGGCCGATCAGCGCGTCGAGTTCGTCCAGCTTGCGCCGGTAGACCGCGAGCGACGCCGGGCACGAGTCGCCTTCGGGGTGCCCGGCGCGCAGGCACTCCACGAAGGGCCGTGTCTCCTCCAGGTCGAACCCGAAGTCCTGGAGCGTCCTGATCTGCCGCAGCAGGCGCAGGTCGCTCTCGTCATAGGTCCGGTATCCGTTGCCGGTGCGCCGCGCGGGCAGCAGGCCCCGCGATTCGTAGTAGCGCAGCGTCCGCGTCGTGGTCCCGGCCCGTGCGGCCAGCTCGCCGATTCGCATGTGGTCGAACGTAATCCTTGACCCCGGCGTCAAGGCAACAGCGGTTTCCGCTCCACCGGGGAGGTCAGCACGATCGACGTGGTGGTGCGGCCCAGCGCCGAGACGGCCTCCAGGACCTCCTCCAGGTGGACGGTGTCGCACACCGCGACCTTGAGGATCCAGCAGTCCTCCCCGACCACGTGGTGCACCTCGGTGATCTCGGGGCGCTCGATCAGCTCCAGGGTCCTGGGGTGCTTCAGGTTGTAGCCGCCGTGCGGGTTGACGCGGATGAAGGCCTGGATTCCGTAGCCGAGCCGGGCCGGCACGACATGGGCGCCGTAGCCGCTGATCACGCCCGCCGCCTCCAGTCGCCGTACCCGTTCGGTGACGGCCGCCGGGCTGAGCCTGACCCGGCGGCCCAGCTCACTGAGCTTGATCCGGCCGTCGGTCTGGAGCAGCTGGAGGATCTGCCGGTCCAGTGCGTCGAAGGCCACCGACGTTTCGTCGGCGGCGCTGCGCGGATGCCGTGGTTCTTTCGGCGCGGCGGCCTGAACTCCCATGGTTCCCCCTTCAGGGCGTGACGGTACGCCGGGAGAATTATGGCCATGGAAAAAGCCCTGGACGTCCTGGTCATCGGCGGCAACCGGTACGTCGGAAAGCGCCTGATCGCCATGCTGCTCGCCGAAGGCCACCGCGTCACCGTGCTGAACCGCGGCTCCTCGCCGCCGCCCGCCGGGGTGGCGCACCTGCGCGCCGACCGGGACGACGAGCGGTCGCTGACCGGCGCGCTCGGCTCGCGCGTCTTCGACGTCGTCGTCGACCAGGTCTGCTACACCCCGCGCCAGGCCGCGCTCGCCCGCCGGGTCTTCACCGGCCGCACCCGGCGCTATGTGATGACGTCGACGGTCGATGTGTACGAGTACGAGGACTCCCCCGCACTCGTGCGCGAGGAGGCCGTCGACCCGTCCGCCGTCACCGTCGACCTGGAACTGCCCTGGGGCGACCCCGCGTTCGCGGAGGCCCACTACGGGGAGGGCAAGCGGCAGGCCGAGGCGGTCCTCGCGGCCGGCGGCGCGGCGCTGCCGTACACGGCGGTGCGGGTGGCCCATGTGCTGGGCGGGGACGACGACTTCACCGGCCGGCTGGCCCACTACGCCGAGCGGATGCGCTCCGGCGAGCCGATCGCCGTGCCGGCGGTGAACCGGCCGGCCACCTACGCGTACGTCGAGGAGGTCGCCCACTTCCTGGCCTGGGCGGCGGGCGAGGACTTCACCGGGCCGGTGAACGCCGCCTCGTCCGGGGCGCTGAGCACCGAGGAGCTGTGCGCGGCGGTGGCCGCCCATGTCCCCGGGGGCCGGGCTGAGTTCCGGTCCGTGGAGGTCGGCGAGGTCTCGCCGTTCTCGTTCCGCCGCTCCTACGGCATGGACAACTCCCGGGCCGCCCGGCTCGGTTTCCGCTTCGGCGAGGCCCGGCAGTGGCTGCCGCGTGCCGTCGCCGAGACGCTCGGGAAGGGCGACTGACATGCGGTACAGGACTCTCGGCGGGCTGCGGGTGAGCGCCGTGGGGCTCGGGGCGATGCCGCTGTCCATCGAGGGCAGACCGGACGAGGAGCGTGCCCTGGCGACCGTGCACGCCGCGCTCGACGCCGGTGTGACCCTCCTGGACACGGCCGACTCGTACCACCTGCCGGGGGCGGAGCCCGGCCACAACGAGCGTCTGGTGGCCCGGGCACTGGCCTCCTACGGCGGTGACACCTCCGGCGTCCTGGTGGCGACGAAGGGCGGACGGGGCCGGCCGGCGGGCGGCCACTGGACGGTGGACGGCTCCCCCGGCCACCTCAAGGCCGCCGCCGAGGCGTCGCGCGAGCGGCTGGGCGTCGAGGCGATCGGCCTGTACCAGCTGCACAAGCCCGACCCCGCGGTGCCCTTCGAGGAGTCCGTCGGGGCGCTGCGCGAGCTGCTCGACGCGGGCACGATCCGGCTGGCCGGTGTGTCCAACGCGGACGCGGACCAGATCCGCCGGGCCCGGGAGATCCTCGGCGACCGGCTGGTGTCGGTCCAGAACCGGTACTCCCCCGCCGTCCGGGACAGCGAGCCGGAGCTGCGGCTCTGTGCGGAGCTGGGTCTGGCGTTCCTGCCGTGGAGTCCGCTGGGCGGGCTGGCCCGCAGCTCACTGGACGGGCCCTCACGCACGGAGGGCGAGCGGCGCTTCGCCGCGTTCCACGCGGTGGCGGCGGAGCGCGGTGTCAGTCCCCAACAGATCGGTCTGGCCTGGCTGCTGGGCCGTTCCCCGGCGGTCGTCCCGATCCCGGGGGCGAGCCGTCCGCAGACCATCAGGGACTCGGCGGCCGCGGCGGACCTGCTCCTCACCTCGGAGGAACGCACCCGGCTGGACGAGGCGGCTGTGCCGGTCCGGCCGGTGCACGACAGTGAGGCCGACCAGTCCGGCCCGGCCCCCGCCCGGAAGTGACACCGACCGGGCCTGTCCCGGGCCGCGCACGAGAATGACGCCGGCCGGCTTCACCCACCCCCGCGCACGAGAATGACGCCGGCCGGTTTCCCCCACCCCCCGCGCGAAAGTGACGCCGACCGCAACCGGGCGGTGGCGCCACTCCCGCGCACTCCGCGAACCCTCGCGAACCCGAGAGTTCCCGCGAGCTCCCGCGAGCTCCCGCGAGCCGTCCTAGCGGGTCCCCGCGGACTCCAGCTCCCGGCTCTCCTCGACGGGCTCCTCCTCCGCCGCCTTCGGCCTGCCGGGCAGCAGCAGCGCCACCACCAGCGTGCCGACGCCCAGGATCACGGCCCCGATCAGACTGGTGTGCGCGACCGCGTCGGAGAACGCGGACCCGACCGCGTCGGCCATCTGCCGTGCGCCGCCGCCGAGTTGCTCGGCCTGCGTCCGCAGCCGCTCCGCCTGCTGGGGGTCGCCGGTGTGCGCGGCCTGCTCGGCCAGCTGCCGTGCCTTGTCGCCGATGCCCTGGGCGACGGCGTACCCGGCGCCGACGGAGTCCTGGGCCGTGGACAGGGAGGAGGCGGGAAGCTTGCTCCCGGTCGTCGCGTCCGAGAGGTGGCCGGAGTACGAGGTCGCCAGCAGCGAGCCCAGGATGGCGATGCCGAGCGAGCCGCCGAGCTCCAGCGAGGTGTCGTTCACCGCGCCGCCGACGCCGAGCTTCGACTCCGGGAAGGCCCCCATGATGGCGTCGGTGCAGGGCGACAGGGCGAGCCCGATCGAGAGGCCGAGCACGACGAGGGGCGCGACGAAGTCGCCGTACGACGAGGTGGCGTCGACCCGGGCGAGCAGCGCGAGGGCCGTCGCGCCGCCGACCATGCCGGCCGTGACGGTCCACTTCATGCCGACGCGGGGCGTGAGGAGACCGGTGAGGGCGGCGCCCACGAACACGGCACCCGCCAGCGGCAGCATGCGCAGGCCCGTGTCCAGGGCGTCGTAGCCGAGGACGAACTGCAGATGCTGGGTCAGGTAGTAGAAGGCGCCGAAGACCGCCAGGAAGAACAGGGCGACGGCGAGGTTGGAGCCGGCGAAGCCGCGGTCGGCGAAGCGGCGGACGTCGAGCAGCGGGCGCGGGTGGCGCAGCTCCCACAGGACGAAGGCGACGAGCCCGGCTCCGGCGACGACCGCGGCGGTGACGGCCTTGACGCCCCAGCCGAAGTGCGGGCCCTCGATGATCATGTAGACCAGTGCGGCGATCCATACCACCGACAGCAGTCCGCCGCCGTAGTCGATGCGCCCGCGGTCCGCGGCCTTGGACGGCGGGACGAGGACGAAGGCGCCGAGGAGGGCCAGGACCGCGACGGGGACGTTGATGAGGAACGTCGAGGACCAGCCGTGATCCTCCAGCAGCGCTCCGGCGACCAGCGGTCCGGCCGCGATGGCGAGTCCGGCCGTGGCGGTCCACAGGGTGATGGCCTTGGCCCGCTCGGCGCGCGGGAAGGTCGCGGCGAGCAGGGACAGCGTGGCGGGCATGATCATCGCGGCGCCGGCGCCCATCACGGCCCGGGCGGCGATGACGGTCGTGGCGCTGTCGGCGAGGTAGCCGAAGACGGAGCCGCCCGCGAAGACGACCAGTCCGAGGACGAGCGCGCCCCGGCGGCTGTACTTGTCGCCTATCGCGCCGAGCAGCAGCATCAGCGCGGCGTAGGGGACGGTGTAGCCGTCGATGACCCACTGCAGGTCGGCGCTGGTCAGACCCAGGTCCTCGGTCATGGCGGGCGCGGCGACGGTGAGGGCGGTGTTGGCCATCACGATGATCAGCAGGCTGAGGCAGAGCACCAGCAGCGCCCACCAGCGGCGTGCGTAGGGGCGGTCCATCCTCTCGGCCGGTTGGTTCATGACGAGTCGCATGGCAGGGGTCGCCTTCCCGACTGGGGTTGCACATGGGTGTGCATTTACACAACGCTGTGCAATCTACTCCGTTGCACAGTGCTGTGCAACTCGATCGGGGAAGGGGCACAATGACGTCCATGACCACGGGAACCAGCCGCGCCGACGCCAACCGCCGCCGCATCCTCGACGTCGCCCTCGCCGAGCTGCTGCGCGACCCGGACGCGTCGATGGACCAGATCGCACGGGCCGCGGGAGTCGTCCGGCGGACGGTGTACGGGCACTTCCCGAGCCGCGAGGCGCTGATCAGCACGCTCGTCGACGAGGCCGTCGAGGCGCTGTCGGCCGCGCACGCGGCGGGCCGCGAGGACGTGCGGGAACCGGCGGAGGCGGTGGCGTGCTCGGTGCTGGCGGTGTGGGAGATCGCCGACCGCTACCGGCTGCTGGTGGCGCTCGCCCAGCGCACGGTCACCATGCAGGGCATCCGCGAGCGGCTCGCGCCGGTCAGGAAGGAGAGCATCGGCTTGTTGCAACGTGGGCTGGACGACGGGGTCTTCAGCTCGCCGCTGCCGGCCCCGGCGCTGGCGTACGTGCACGAACAGATGCTGTTCGCGGTGATGGAGGCGGTGAACGACGGCCTGCTGACAGCACAGGAGGCGGGCCGCTGCGCCGCGGTCACCGTACTGACCGCGGCGGGCGTGCCCGCCTCGAAGGCCACCGCACTGGTGGCGAAGCTGAACGCTTGATCCGTCTGTGCGCCGGGGACCGGGCGGCTGAGCGACGGGGGGACACCCAGCCGCCCGGAATCTGTGGGGGCGGAGCGGCCGTCAGGCCTTCGCCAGTTCCTTCTCGCCGCCCTGCTCGGGCACCTCGGTCTCGGTGCGGTCCTCCGCGGGGCCGCCGTGGTGGTCGTCCAGCAGCGTCTTCTCGTCGAAGGGCAGCCGGCCGGCGAGGACCTGGTTCACGCGGTCCTTGTCGATCTCCTTCGTCCAGGTGCCGATCAGCACGGTGGCCACGGCGTTGCCGGCGAAGTTGGTCAGGGCGCGGGCCTCGCTCATGAAGCGGTCGATGCCGACGATGAGGCCGATGCCGTCCACCAGGGCCGGCTTGTGCGACTGCAGACCACCGGCCAGGGTCGCGAGACCGGCGCCGGTGACACCGGCGGCGCCCTTGGAGGCGACCAGCAGGAAGAGCAGCAGCGGGATCTGCTCGCCGAGCGACATCGGCGTGCCCATGGCGTCGGCGATGAACAGCGAGGCCATGGTCATGTAGATCATGGTGCCGTCGAGGTTGAAGGAGTAGCCGGTCGGGACGGTGATGCCGACCACCGGCTTGCTGACGCCCAGGTGCTCCATCTTCGCGATGAGCCGCGGCAGCGCGGACTCGGACGAGGACGTGGACAGGATCAGCAGGAACTCCCGGCCCAGGTACTTGAACAGCGTGAAGACGTTCAGGCCTGCGACCACGCGCAGCAGGGCGCCGAGCACGATGAAGACGAACAGGAAGCAGGTCACGTAGAAGCCGAGCATCAGCACGGCGAGGCTCTTGAGCGCCTCCAGGCCGGCCGAGCCGGTGACGGCGGCGATGGCGCCGAAGGCACCGATCGGGGCGGCCCACATGACCATCGCGAGGATGCGGAAGACGAGCCGCTGGATGTGCTCGATGCCGCGCAGGATCGGCTGGCCGGCCGAGCCCATGCCCTGCAGCGCGAAGCCCGCGAGCAGCGCGATCAGCAGCGTCTGCAGCACCGACTCGCTGGTGAAGGCGGAGACGATGGTCGTCGGGATAATGCCGAGCAGGAACTCCGTGGTGTCCTTGGCCTCGGAGTCGATCTGCGCGTGACCGGCGTCCTTGATCGCATCGGTCACCGCGAGGCCGGTGCCCGGCTCCAGGATGTTGCCGACGACCAGACCGATGCCCAGCGCGACCAGCGACATGACCATGAAGTAGCCCAGGGCGATACCGCCCACGGCGCCGACCTTCGCGGCCTTGCGCACCGAGCCGATGCCCAGCACGATCGTGCAGAAGATGATCGGCGAGATCATCATCTTGATCAGGGCCACGAACCCGGTGCCGATCGGCTTCAGCCCGACAGCGAAGTCCGGCGCGGCCAGGCCCACCGCGATACCGGCGGCGACCGCGATGATCACCGCGATGTAGAGGTAGTGCGTGCGGTCCCGCTTGGGTTTGCGTGCGGCAGGTGCCGTATCGGCTGCGCTGGTCACGGCGGCCCTCCTTGACGACGTCGTCGGCATCACCGGCGTGCGGCTCACGTCCGGAAAAGACTCCGGGAGGCCCGGGAAATTCGGAGCGGGGCTCCCGGAGATGCGTGATGGGGAATGCCGTGACTATGTCCTGCTCTGTGAGCGCGGTCACCCTTCCGTTCATTTAGTTCACAATCAGCCACGGTGCAGACTGACGGCATGCGCCTCACCGTCCCCGGCCCCCGCAGTCTGGCGGGCCAGCTGTTCGCCATGCAGGCCGTGCTGATAGCGGTCGTCGTGGCCGGATACGCGCTGTTCTCCTACGTCAGCGACCGCAGCCAGGCCGAGGAGGCGGCGACGCGCCAGGCCAGGGCGGTGGCCCGCTCGGTGGCCGATTCCCCGTCGGTGCTGGCCGCGACCCGCGCCCCCGACCCGACCGCCGAGCTCCAGCCGTACGCGCTGAAGGTGATGCGGGACACCGAGGTCGACTTCATCACGATCATGGATCCGCGGGGCATCCGCTGGACGCACCCCGACCCGAAGCAGATCGGCCAGACCTTCCGGGGGCACACCGAGCGGGCCCTGAAGGGCGAGACCTTCACCGAGACCTATACGGGCACGCTCGGCCCGTCGGTCCGCGCGGTCACCCCGATCCGGGACGGCAGCAGGGTGGTCGGCCTGGTCAGCGCCGGGATCCGGGTCGAGCAGATCACCCAGCGGGTCCAGGACCAGCTGACGGCCCTGCTCGGTGTGGCGGCCGGCGCGCTGGTGCTGGGCGCGGTCGGCACGTACGTCATCAACGCCCGGCTGCGCCGCCACACCCACGGCATGAACGCGACCGAGCTCAGCCGGATGCACGACTACCATCAGGCCGCCCTGCACGCCGTGCGCGAGGGCCTGCTGATGCTGGACGGGCAGTACCGTGTGGCGCTGATCAACGACGGAGGTCGGGAGTTGCTCGGCGTGGCCGGGGACGTGGTGGGCAGGTCGGTGGCCGAACTGGGGCTGCCGGCCCCGCTGACGGGTGCCCTGCTCGCCTCGGAACCGCGCGTGGACGAGGTCCATCTGACGGCGTCCCGGGTCCTGGTGGTCAACACCTCGCCGGTGTCGGGCGGCGAGCGGCGCGGTACCGTCGTCACCCTGCGCGATGTCACCGAACTCCAGTCTCTGATGGGCGAGTTGGATTCCGAGCGGGGCTTCACACAGGCGCTGCGCTCACAGGCGCACGAGGCGGCCAACCGGCTGCACACCGTCGTGTCACTGATCGAGCTGGGGCGGGCGGAGGAAGCGGTGGAGTTCGCGACGGCCGAGCTGGAGCTGGCGCAGGCACTGACCGACCAGGTCGTGGCGGCGGTGAGCGAGCCGGTGCTGGCGGCGCTGCTGCTGGGCAAGACGGCCCAGGCGAACGAGCGGGGCGTGGAGCTGATGGTGTCGGAGGACAGCAGCCTGGACGACGGTCTGCTGCCCGAGACCCTGCCGGCGCGGGACCTGGTGACCATCCTCGGCAACCTCATCGACAACGCCGTGGACGCGGCGCAGGGCAGTGTCCGGGCCCGGGTGACGGTGGCGGCCTACACCCGCGACCGCGGTGACGTCCCGGAACTGGTGCTGCGGGTCTCGGACACCGGCCCGGGCGTCGATCCCGAGCACGCCGAGGCGGTCTTCCAGCGGGGCTTCTCGACGAAGCCCGCGGGACCGGGCGGCCGGGGGCTCGGGCTGGCGCTCGTCCGGCAGGCGGCCCAGCGGCACGGAGGCTCCCTGACGGTCGCGGAGGCCGACGGGGGCGGGGCGGAGTTCGAGGTACGGCTGCCGCTGCGGGAGCCGGGGACGGCGGCCGGGGGCGTGCCCTCCGGGGCCTCGGTGGCCAGAGGCGCTGGAGGCGACGCATGACGAGCAGCGAGAAGGCCATCCGGGTCCTGGTCGTGGAGGACGACCCGGTCGCAGCCGACGCGCACGTCCTGTACGTCGGCCGGGTGCCGGGGTTCGCGGCCGTGGGCAAGGCGCACTCGGGCGCGGAGGCCCGCCGGGTCCTGGAGCGCACCCCGGTGGACCTCCTGCTGCTCGATCTGCACCTGCCCGACGTGCACGGACTGCACCTGGCCCGGTCCCTGAGGGCGGCCGGCCACCACGCGGACGTGATAGCGGTGACGTCGGCGCGCGACCTGGCCGTCGTCCGTGAGGGCGTCTCGCTCGGTGTCGTGCAGTACGTCCTGAAGCCGTTCACCTTCGCGACCCTGCGCGACCGCCTGGTGCGCTACGCCGAGTTCCACGCGGCGGTCGGCGAGGCGAGCGGCCAGGACGAGGTGGACCGGGCGCTCGCGGCCCTGCGGGCGCCGGGCCCGGCCGCGCTGCCCAAGGGGCTGAGCGCGCCGACGCTGGAGCGGGTGACGGTGGCCCTGCGCGACAGCGCCGAGGGCCTGACGGCCGCCGGCGTCGCGGAGACGGTGGGCATCTCCCGCATCACGGCCCGCCGTTACCTGGAGCACCTGGTCGACGCGGGCCGCGCCGAACGCCGCCCGCAGTACGGCACGGTGGGCCGGCCGGAGCTGCAGTACCGCTGGGTGTCGGGGCAGTGAGGCTGTGACGGCCCGCCGGCCGGGACGCCGTGATCCACAGCCTTGAGAAGACGGCTCAGCCGGCCGGCTCCTCCGGCAGGACGCCCGCCCGGAACGGCTCGACGCCCTCAAGCCTCCGCACCCGCGTCGGCTCGATCAGCAGCATGACCCGGCGCTCCCCCGGCAGCAGCCACGGGTACCGGTCCTCGCCGAGGTACTTGCGCGCCAGCCGGTCCATCGCCCGCTCCGCGTCCTCGCCCTCCACGAACCGGACGACCCTGCCCCGGATCTCCGCGCGGTCGTACGGGTTCTCGGGGTCGTGGTGGGACAGCGAAACGTACGGATTGCGCCGCAGATTCTCCTCCTTCACCCGCCCGACCGAGGTGTTGACCATGACGTACTCCCCTTCGATGTCCGCCCACATGGGCGACACCTGGGGCGCCCCGTCCGCCCCCACCGTCGCGAGGTGCCAGAAGTTCGGTGCGCGAAGACGCTCGCGAATATGCCCGTTGAGCTTGCCGTTCACGTGAGTCACTGCCTTTCCGGGCCCGTGATCACCGGACCCGGCGCCATCCTCGCCCGGCCGGCGCCCCGCCCGACAGACGATCTTCGGCCCCGGTCGAACCCGTCGGTAGCCGTAGCTTCCTACAATCCGTGATCCTGGCCGAACTGACCGTAGTCAGTGTGTTCCGGTCGTCCTAGCTTGTGAGCCGTGCGCCGACCTTCAGCCCGACCGAACCAGCCGTCTCCCCCTCACCCCGCGCAGACCGCCCCCACGCC
>NZ_JAKEIO010000122.1 GCF_021474405.1 [Streptosporangium] indianense
CCCCCCCCCCCCCCCCCCCCCCCCCCCCCCCCCCCCCCCCTTTTAATGATCCGGCGACCACCGAGATCTACCCGCGCCCGGTGTCGTCGGCTGCGTCTGAGGTGTATAAGAGCCCGGGTACGCATCGCTGCGCGATGCGCAAGCGAACACCCGCGCTGCGCGCGGGTGTTGCGCTCGCGCGTAGCGCGAGCGCCGGTGGGACGCTGCGCGTCCCACCCATCAGGGGTGCTGCGCACCCCTGATGACGCTCCGTCCGCTGCGCTCCCGGAGCTCCGGGGCCTGCGGCCCCGTGAGGGCGGCCTCCGCTGCGCTCCAGCCACCGGGCCGCTGCGCGGCCAAAGGCCGGCCCCGCTGCGCGGTGCGGCCAACGGGCCTTCGGCCCGAGCAGCGAGGAGGGGGTGCGCGGGTCCGTTAGCTCTTCCTTGACATGAACGAGCTGAGAAGCCGTCACCCGGAAGTGGATTTCTGACTGACGGCTTCTCAGCTTGACGAGCACGTGCCGGATTGGGTTGATAACACACTGTGGTGCGGCCGGTCTCCCGGGCGGACGGATCAGTGCTTCAAATTGAACTGTCAGATAGACTCTGGAACTAAGAGGTACTGGTGACAGTTATTACAGCGTTGCTTTCTGCCTTGATCGGCGGAGTTCTGGTGATGACGGGTGACTACGTGCGTCGCCGCGTTGAGCAGCGTCAGAATGACGTGAACAAAATGGTGGAGGTGAGTGCTCACCTCTCCTCCGTGTATAACCGGCTGTGTGGAGAGCTGATCGATGCTGCCGAACGTGCTGCGCCTGCCGCTGACGTGCCCGTCACGGATCCTGTGCGATACGAGGCGAGCACCCGATTCTTCATGACACCTGGTAGTGAGCAGATCAGCGCGGAAGCAGCACGGCTGATCAGGGCCTACGAGCAGATGCGCAGTGCGTACGGTCGGAGTGGGTCCTGGGAGGCTGCTCGTGAGGAACACTACTCTTCGGTGCGGGCCTTTGAAGGAGCTGTTCGTGCTGTCCGACGTCGTGGACGCATCTAAGGATCTATCAATCATGCTTTTCACAGCCCAGAGTGATACGCCGTCATGAACCAGCTGAGGCCTCATCAGCGGGAAGCCGTCGACGCCGTACTTCGTGCTCTGGAATTGCCTGCAAGATCTACTGTGCCTGAGCAGGGTCTTAGGACTCAGGTGATCATGGCGACCGGAACCGGCAAGACCCTCGTTGCCACCCGGAGCGCCGAGGAACTGCGTGCAGGTCGTGCACTTGTTCTGGTGCCCTCGTTGGACCTGCTCACCCAGACCGAGGCAGCGTGGCGCGAGGGAGGCCGCACAGGCCGGATGATCGGGGTCTCGTCCCTGCGGAGCGAGGACGTGGCCTTCCCGAACACCACGGACGTCGAGGAGCTGGTCAACTGGGTGCGGCCGTTCGACAAGGTCACCGTGTTCGCCACGTACGCCTCCCTCGGGCTCGGCACCCTGGAGCGCGCGCACCAGGCCGGCCTTCCGGGCTGGGACCTGATCGTGGTCGATGAGGCGCACCGGACGTCGGGTCGGCTGGGCAAGCCGTGGGCGGTCGTCCACGACAACACCCGCATCCCGTCCCTGCGCCGCCTCTACATGACCGCCACGCCCCGCTTGTGGCAGCTTGACGAAGACCAAGAGCCGCAGGGTGCGCCGGGTGAGTTGGTCGCGTCGATGGAGGATGCCCCGGAGGGGCCGTTCGGCAGCAGGTGCTACACGCTGACGCTGTCGGAGGCGATCGACCGGGGGGTCTGCGCGCCGTATCAGGTGGTGTGCGTGGACATCACCGACACTCAGCTCCAGGCCTCGCAGCTCCTGGGCGTGGAGGGCCGTTCGGACGAGGTGCGCGGGGCCCGGCTCGCAGCCCTCCAGACCGCCCTGCTCAGGGCGTCGGCGGATGAGAGTTTCCGGCGCACGCTCGTCTTCCACCACGTTGTGAAGGAGGCCGAGGCGTTCGCGGCCGGCCTCCCCGGTGTCGCCGCGCAGCTGCACGCTACGGACCCCGGGCTGTATCCGCGCACGATCTGGGCCGACTGGCTGTGCGGCGATCACAAGCCGCTCCACCGTCGGCGAGTGCTGGGCGAGTTCGCGTCCGGGGTCGCCACGGACGGCACGGTCGTGGAGAAGGGCTTCCTGGGCTCGGTGAAGGTCCTCGGGGAGGGCGTCGACACCAAGAACTGCGACTCCGTGTACTTCGCCGACGTACGCGGATCCATGCCTGACCTCGTCCAAGCCGTCGGTCGCGCTCTGCGCATGCAGCCTGGCGAGGGCAAGGTTGCGAGCCTGGTCGTGCCGGTCCTGCTCGGGCCTGGCGAGACCGCGGACAACATGCTCACCAGCCGGGCGTACGGCGGCTTGGCCAAACTGCTGGAGGCACTCAGGGCTCACGACGCCCGGGTCGTCGAGCAGCTCGCCGAACGGCAGGCACGGAGCCGTGTCAGGGGCGTGCAGAGCCGTGGCGGGGAGCAGGAAGGCGAGAGCGACCGTAGCGACCGGCTGTCGGTACCGGCTCGAGAACTGTTGAAGTTCAGTACGCCCCGCGACCCCGCGCAGCTGGCCGCGTTCATCAGCCTGCGCGTCCTCAACCCTGAACACGCCCACTGGCGGCGCGGCATCGAAGCCGCCACCATCTACGCCCGCGAGTACGGCAACCTCAGGGTGCCCTTCACCTACCGCGTGCCGACGGGTGAGGGGGCGGGAGCCGAGGGGTGGCCGGCCTCCCTCGCCGCGTTCCGGCTGGGGCAATGGGTCGCCGATGCGAGGCGGTTCTACGCGCGCGGGGACATGGAAGAGGGCCGCGTGGCGCAGTTGGAGAAGCTCGGCATGATCTGGTCGCACTACGACGTCGGGTGGGAGGAGGGCTTGGCCGCCGCGCGCGGGTGGGCGGCCGAGGCGGGCCACCTCCTGGCGCCGCTGGACGCCACCTACCTGGGGTATCGGGTGGGTATCTGGCTGAAGAACGCGCGGGCCGCCGCCCGGAAGGCGGCCGAGATCGAACAGCGGCGCGCCGAGGGGCTGCCGGTTCAGTCGTCGGCCGGCGCCTTGTCGGAGGAGCGCCGCGAGCAGCTGGAGGAGATCGACCCGTCGTGGTGCCCGGCCTGGCCGGTGGAGTGGCAGCGCTGCTTCCACCTGGTCCGGCTGCTCCTGGAGGAGGGCGGCGAGCTGCCCACGGAGCCGGGTGTCGTCGTGCACCAGGGCGAGGACCTCGGGCAGTGGGTCAAGGCCGTGCGCTTCGGCTGGGACAAGCTCACCGGCGTCCAGCAGTGGATGTGTGAGCACATCCTCGGGATCACACCCGCGGCCGAGGGCGAGAAGCCGCCGCCGCGCCGTACGCAGGCCGACAAGTGGGCCATCAACTATGCCGCCGCCCAGCAGTTCTTCGAGCGCGAGGGGCACCTGCGGGTACCGAGGAAGCACGTCGAACGGATCATCGTCGGCGGCGGGGCGGGGGGCGGCCGTGAGGATGGCGCGGACCAGGAGGTCCTGGAGGTCAAGTTGGGCGCGTGGATCGGGAATCAGCGCAGCCGGGCCGCGGCCCTGTCCCCGGAACGGATGGAACGGTTGTCCGCCATCGGGATGCGGTGGGCGTCGTAGCCGGTGGGGGATCGTGCCGTGGGTAGGCGGCTCGTGGTGGTTTTGACCGGTGCAGTTGTGAGGTCGGGGCTGTTCGATTCGGGCTGCGAGTCGGGATCGGGGCGCGGGTGGTGGGTGTCGTGGGCGTGGACTTCGGGTGGGTGTAGACGGCGACGGGCCGCACGGATGGTCTGTGTGGCCCGTCGTCGCTCGTGCGCGGGTGGGTCAGATGCGTCGCAGCGTGGCGATCTTCTGGTTGGCGGCGTTGATGGCCCGCTCGAGTGTGACGCGCGCGGATTCCTGCCTCATGGCTTGGGCCATGAGGGTCTGGGTCTCGGTGTAGGCGATCCGGGCGGTCGCGGGTGGCTCGGGCAGTGCGGTTTCGACGTAGGTCTGCGCGCACTCGACGACGCGTTCGAGTTCAGTCCTGATGCACTCGGTGTGCTCGATGCGGCCGCTGATGGCGTTGGCCAGACGCGTGATGTCGGCGAGGTCGGCCTTGTGGCTGGGCGTGCGGGCGAACCGGCACTGCTCGGTGTACAGATCGTCGAGTGTCGCGGCGGGGCCGGCGAGCTCGGCGATCTCCTCGTCCTTGCGGCGCACCGTCTTCGCCCAGGCGAACACGCGCTTGTGGTTGATGGCCGTGAGGGTGCCGAGTGAGCCGGTGACGAGCGAGGAGGCCGCCGTCACGATCACGGTGGTCTCGCTGGGGTCGCTGAGGATGGAGCTGAGCAGCATGTCGTTTCCTTGGTCTGAGTGGACGCCGCACGCCCGAAGTCGGGGTGGTGGGTGCGGCGTTGGAGCTGGTGGGTCCAGTTGGTGATCGTCAGGTGCGGGTGGCGCTGTCCTGGAGCGCGTCGAGGTCGTGGACGATGAACTTACGGTACCCCGCTTCGATGACACCGTGACGACGTAGGCTGCTGATGGCGTTCTCCACGGTGGAGACGCCGAGTTGGAGTGCGGCGGCGAGGTCCTTCTGGGTCAGGCCGCTGATGGTGGTGCTGCGGGTGAGGGTCGGGTCGGGTTGGCCGACCGTCTCGGCGAGGTGGGCCAGGAGCATGCTGACGCGTTGGAAGGCGGGCAGTGCGAAGGTGGCGTAGATGCGCTCGTCCTGCCGGTTTCGGTCTTCCAGGCTGCGCAGGAGCGCCAGTTGTACGTCGGGCTCGTGGCGCTGCAGGCTGTGCATGTAGCTGACGCGCCAGGGGATGACGTAGGTCTTGGTCATGCAGGTCGTGCTGACCGAGGACGTGGTGTCGATGAGTTTGGCCTCGCCGACGACCTCGCCGACGCCGCGGAACCGGGTGATTGTGGGGGCGTCGGGCATGGAGCGCAGCGGGAAGCGTTCCTGGCGGACGCAGCCTTGGACGATGATGAAGACGTGCCGGTCTTCCGGGTCGAGCGGGAGCGGCTGGTCGCGCTTGTAGGAGCGGATGCGCTGGTCCCAGTCCTCGATCATGGTCTGCCAGGTCGTGGCGGGGAGGTGCTTGAGGAAGCTGCCGGTGGGCATGGTGGTGCGTCCGCGTACGAGATCGCTCAGCCGCGGGGCGCTGGCCTTCGTGGGCATGGCTCACGCCCTCTGGGCGCTGTGTGTGGTGCCGACGGGTACGGCGTTCGCGGTGGGGTGACGGTGCGTTGTATGGGTGGGGCGGCAGCTGGCGCGGTGGGTGCGCCTGGGGCTGCCGCCGCTCGGGGCGGTACGCATGCGGCCTGTTCCCTTGATCAAGGTGTGGGTAGGTGCGCCCCCGTGGCGGCGGGCGCACCCGGTTGGTGGGTCCAGCGCCCTCTCCCGCGGGGGTCCGCCCGGCAGTGTGGTGGTGGCCAGGGCGGCGCATGGCGAGAACGTCAGGCTCATAACGCTACCGTCAGCAGAGCGGAAATCGCCAGTCACCCAGTAACTGGGTCTGCCATTCCTGCGGGCCATCTGCGGTGGTGTCCACATTCCCTACGGCAAGGGCTTCTTGCCTGTCCCTGTGCCCTGGGTGGTGGGGAACATCACGGGAACCTGGAATTATCTATTTACCGCTGCTGTGAATCGGTATTCGCGAGAATGTGGCCTGGAATATTTACCGACGAGCGGGACAGCTCTTATCAGATGAGCACTGTGAGGCCCAGATGAAGTACGTCACATAATGAGAAGGCTCCGGAGCACCACACTCCGGAGCCTTCCATGAAGGCCTGGACCCACCAAGGCTCAGACCGTGTCACTATGCTAACCACCACCAGCCAGCCTGGGACACGCCGAAGCAAATGTCTCCCGCTTGAATGCCCTCATCGGAGGGTTTCTGGCGAGCCGTTATGAGGGCAGGCGCAGGCCAACGGTTGCGAGACGCCCCGTCTCGCCAAGATGTGGCAAACGAAACGTATGCACGTTATGCCTGTTTTGACATCACCCATAGTTGCCATTGACGCGGGATTCCGGAGCGCCCTCAGTCATATTTGATCATCCTCTGACCGACCCCGGAGACAGCAAGGGTGCCCTAACCAGGACGGTCGGTCAGTTCCGGGCCGACGAAGCTGCATATATGCAGATTCCCCTTTTGGGAATTCTCGTTCTCGGCCGGGTTTATTGGCGGTAAACTTCGGGTGATAAACAGGGACTCTGCCAGTCACATTCCTGGAACTTCGTACAGTGGGCTTTCAGGGCTCTTATGGAGAGGAGCCGGTTGGGCGCGGTGACCGGCTTTGTCGACAGATACCCTTGACCACACGGACGCTCGCCCCCCATCTTACTGGGGGCCAGTCCGCAGAATCTTTTCCTTCGTCACAATCGTTCGGTTGAGGGCCAGTTGGCTTCGGGTCGTTACCGTACGGACCCCGTACGTCACAGACTCTGCACGAAGAGTCACTCAAAGTGATCGCTGCCCCGCGTGACGGCCCGAGGGAGCACTCCTCCACCCGCAGCGCATGGCCCCTGCGGCTCGGATCCAGCCCGGGACTCACCCCATGAAGATGGCCATGCCGGCCATACCCGCTCCACCGCGCAAGAGGACGGGCGAGCAAGGGCAACCCTGCAGCACCGCGTCCCCGGGCCTTCAGCAGCGACAGCGCGGCGTGCACAGGCAGCGGGGCAGCCGCGACCCGCTTCCGTCTGCGACGTGCTGGTCGCCACCAAGCGCACCATCCTGCGCCGACCAGGAACACCCACCGCCGCTGACGTGCAAGTGGACCGCCACCGGGAGACCCCCGCGTAGGCGGGGAGGACGCCACTCCCAACGCTTTGCGGGGCTGGTGTGACGAGCTACCCCCGCGGGCGCGGCGACGACGGCGCCATGGTCGGCGCCATCGCGTCGAGCGTGGAGCTACCCCCGCGGGCGCGGGGACGACTCTTCGTGACCCGGGGTGTTGTCAGGTGATCTTTCCATTTTGCTTCACCTTGTTCGCAGGCCGCCAGGGCTCTCCGTTCTGGCGTGGTCGGGCGATGAGGGTAAGACCGTCGAAGTCGACGGGGGTTTGGCGGTCGCGGCCGGCGGCGGGCGGACCAGCCCTGTTGCGTGGTCGCTGGTTCGATCATGAGGGTCTGGCCGTCGTGGATGCGTTCGGCGAGGATGCTCCACAGGCGCTCACGGATCCGGGAATTGGGGTTGCCGACGTAGACACCGGCGGCCACTTCGACGAACCAGCGGGTGGGGTGTCCGCGGAGCCCGGATGGGGCCGCGATGAGCACGACCACGGTCGTTCCGGTGCTCACGGAGCCGTCTCCGCGGAGGTGGGGTCGGTGGCTCCGGGAACGTCGTGGGAGCCCGAGGAGCTGGACGAGATCGCTCCGGGCCGTTCCCGGAGCGTCGACATCACCGACTTCGTCGACCTCGAGGAGATCGAGCCGCGGCCTTCTGCTCGGGGTCGGCCCCGGCCTCCCGCGCCGGCACGCCACCCCGTTCCGGCCTCCGGGTACGTCACGCTCTGGGGCGGGTGAGGCAGGTGGAGCCGACGTGAGCCGACCGGTGCACTGATGAACGGGCTGGGACCCATGGGACATGGCCCGGCACCCGGCTCAGGTTCCGGGGAGGATACGGCGCGTTTCGTAGGCCCACATCGCGATCTCGACCCGGTTGCGGGCGCCGAGTTTGGCCATCAGGCTGGCCAGATGCGTCTTCACCGTGCTGAGGCTGATGTGCAGTGCATCGGCGATCTCGGTGTTGGTCAGCCCGCGGGCGACGGCGAGGAGCACCTGCTCCTCGCGGGCGGTGACGGGAGAGACCGGCTGTGCCGCGGGCCGGCCGGCGGGCAGGTCCGCGAATGCCTGGAGCAGACGGACGGTGACGCTGGGCGCGATGAGCGCCTCACCGTCGGACGCCGACCGTACGGCCTGCGCCAGAAGGTCCGCTCCCGTGTCCTTGAGGAGGAATCCGCGGGCGCCGGCACGCAGTGAGCCGTAGACGTACTCGTCGAGGTCGAACGTGGTGATGACGACCACGGCCAGCGGGTCGGCGACGCCCGGGCCGGCGACCAGCCGGGTGGCCTCGAGCCCGTCGAGTACGGGCATGCGGATGTCGAACAGGCAGACGTCGGGGCGTAGTTCGCGGGCCAGCCGTACCGCTTCGTGTCCGTCGGCGGCCTCGCCGACCACCTCGATGCCGGGCTGGGCGTTCAGCATGATCCGCAACCCGGTGCGGATGATCGTCTGGTCGTCAGCGACGAGGACGCGAATGGACACCGCTCTCGCTCCTGGCTCTCGGCAGTTCGGCTTCGACATGCCAGCCCCGGTCGGTACCCGGGCCGGCTCGCAGTGTGCCGCCGAGCAGGGTCGCGCGCTCGCGCAGTCCGGTAAGTCCGTATCCGTCGCGACCCCGGCCGGTGCGCCGGCCGTTGTCGCGCACGCTCACCCGTACCGTGTGCCGTTCCGCGGCGACCCGGACGACGAGCTCGGTCGCGTCGACCGCATGGCGCAGCGCGTTGGTCACCGACTCCTGCACGATCCGGTAGACGGCCGCGTCCACGGCCGGGGGCAGCGCGTCCAGTTCGCCGTCGAGCCCCAGGTCGACGCTGAGGCGACCACCCGGGGTGCGCACCAGGCGCTCCAGATCCGCGACCCCGGCAGGGGGCGCCAGCTCGGCGCCGACCCCGCGGTCGCGCAGCGCGGCGACCATGGCGCGCATTTCCTCCAACGTGCGCGCCCCTTCCTCCTCGACCCCCTCCAGCGCTGCGAAGGCGGCGGACGGGTCGGTGCCCGCGAGCACCCGGCCCGCCTGGGCGATGATCACCATGGCCGACACGTGGTGGGCCACCGTGTCGTGCAGTTCCCGGGCGAGCTGCTCGCGCTCGCGGGAGCGCACCTGCTCCAACTGCCGCTCGCGAGCGGTCACCCGGAACCGCACGGCAGCCCCGACCACGCCGGGCAGCAGCAGGAAGACGAGGCCCACGGCATTTTCGACGACCGGGGTCTCGTCCGTGACGGAACACAGCGCGCCGGCCGCGAGGATCACCGCACCGCCGAGCACGATCTCGCGTCCCGATCCCCACCGGGGCAGCGCGTACACCAGAACGAGCACGGCCGCGCCGGTGTACAGGCCGACGGGCTCGCGCGGTGCGGCGACGAGCGAGGCCGCCTGAAGCAGGATGACCGAGCCGAACGCCAGCGTCACCATCGTCAGCGGGCGGGTCCGGCGCCACAGGGGCAGCAGGCACAGCCATACGGCGAACACCACCGCCACCGGCCGCCATACGACGTTCTCGCGCAGGGTGGCCTCCAGCGCCACACCGGCAAGGCCCGCGGCGAGCAGCGCCCAGTCCCGACGCACCCGGGCGGGCGCGTCGGGCGGCCGGGGTTCGGTCCACAGGGTTCGCAGGTCGTCTCGGAGCACGGTTCTCAGCCTAGGGACCGGCGCGTGGCGCGCATCAGCCGAAAGGACGGGTCGTCACTCCTCCCCGGGGCCGACGGATCCGCGGCCCGCGGGCCGATGCCGCAAAGCGCCGTGGCGACGAGCCTCGGCATCGGCGGCCGTACAAGGACGGCCGACGAGGTGGTTGGAGGATTCGATGCTCTCGAAAGCCCTGTTGCGCCTGGGCGGGGGCGCCGCCCGCCATCCCTGGCGGGTGATCGCGGCATGGCTGATCGCCGCCATGCTCGCCGTCCTGGCCGCCGTCGCCTTCGGCGGGCGGACCGCGGACTCGATGACCGCTGCGGGACTGGACTCGCGACGGGCCGCGGAACTGATCGAGCGGGCAGGCACCGGCCAGGAGGGGATGACCGCCCAAGTGGTCCTCACCCCCCTGGACGAGGGTGCGACGTTCTTCGACGACGACGGAGCGCGCACCGCTCTCACGCGGCTGCGGGCCGAGGTGAAGCGGCTGCCGCACGTGCTCGGCACGAGCGACCCGGCGGGGGCGCTCGAGGCGGGCGGGGACACCGCCGTGCGCGGCGGCCTCGTTTCGGCCGACGGGCGCATCGCGGTCGTCCGGGTGCAGTACCCCGACCAGAGCCGGCTGTCGGCCGAAGACCTCGACGCCCTCGTCGCTCTCGGCGACCGGCTGCGCGCCGAACTGCCGCTGCGCATCGAGATGGGCGGGAACCTCTTCTACGCCTTCTCCGACCCCGACGGCGGCGCGAGCGAGCTGATCGGCCTCCTCGCCGCGGCCGCGATCCTGTTCCTGGCGTTCGGTTCGCTGGTCGCCGCCGCGCTGCCGATCGGCATGGCGGTCTTCGGGCTGAGCGTCGGGGTCGCCACGATGACGGTACTGGCCGGGGTGACAGAGGTCCCCACCTTCGCGCCGGTCCTGGGCAGCATGGTCGGGCTCGGAGTGGGCATCGACTACGCGCTGTTCGTGCTCGCCAGGCACCGGGAGTACCTCGCGTGCGGGCTCGATCCCCGCCAGGCGGCGGGACGAGCGGTGGCAACGGCGGGGCGGCCGGTGGTCTTCGCCGGCGGCACCGTCGTCGTGTCGATCCTCGGCCTGGCGGTCGCGGACGTGCCGTTCATGACGGTGGGCGCAGTTGCCGTCTCGATCGTCGTCCTGACGATGGTGCTCGCGTCGGTGACGCTGCTGCCGGCCTTCCTCGGCGCGGCCGGCCCGCGCCTGGCCCGGGCCGGCCGGATCGGCCGGATCGGCCGGTTTCTGCAGATCAGGAAGCCGGGCCGACTCGCACGGCGGCACCACCCGGCGGCAGGCGCCGCCCACGCCGCCGGGTGGCGTCGCTGGATCGGGCACGTCAGCCGGCACCCGGTGCCGTACGCGGCCGGCGCGGCGGGGTTGCTGCTGACCGCGACGCTGCCCGTGCTCGGCCTGCGCGTCGGCCTGCCCGACGACGGCTCACTGCCCCGCAGCCGTACCGAGCGCCGGGCCTACGACCTCGTCGCCGAGGGGTTCGGCCCGGGCATCAACGGTCCCCTCGTCATCGCCGCGGAGCCCACCGGTGATCCGGGAGTGCTGGACCGGCTCGTCGGGGCGGTCGCGGCGGATCCGGGCATCGCATCCGTCGCGCCGACGCACATCGACCGGGCCACCGGCATCGCGACCCTCGTGGTGTTCCCGACCACCAGCCCTCAGGACAAGGCCACGGCCGACACCATCGCCCGGCTGCGCACCGACGTGCTGCCCGCGGCGATCGGGCACGGCCCGGCCCGGGCCCACGTCGGCGGCGCCGCCGCGAGCCTGTCCGATGTGGGCCAACGCACCAGCCAGCGCCTGCCGGTGTTCGTCGCCGCCGTGCTGGCGATGTCGTTCCTGCTGCTGATGCTGGTCTTCCGCTCGATACTCGTACCGCTCAAGGCGGTACTGCTGAATCTGCTGAGCATCGGCGCGGCCTACGGGATCATGGTCGCGGTCTTCCAGTGGGGCTGGGGAGGCACACTCATCGGGCTGGAAGCGACGGTTCCGATCGTGTCGTTCATCCCGATGTTCCTCTTCGCCATCCTGTTCGGCCTGTCGATGGACTACGAGGTGTTCCTCCTCTCCCGCGTACGCGAGGAGTACCTGCGCACCGGCGACAACGGCACGGCGATCGTCGAGGGCGTCTCGCGCACCGCCCGGATCATCACCTCGGCCGCCCTCATCATGGTGGCGGTCTTCCTGTCCTTCGCCGTCGCCGAGGACCCCTCCACCAAGATGTTCGGGCTCGGCCTGGCCACCGCGATCTTCATCGACGCCACGGTCGTACGCATGGTGCTGGTACCGGCGACCATGACACTCCTCGGCCGGACCAACTGGTGGCTGCCGAAGTGGCTGGACCGGATGCTTCCCCGCGGCCCGGTCGGCACCGACAACGCCTACGACACCGACACGGAATCCACGGGTGAGGCCCCGCGGCCACGGCTGGTTGACCGTTGACTCAACTCCCCGCCCTTGGCGTCCCGCACCTGAGCGCGTCACCCAGGCCACTACCGAACCACCCGGCAATCGCGCAAACGCGTCCTCAATGACCTCTCAGGCAGTCTCCTACGTGGGGAGGCGGATCACGCTCCGAAAGCCCACCTCTCCCGCTCGTGCTCCGCCGGACGCGGCACAGCGGACAGCCGAAGTCGGGCTGTCCGCTGCCCAGGATCTTCCGGCGGTGCCTCTATGTCTTTCGTCGAGCGAGGCGCGGGGTTCTGGCTTCGTCCTGGCGGTAGCCGGCGGCGCGCTCCCCTTGCCCGGTGCCCGAGGGGTCAGGCACCACCGGCTTCGCGGGCTGCGCGGCGGAAGGAGCCCGGCGGTACGCCGTGCTCACGCTTGAAGGCGTGGGCGAAGGCGTATTCGGAGGCGTAGCCGACCTGCCGGGCGACCGAGGCGATCGGCGCGTCGGTCTCACGCAGCAGACGGGAGGCCGTGGCCAGACGCCACCAGGTGAGGTAGGCGATGGGTGACCGGCCGACGTAGGCCGTGAAGCGTTCCGCGAAGGTGGTGCGCGAGAGCCCGACGCTCTGAGCCAGATCGCGCACGGTCCAGGCGCGGGCCGGATCGCGGTGCAGGCGGTCCAGCGCGGCACCTACGGCCGGGTCCTTGAGAGCGGCGCACCAGCCACCGGCCTCCTGCGGGCACTGGGCCTGCAGCCACACCCGTAGTGCGTACACCAGCAGGAGGTCGAGGAGGGCCGGCAACGTGGCCTGCGCCCCGGGACGGTCCTCAAGGGTGTCGGTGCCCAACAGGCCGAGCACCGCGCTGAGTTCCCCGTGCCGCCGACCCAGCTCTGCCGGGATGTGGACGACATCGGGAAGGCCACGCAGAAAGGGGTGCACGGCTCCGCGTCCGAGCCGGTAGGCGCCACACAGCAGGAGCGTGTCGTCGAAGGACCGGCCCGGGTGCGCGAGGGTGGGGTGGGTGACCCTGCCGACGAGCGTGTCCGTCTGCGCAGGGGCCGGGGGCAGGGCCTCCAAGGGGCGGTCCGGCGTATCGCTCATGCCGTGGACGCTGCCGTGCGCCAGCAAGACCACGTCCCCGGCGGACATTCGGGCCGGACGCCCGGACGGAGGTATCAGCCAGCACGCCCCGCTCAGCACCACGTGGAAGCCGGCTCCCGGGTACGGACCGTATCTGCTGCCCCATCGGCCGCTGTAGCGGGAGCGGGTGAGCTTGGCGTGACCGGCCTTCATCGTCGCGATCACATCACTTAACACGTCCATGCCCAACGGTATCCCGCGGCCAAAGTGCCGGACGATCACGCAAGAAACGCGGTGCCGCACGCATGGGAGCACCCGTGCGCCGCTCCGTACGGTCGTTGTCACGGCCCAGCGGCCCACCCGCCGCCCAGTCAACGCCATCCCGAGCTCACACCGGCGAACCGGGCCCGCGGTCCCGCAGGCGCACCGGCACGAACTGCTCTGCTCACCACGAAGCAATCCGCACACCAACCAGGAGCGAACCATGAAGGCTTTCGGCAAGAAGCTGACGATGACGGCGGCAGCACTGACAACGGCCGCGGGACTCGTCACCGCAGGGGCACCGAGCGCCCAGGCGGCCGGCAGCTACAACATCCGTATCGACGTACAGGAGACGGCGTTCGTCTCCGACTACTGCCTCCTCACCGACACGAGCGGCAACAGCCGGGCCCACTGCAGCGGGAACAAGGGCGCCTACAGCTCCTTCCGTCTGGGAGTGGTGCACAGCCCCGGTGACCGGGCCTGGATCGACGTCAACATCGTGGGCGGCGCGGATCGCAAGGGCATAGACCTGCGCGGCAAGCACTACCTCCGGGTCTCCGGCAGCCTCTTCGCCGTGCAGGTGTGCGGGTGGAGCAGCCTCGACTCCTACCACAGCGGCCAGGCCGGAGCCTCCCTTCACGGCGGCGGCTTCTGCGCGGGCGGCTGAGCCCGCAGCCTCAGCCGGCGGACCGGGTTCGATCTCTCCTCGACCGTAGAAGCCGAACGAGTCGCCCACCCTCGCACGCTCCGCGTCACGCCGTTCGCGCGCAGGCCGACGCCGCCGACGAACCGGTCCGGCTTCCGAGCCGTCGCGACGAGTGAGGCGAGCCCGTGGCCGATAATCCAGATCCGTGCCAGCCGGCCGGCCTCTGGGCGGCCGGACCCCGCAAGGGACCCGGGCCCCGGGAGCCGGGCCAGGGGAGCCGGGCCAGGGGAGATGTGGAAGCCGCCGGCCCAGACGTGCAGTTCTGCCAGGGCGCCGACCTTCCTGCCGGCCGGCGCGCGGCGGGAGGTCGCATGGGTGGCGGCGAGATGGATGTGCTCGGTGGGCGGCGCGGCCGTGGCAAAACCCGATGAGGCGATCGCGAGGTGAGTGGTGAACCCGTCGGGGGCGGTGATGCGCAGGACGTCGCCTTTGGACAGGAGGCGGACGTCGGCGGGCCAGTTCCGGCCGTGGTCGTCGCTGGTGTGACGGTTGCCGACGACGAACGCGGCAAAGGCCGCCTGGTCGCCAACGTCCTGCCGGACCGGACATCGACGACGACCTCGCGGCGGACATCCGCGGCCTGCCCCAGCGCGGCGGCCACCGCGGTGCGCGGACGCTGGCCGCGACGCCACCGGCGGCGGACTCGGCCGTGCTCGTCATGGGCCCGGCGGGCCCGGTCGGCGCCCTGGCGCCGGCCGCGCCGGCGACCACCTGCGCCCTCCTGCTCACCATCGCCCTGTGGCCGGCCGGACAGAGCCGGACCTGCTTCCCCGCCTGCCCGGGCCTGGCCGCCACCGATGTCGCCCTCCTGCTGCCGCGGGGGCGCGCCTCGCGTGAGGAGACGGCACCCGCCACGGCGGCGCCCGAGGTCAGCCGCAGTGAGGGCCTGGTCGTCAGGGCCTGGCAGGATGAGCCACCCGGCAAAGGAGGCAGACCTGTGTGACCTGTTCACCAACGAGGCGCACTCCCCCGCCGGTCATGACCGGCTGTTGAGAAAACCGATCGTGACGGCCCCCCACCACCCGAGTTGGGAGACAACGGCCGAGATCACTGCACGCACCAGCAGCCGCCGCGGCCACGCGCCCACCTGGCCGCCCAGGGTGCGGTGCAGAGCCTGTGCGTGCACTCCGTTGAGTGCGATCAGGAGGACGAGCACCAGCTTCACCCGTGTGAGGGGAGCCCGTGGGTCGGGATCGAGGACGATTCCGCTCAGCACCAGGCCGGCCAGCCCCGTCCACACAGGCACGTGCAGCGGCCCGGCGAACTCCAGTGACTGGCGCAGGCTCCGCCTCCCCAGCAGCCACAGCATGCCGTAGTAGTCGATGGTCAGCACCGAGCCCAGTCCGAGGACCAGCGCCCCCAGATGCAGGAACAGCGCGACGGCACGCACCGCGGGACCGGCCTCCACCTGTGACGCCGCCCCCACGCTGCCCGCCCACGCCAGACAGATGAGCAGGTCGGCGACGACGAGCGTACGGCTGTGCGGGGGTCTGCGGGGCCGACCGGGATTCATGCGATCACCTCCGTGGTGAGACGGTGGGACGGCATGCACGCGCCCCACCGCCCGCTCGAGGCGGATCAGTTCCGGGCCACCCAGCCCGCCATGATCCCCATGACGTCGTCGTGCGAGTGCCCGTCGATCTCGTACCGGCTGGTGATCTGCAGGACATCCCCTCGGTGGATCACGCCGAGGGAGTCACCGCTGCAGGGCGGCATGTCCGAGATCTCGGTGTGTCCGTGGAGGTCGATGAACTCGGGGCTGCCGCCTTCCTCCGCCACGACGTCGCACAGAAGCCGGCCGGTGGTGAGGTTCTCGGTCCGCACCGAGTGACCGCTGTGGTGGAGATGGCCGCGCATGTGCACCAGCGTCCCGGAGATCGTGGATCGCCACCGCCGGGTCTTTTCGCTGACTCCCTCGGGAGCGTCGTACGCGCTGCCCAGGCATCCGCCCGCGTCCATCCAGATCGGTGTCACCGGTTCGAGTCGCGAACCAGCGGCGGATTCATGGGTGTACGTCACGGAGATGTAGACCGTCTTGTTCTGGGGGGCATGGTTCATCAGGTCGTAGAGCATGTTCCACCGCTCGCCCCTGCCGACCTTGATGCCGTACCCGGAAGGCAGGACACTTTCCACACGCTCGTTGCCGGAGGCGAATATCCGCTGCGGACCGTTGCACACCACGTCGTTCTTCCAGTGATTTCCCATCACCATGTGATGCAACATAGGCCCCGTGTTGACGTTGGCGTTCGACCCGTCCGCGTAGACGAGACTGGGCTTGAAACCGGTGATGAAGCAGTCATCGCACGGCTTCCGGACGTTCAGAGAGAGTCGGTTTCCCGACTCCCCGTGGTCGTGCCCCGACGCGGCCGGGATGGTGAACGGCCCGTACCGCACGGACGTGACCTGCGGGCCCCGGTGCTGCCACCCTGGAGCCCAAGTGGGCTCGGCTACCGCGCCCAGCTCGCCATGCACGCGGGCTGGCGGTGCTGCTGTGCTCCAGGTAGGCGGAGCACGGACATGACGACGTCGTCTCCGGCACATCGTGGCCGGGCCGCGTCGCAGCTGTGTCCCCGCGGCCCGCCCGCAATGCCACATTGATCATCGCTTGTGGCCCGCGAATTCAGGAGCGAGGCGAATCGAGCAGGAGAACGGCCTACCACCCTCGTATGCGCGGACTTCAACCACCCACAGATTCACGCATTCTTCTCAGATGGGTGTAAATACCCTCCAAGCAGCCACTCGGATGAAACATGAGGTTCATGGGGCTAGAGGAGAGTGCTGATGAGTGAGTCCGTGAATGATAGGGGCGGCAAGCTGCAGCAGGCCGGGCAGACAGCCATGGCCGAGACGTCGGCCACCGCCGATCAGGCCAGACAGGCCGCAGGCCAAGTGGCATCAACCGCCGTCCAACAGGCGAAGCAGGTCGCGGGAGAGGCGCGGCAACAGGCTGACTCCGTGGTCCAGGATCTGCGCAGCCGTGCCGTGGACGAAGCCGAAGGGCAGACCAAGCGGGCCGCGGGAGTGCTGCGGCAGTGGGCACAGGATCTGGCCGAGCTTGCGGAGAAGGCTCCGGGCGACTCGCCTGCCCGCAGCGTCGTGACCCAGGTGGCCGACCGCGGACACCGGGCGGCCGACTATGTGGACAAGCAGGGGGTCGAAGGCATCGTCGGCGACCTTCAGAGCTTCGCCCGTCGGCGTCCCGGGCTGTTCCTGGGCGGGGCGTTGCTGGCTGGGCTGGCTGTGGGGCGTCTGGGGAAGGTGGCGGGCAAGGCCGCGCAGTCCGGCGACGGCGGGCAAGAGCAGTCCACGGGAGCGGTGCGGACGGAGGATCCGGTTGATCCCGACATGCCGATGCCGCCGCCGGGGGCTGGTCAGTGGACCCCACCTCAGCCGGTGTCACCACCAGCAGCGCCGTACACAGCGCCGCCCGTGCCGCCCATGAGTCCGACTGCCGGTGACCTGTCGGCGCCTCCTCATCCGGGGGTGTGAGATGCCCTCCATCCAACCGAACCAGGGCGGCCCCTACGGTGAGGACCATTCCGTTGGTGAGCTGCTGTCTCAGGTGACCTCAGACGCCCAGACCCTCTTCCGTCAGGAGGTGGAGCTGGCCAAGACCGAGGTCAGGCAGGAAGCGACCAAGGCCGGCAAGGCGGCAGGCATGTACGGGGGCGCCGGGTTCGCCGGCTACATGACCCTGCTGTTTCTGTCGCTGGCCGCCGTCCTGGGCCTGGCCAACGTGATGGACGGCGGCTGGGCCGCGCTGATCGTCACCGCGGTGTGGGCCGCGGTGGCAGCCGTCCTCTATGCGCGGGCCCGCGCCCGGATGCGCACCGTCTCCCCCACGCCCGAACAGACCGTCGAAACGATGAAGGAGAACGCCCAATGGGCACGTCACCCGACCAGATGAGAGCGGACATCGACGCCACTCGCGACCGCCTGTCCACCAATGTCAACCGGCTCGCCGACCGGGCCAGCCCCCGCCAGATGGTCCACCGCCGCACCAACCGAGTGCGCGGCAAGGTCACCGGCCTGCGGGACCGGGTCATGGGCTCCGCCTCCGACACCGCACACAGCGTCGCAGGCAACGCTCAGTCGGCAGCCGGTTCCCTGCAGGAAGGCGCCGGAGAGGCGACCGGTGCTGCCCGTGACGCGGCCCAGCAGGCCGGTGAGGCGGTCAGGCAGGCGCCCGAACAGGCCATGCGACAGACACAAGGGCATCCGCTGGCCGCCGGTCTGATCGCCTTCGGCACCGGCGTGCTGGCCTCCTCTCTGCTGCCGACCTCGCAGAGCGAACAGCAGGCCGCATCCGGCCTGATCGAACAGGGTCAAGAAGTCCTCGAACCGGCGAAGCAGGCCGCAATCGAGTCCGCGCAGAACCTGAAGGAAGGCGCCCAAAAGGCAGCACAGAGCGCGGCGGAGGAAGTGAAGGACACCGCTGGCCAGGCCGTCCGCGCCACCCAGGATGAAGCCCGCGATCAGACCGGCGCCGTCGCCGACCAGGCCCGCGACTCCGCTCAGCACATCACCGACCAGAGCCCACAACAGTAGGTGCTCATGCCACCGGCCCGGGCGGTTGCAGCTCTCCTTTTCAGCGTATGGTCCATCGTGATCGCACTCTGAACTAGACGAGTAGTTCCGTTTGCGGGGTTCACGGACGCAGGGAGGGTGCCCAACGTCGGGTTGTGACGACGGAGTTAGACACCCTCTTGACCGCACTGTACGTGCACATAGACGACCGCTTGAAGACCTCGCCCCGACGGGGCCGACCGCCTCGGCTGACCGACGCTGAACTGGTCACCCTGGCCGTGGCCCAAGCCATGCTGGGCTTCCACTGCGAGGCCCGCTGGCTGCGATTCGCCCACGCCCACCTGCACGGCCTGTTCCCCTACCTGCCCCGGCGGCCCGCCTACAACAAACGCCTGCGGGCCGCGCTGGGCCTGGTCAAACGGGCCATCCGGTCCCTGGCCGCAGACACCGACCTGTGGCTGGACCCGCTGTGGATCGTGGACTCCACACCCGTCGAGTGCGCCCGCTCCCGTGAGACCGTGCGCCGCTCCGACCTGGTGGGGTGGGCGAGCTACGGCTACTGCCGCTCCCACTCACGCTTCTACGGGGGTCTGAAGCTGCACCTGGTGTGCACCCCGGCCGGCCTGCCGGTCACCTGGACCCTGGCCGACCCCAAGATCGACGAACGGCGATCACACGGTCGACGAACCAAAGGAGTCCCCCATGACCACGCCACTGGTGCCCGCCTCCACCCGGCTCGGCCTGCTCGCCCGGATCGAAGCCGAGGCCGAACGCGTGAAAGAGACCGAGGAACTGCTCACCAGTGCCCTCGCGCTGGCCCATGAGGAGACGGGCACCACCCTGTGGTTCGCTTTGGGCCTGGGCCCCACCACGTTCGGAATCTTCGACGCCTTCGGCAACGACGAGGACCGCACCGCCCACCTGCAGGGCCGGATCGCGGCAGCGCTCATGGGCCAGGCCGCCCAGCTACTGGCCGAGGCTCCCGAGATCCGCCCGGTGGATGTCCTGGCCGCCAAGCTCCGCGCTGCCTGAACCGACCGGCCCGATCAGCCCGATCATCAAGCCAGCCTTCGCCTGCCTCCACCAGCTCGCCGCCGCCCCGAGGGGTGGCCAGCGGCATTCCGCCGGGCCCGACCTCGCGGAAGCCCAACGGCCCACCGCTGAGGTCACAGGCGCCCTAGCCAGGCAGTGTTCTCCCCGCTGTGTCCGGCAGGCGTGCACCACCGTCCCTTGGTGCGCGTGCGGGGCCACTCACGCTGCCGCTTCCGTTGACGCCTGGTGCCACTACGGGCTGGGGTACGGCGTGAACGCCGGCGGTGCGGGGCACCGCGGCGGCGACCTCCGGCATCGGGCCGGTGCGGCGGGTGCCCGGTGACCTGCACCGCTGCCGCATCTCTCCGTGGGTGCCGCTACGCGGCGCCAGCCACTGTCAGGAGCGCGACCGGCAGGAGCAGAATCCACTGTGGCAGCCGGAGCAGTGGCTTCGGCCAGCCGACCGACAGCGTGACAACCAGGAAAGCGGCTGCGTACGCGATGAAATGTGCGGCCACGAACCACGCCACCAGGCCGGTCCCTGACGTACCGTCCGTCAGCGAGAGGTAGACCAGAGCGATTGCAGAGAGCACCAGATCGACGCTCACCATGTGCCACACGGCATGAAGGACGCGCTTGGGTTCGTCTGCGAGTCCGCACGACAGCAGCGGGCGCACCACATCCCGGTGCCCGCCGACGATGTGCGCTACGGCCACACCGAACGCCGTGATACCCGCTGCGAGAAGCCAGCCGTTCATCGGATCTCGATTCCCTTGGCGATGACAGCAGCCAGCCGGCCGGCCAGCTGCGGGTCGGGGTGTTCCCCGACCAGGCCGACGTGGAAGAACACGGCTCCTGCCAGAGTGTCCAGGACCAGGTCCACGGGCGTGTCGGCCGCGATCTCGCCGCGCACCACGGCGCGCTGAAAGACAATCAGCAGCCGCTCCTTCGACGGGGCCAGGAAGTCGCTGCGGATGCGCGCCTTCAGGACTGGATCGGCGGCGAAGTCAGCGAGCAGTCCCGGGAGCGCCGCTGCAGCGGCAGGTGCGTGAAACTCGTCGACCAGGCTCTGTAGCAGCGCGGTCAGGTCCCCGGCCAGCGTTCCTGTGTCCGGGGGCGGAGCATGGTCGGTGGTCGTGAACACGGCCTCGAAGACCAACTCCGGCTTGCCCGACCACCGCCGGTAGACCGTGTCTTTGCCGACACCGGCACGGGCAGCCACCGCCCCAATCGAAGTCGCGGCGTAGCCGACTTCGATCACCAGCTCTCCGGTCGCGCTGACGATCGCTTCGTGCGAGCGGGGGTCTCTGGGACGTCCCCTGGAGGGCGGGAAGGAACTCATACCCCGTTAACTTACGGGTCGACCCGTTTGATAATCAACCTGCGGTCAGCATCACGAGGACATCACCGGCCCTAGCGCAAGTTGTGATCGTATGTTTGGGTGTGGATGGTCGTTGGTCTGGTTGTGGGAAAGCGACAGTCGCGGCCGTGGATCGTGTCGGATGAACTGTGCTCGCTGATCGAGCCGTTACTGCCCGATCCGGCACCAAAGCTGGTGGAGGGCCGGCCTCGGGTGCCGGACCGGCAGGCCTTGTGCGGGATCCTGTTCACGCTGGATACCGGCCATCCAGTGCGAGTACCTGCCCCAGAAGCCGGGCTTCGTCTCGGGGATGCCGTACTGGAGAGGCCTGCTTCTGTGGTGCCTCGCCCAGAACGAGGGCAATCACCCCCCGATCTACGAGGACCTGCCGCTTGAGCGAGGAGACGTCGTGACAGACGCCCAGTCCGCTGCCGAGCACGCGCAGCACCAAGCGGCCCGGCTGCTGGGCAGGCACCGGCTGAACCAGCCGCCATACCCGGGGTGTCGCATATGAGCCCCACGGTGCGCTGTAGCAAGTGGGTCGCAAGCAGACAGCCGTCGACCGGGCCGAGTCCCTCCCCCCGTTATGTTTTCCGCCCACTGGGACAGCAGCGTCCCGTTGTTCCCTGGCGCCGGTCTGCACCACGATGGTGTTTCGCGCTGGGGAGTGACGGCCCCAGGGGTCAGCACAGCCGCTCGGCCTTCGCCACCACCCGCTGCCGCTCGCGCGGGGCGTGGCCCGGTCGTCAGGCCGGACGCGGTCGTGGGGCAGACGGCAGGGAGGGGCCCAGCCGTACGTGCCGGACGCCTGACGAGTAGTGCACCACCGGCTCGGTGAGGGGGGCGGGAAGGCCGGCCGCGGTGGTCAGGGTCTCCTCCAGCACGTCGACGGTGGCGTCGGCCAGCGGCCAGGGCTCGTGCTCCACGGGCGTCTCCCAGAGCATGCCGAGCTGGCGTGTGTACGCCCGCCAGCGCGACGTCAGCCATACGTCCCGCTCCGTCGGCTCGATCGAGTCGCCGGGGCGGACGATCAGGCGATAGGAGGGCCCGCCGCCCCATCGCGAACCGGCGTAGGAGACGGTATCCCCGCCGGTGGAGACGCTGAGGGTGCCGGGGTTGTACGGCGCGCCGACGGCACGAGCCGCCGTCATCAGGGGGCAGGCGACCTCGAGGGAGAGGAACCACAGCCCGTCGCGCCCGTTCCGGTGGCGGACGTATGTCCGCAAGTTGGTCTCCGCGAAGGTCGGGACTCCAGGCAGCCAGGCCGGCACGCCGGGAGGCCGTACCTCTGCCATGACGAAGGGCGTCAGCCCCACCCAGGCAGCTCCCTCGCGCACGTCCACTGCCAGGCCCTCCGGCAACAGGGCCTGCACCGTCTCAGGCGGGTAGGGCCAGTGCACGAACGTCTGCGTCAGCCACCCGGCCCGCAACGCCGGCAACCGCACTCTCTGCTCCGCTCCATACGCCACCACGGACGGCGAGTCCCCCTATGCGAGATCACGGAAACGCCCGACGCACGGGCGCGGGACCTCCACTGTCTTCGAACACGACCACTTACCGAGTCTGCGCGGTCGCCGGTGTGGGGTAGTCCACTCCTGAGACATTCCTCCCCTGCCCCCACGAAGCCAGGGGTCCGTGCGTCAGATCCACCAGCGTCACAGAGGTATTCGCAGGGACGCCCCGTGGCACCGCTACAGCGTTTGCCGTACCGCACGACGGCGACCCGGTGAAGGTCATCTGCCCCTGTTCAGAGAGGACGGCGCGCGCAGTATCCCGAGACGGACGACCCCCCGGCTCACCACGGCCATGCGGACCGGCCAACTGCGGCGGCAGTACGAAGCCCGCTACGCCAGCCTCCGCCGCGCCCTGCCCAATCGTCACGCGGCCGGTGTCTGCGTCGTCCCTCCGCCAGAGCTAGACGAGTAGTTCCGATGTGGCTCAGTGGTCGTAGGCGATCAGTGAGCGGGTGGTAGGTGCCCCGATGGCGCGGTTGTGCCAGATCGCGCAGGTCATTGCCAGGATCCGCTGAGCCACGCGAACACCGACGCCTTCGATGGTCCGGCCGCCGTGCTGTTCGAGGTCGAGTTGGCCCTTGAGGGTGTCGTTGACCGACTCGATCAGCTGGCGGACCGTCTTGAGCAGGGTTTCTCCCGGCCGTGGGGTGCCACGGTTGCGGTAGGAGGGCCGCAGCAGGCTGACGCCGCGGGCTGCCAGGAAGCGGTCGAGTTCGGCGGCGATGTAGCCCTTGTCGGCCAGGATGAGCAGACCGGGCCGCTCACCGGTCAGGTGCGGTTCATTGTCGAGCAGTGCGGCCAGGACCTGCCGTTCGTCGATCTTGGGGTCGGCCAGGGCCCAGGTGACCGGCAGGCCGGCCGGAGTGCACACCAGGTGCAGCTTC
>NZ_JAKEIO010000123.1 GCF_021474405.1 [Streptosporangium] indianense
GCCCCGGTCCTCCGCCTCTGCCTCCGCCTCCGCCTCCGCACCCGAGTCCACGCCCACCCCGTCCGGCCCGCCCGCCACCGCGCCCGTGGACCCCGACGGCGCCGGCACCCTGCGCGAAGGGGCGTCCGGCCCGGAGGTGACCGAGCTCCAGCAACGCCTGCTGCGCATCCCGGACGTCTACCGGGACGGCTCCACCAGCGGCCGCTACGACCCCACCCTCACCGCGGCGGTCGCCCGCTTCCAGCTCTGGTACGGCATCCGCGGCGACGAGACCGGCGTCTACGGCAACGACACCCGGGCGGCCCTGGAGTCGCGCACCCCGGCGGGCACGACCTGATGTGTGACCATGGCCCGCATGGACGAGTTCATTGACCGGCTGAACCCCGAGATGTACGTGGTCACCGCCGCCGCGGGCGGTGAACGGGCGGGCTGTCTCGTCGGGTTCGCCTCGCAGTGCTCGCTGCGGCCCGTGCGGTTCGTGGTGTGGCTGTCCGAGCTCAACCACACGTTCCGGGTGGCCCGGAACGCCGACGTCCTGGCCGTGCACCTGCTCGGCCGCGAACAGCACGCGCTGGCCGAGCTGTTCGGCGGGCACACCGGCGACCGGACCGACAAGTTCGGGGACGTCCGTCTGCGGGAGGCGTACGGCGGAGCCCTGGTCCTGCGGGACGCGCCGGCCTGGTTCGTCGGCCGGATCGTGACGCGCACGGGCGGCGGCGACCACATCGGCTTCGTCCTCGACCCGGTCGAGTGGGGCGGCGACGAGGACCACGACGGGTCACTGCTGCGTCTGTCCGACGCCCTCACCATCGACCCGGGCCACCCGGTCGACTGACGGCGCTCCCCGTCTGTCGAACGCCGGGCAACGGCTGGGAAAAACGCCGGGACGACGGGGCCGCCCGGCGTCACCCTGGGCCCGGGCGCGGAACGCAGCGCCCGAACCGCCGCGAACCGAAGGCTCGCCCATGAACGGCTCCCGCGTCCCGGGCCTGCTGCTGCCCACCCTGTTCCTGCTGGCCCTGCTGGTGGGCCTGTGGTGGTACTGGCGCCACCGCGGGGACCTGTGAAGCGGCGCGAGCCCGGGGTGCTTCCGGCGGACCTGCGCGGAGGACGGCGAGCCGCCCCCTAGCGGTCCTGCACCCCGGGGACCCTGACGTCCACCACGCACACGTCGTCGCGGCGCACGTCCGGCAGCATCCGTGCCAGCAGCGGTCCCAGCGACGCGGGCCCGTCGCCGTGCGGGGCCGCCACCGCCTCGGCGAGCTCCTCCAGGCCCCGGTCGATGCTGTGCGGAGGGTGCTCGACCAGGCCGTCCGTGTACAGGATGAGCCGGTCGTCCGGGTACAGACGGCACTCGGCCTCCTGGTAGACCGGCGTGGCCGACGCCCCGAGCAGCATGCCGCCCGGGCGGCGCAGGTACCGGGCCTCGCCGTCGCGCAGCAGCAACGGCGGGGGATGCCCGGCCTGCGCCCAGACCAGGCGACGGCGAAGGGGGTCGTAGCGGGCCAGCACCATCGTGGCCGTCGTGTGGGAGTCGCGCGAGTGCAGCAGCAGCGTGTTCAGCCGGGCGAGCGCGCCCGTCAGGGACGAGCCCGTGATGACCATGCCCTTCGCGGTGAACCGGAGCTGGGCCATCGTGGCCACGGCGTCGACCCCGTGCCCGGCGACGTCGCCCACCACCAGCAGCGCGCTCCCGTCGGGCAGTTCGATGGCGCTGAACCAGTCCCCGCCCACGTGCACACCCGACTGGGCCGGCAGATAGGCGACCTCGACCCGCAGCCCGGCCAGGTTCACGGGACGGTTGGACATCGGCAGCAGCGCGTGCTGGAGCCGGGAGGCCAGGGTCCGCTCGGCCTGGAGCACGTCGTGCTGCGTCAGGATCGCCCGCTCGCTCTCGACCAGGGCCAGCTCCGCCCGGCGGCGGGCGGTCATGTCCTGTACGAAGCCGTGCACCTCCACGGGTGTGCCGTACCGGTCGGGCACCGCCTCGGCCACCAGCCGCAGATGCCGGATGCCGCCGCTCGTCCGGATCCGGAACGGCACGTCGAACGGCCGCCCGGCATGCACGAGTTCACCGATGGCGCGGGTCAGGGCGGGTGTGTCCTCGGGCAGCGCGAGCTGCGGCACCTCGGGCAGGCGCACCGGACCGTGCCCGGGGTCGAGACCGAAGAGGGAGAACACCTGGGTCGACCAGGACGCCTCCTGCCTGGCCAGGTTCCAGCTCGCCCAGCCGAGGTTGCCCAGTCGCTGCAGGTCCGCCAGCCGCTGCTCCTGCCGGTCGGAGGAACCGTGCCGGACCCACGAGACGACGAGGGCGTCGCCCAGCGGTGCCACGCGAGCCGTGTACACGGACAACGCGGCGACGCCCCCCGCGACTTCCTCGTGCGCGAACGGTTCGCCCTCGTACGCCGTCCCGGTGGCCAGCACCTGAAGACAGCCCTGCCACAGCGGCTCGGCAGCCAGGGACGGGCGCAGTTCCAGCAGCCGCCGCCCGGCCGTTTCCTCACCGCTGCGGCCCAGCAGGTCACCCACCTGTGCGGTCGCGGCCTCCACCCGGAAGTCCTCGGTCTCACCGGTCGCGGCCCGCAGCGGGGTGAGGAGCATCGCCGCGACGGGCAGCGCCTCGAACAGCGCCTGCACCGCGTCCGTGGCCGCGTCGGCGTCACGCTCGGGCGGGGTGTCGAAGGCCCGCAGCCGGCCGGCGCACAGCCCGGTGACGCCCTCCAGGTGGGCGCGGTCGCGCGGGGTGAACGCCCCGGCCCGGCCGCGCAGCACACCGATGCAGACTTCGGCGGAGCCCGCGGCGAGCACGGGCAGCCAAGCACGCGAGAGCCACCGGTCGGCGGGGTCACCGATGAGGAGGTACCGCCGTTCGTCCGCGGGGAAGTCCTCCAGCCAGCGCGGCTCGCCCGCCCGCAGCGCGTCCAGTGCCGCCATTCCGCTCAGCGGCGGGACCTGGCCCCACTGGGCCGCCAGTTTGTCGTCGATCCCGGCGTGCCCGATCAGCTCCAGGCCGCCGTCGGGCCTGCGGGCGTAGATCAGGACGGCGTCCGCGGCCATATCGGGACCGAGATGCTCCAGCAGACAACCGGCGAGGTCCTGCGGGGTCAACACTCGAACGAGGGCCCGGCCGAGCCGGGCCAGGGCTGCGGTGACGTCGTCCGGCAATGCCGAGTGCTCCGGCGCTCCTGCCCGGTCGGGAGCCTCGGCGTCGTCGGCCTCGCTCCCGGCGCCCGGGCGGGACGACATCGGCGCGAGGGTACCGAGGGTGATCCAGCACTCCTCGAGCAGGGTGTGAGGGCCGGCCTCGGCCCGTCGGCGCAGCTGTTCACCCGCCGCGTCGGCGGAACAGCCGGTCAGTGCCATGACCGCGCCCTTGGCCCGTTCGACGACAGCGGAGGTGGCCGCCTGGTCACGCAGCCGGTCCAGCTCGGCGCGCTGCCGGGCGACGATCTTGGCCAGTTCGACCAGGTCCGGTGCGGCACCGGGCTGCGCCGGCGTCACGGGCTCGCTCGTCACGCGTCGAGCATTGCACACCTGGCCCGGTTCGCCGACCGACTTGTGGGCAGGGGTTGCTCCCCCTTCCCCGAGGTCCCTCCCGGCACATCCGCCTCACGGGGAACGCTCACCGTCCACCGCGCGGATACAGCCACAGCCGGAACAGCCGGCTGAGCCGCGGCATGACCAGGTAGGTCAGCAGCGGCAGCAGCACCAGCGGGAAGACGGCCGCCCGCAGGGGCAGTGGCCAGCCGGTGGTGTGGGGCGTCACCAGCCACTGGATGAGCAGGGTGAGGGGGTAGGCACCGAGGAAGGTGGTGAGGACCATCTTCCACCGGGGCGGGGCCTGCACGGTGGTGCCCGGCAGGCTGAACCAGGTCTCCATCCCGGTCGTCGACTGGCGCTCGCTGCTGACCTCGGTCGCGACGTCCTCGATCTGCCGGTGCCAGTGCGCCCGCTCCTCGGACTCCAGCCAGGCGGCGAGACGGTGCGGATCGGACCAGCGCAGTACCGCGTGGTAGCGGTGGCCGTCCTCGGGCGCCAGCCAGGAGACGCCCTCGTTGCCGGGGAACTCTCGCGCGCAGCGGGTGATGCCGTGCGTCCACTCCTCGAACCGCCGCTCCCGGCCGGGGCGCACCTGCCAGGTCAGGACCGTGGTCACCGGCTCACCGCGCCGGCCCGTCGTGGTGCTCATTCCCTCACGTGTGCCACGCCGGGCGCCGGTCATGCCCGGCGGCTCACGTCTGTCGGTTCGCCTCGACCAGGGCCTGCGTGACTGCCCGGACGCTGCGGGCGATGTGCTGGAGCTGCATGACCTCGGCCGCGTACAGCTTGATCGTGTGCTCGATGACGCCTTCGTGCAGGCCCAGCCCGGGCAGGTCGGCGCGGGCGGTCTGCAGAGCGGTGCGGGCGACCCGGATTTCGTTCTGGACCTGGATGTGGGCGTGGCGTGCGAGGAGGACGGGGTGGCGGACGAACGCCGGGTATCCGGCGTAGCGCGTGGGCACCAGCTCGCGCAGCCACTTGGCCGCCGAGCGCTCCCAGTCGTAGCTCCCGGGGGTCTTGACCTGGCAGGGCCAGTCCGGGCTGATGCGCGTAGTCGTCAGGGGCATGATCATCGCTTCCGGGTGTGCGGCGTCGCGTGGGTGGACGACGGGTCGGGGCGGCCCCGGCCTAGGGGATGGCCGGGGCCGCCACGGACACCCGGGACCCGGAGTGGGTAGGACCCGGCTCCACGGGTGCGGAACGGATCCGGAACTGCCGGGTCGCGATCCGTGAGCAGTATTTATATATGCCATCCGGTTTGCAAGGAGCATGAAAACATTCATGCGAGCTTTGTTGCGGATGGTCCTCATGTGGGATCCGCCGTACGCGGCTCAGTCCCTGAGAAAGAACTGGTGCTGGTCGGCGACCTGCTCGTACTCCTCCAGACGCGCCTGGGTCCGCTCCGGATCCGCGTCGGTCATGGCCTGCAGCAACGCCGAGCACATCACGCCCGGGGCCGCGTAGGAGTCGAAGACCAGCCGCGAGCCCGTCCCGATGGCGAAGACGACGTCGGCCTCGTCCGCGAGCGGCCCGAGCGCGAGGTCGGTGATCAGGGCGACCTTGAGCCCGGCGCCCCGCGCGACCCGTACCGCCGTCAGGGTCTCCTGGGCGTGCCGCGGCATGGAGAACGCCAGCACCCACGTGCCGCCCGCCTCACGCGACTGCAGCAGTGCGTCGTAGGCGACGCTGCCGCCCCGGGTCACGAGGCGTACGTCCGGATGGATCCGCCGTGCGGCGTAGGCGAAGTACTCGGCGAGCGAGACGGAGATGCGCAGCCCGAGGACCGTCAGGGGAGCGGACGAGGACAGCTTGCGGCCGACGTCGATGACCAGGTTCGGGTCGGCCAGGTCGCGCCGGAGGTTCTCCAGGTTCTCGATCTCGGCGTCGACCGCCGCCTGCAACTCGTTGCCCCGCAGTTCCTCGGCCGGGCCGACCGCGAGGGTGCCCAGCGCGATCGACTGCAGCTTCTCCCGCAGTGCCGGGTATCCGCTGAAGCCGACCGCCGAGGCGAACCGCGTCACCGAGGGCTGGCTGACGCCGACCCGGTCCGCGAGATCCGTGATCGACAGGAACGCCGCCTCGGTGATGTGCTCGATCAGGTACTGCGCGATACGCCGCTGCCCCGGGGACAGCCGGGGCCGGTCGAAGAGCGTCCTGAGCTGGGCGGACGGGGAGACCTCCGCTTCGGGGGCAGCCTTACCCGAGGTGATCGCGGATGCCTGTGCGCGTGCCTGCTGCGGCGATGCCACCGGTGCGCCTCCTTCGTCTCCCACGGACGTTCAACATAGCTCACGCACATGGTGACCAGGGCTTCTCCGGGCTGCATGAGCCGCCCCGCGGGGGGTTACCCGTACGTCGGGCGGGAACCCGCCGCCGCACACCACCGAAGAAGGAGCTGTTGGCCATGACCGTCCCCGAGGAGAACCGGCCCAAGACCGAGACCACCGACGAACTGCTGGAACAGCACGACGAGAACCGCACCCGCCCGCCGGGCGCGACCGGCCGCACGATGCGCGAGGCACTGGAGGAGGCCGAAGTGCGCCCCGACGACTACGACGATCGCTAGGGACACCTCCCGCACCGACCGAACCGACGACGCTTCCGGCAGGAGAGACGGTATGAGCGCGCTGAGTGCGCTGGAACAGACCCTGGAGAACCGCTGGGACGCGCTGTGGGCGCGGCTCCGCGACAAGGAACCGGTCGAGGTCCTCGACGCCCTGCGGCGTGAGTGCGACGACAACGCCGTCGTGTGCCGTGAGGGACGCGTCATGGTCCCCAACGCCTACGACGTGGAACTCCCCGACGATGTGCACGACCATCTGACCCGTACCGGCACCGACGTGGGGCAGGCCCTCACCGACCGTCTGTCCCGCCACGCGGAACGCCGCGGCTACGAGTTCGCCGGCCCGCTGGCCGTCCACGTGGCGAGGTGCCCCGACGTGCCTAACGGCCGATACCGGGTGGCGAGCAGGGTCATGCAGCACGTGAGCGCGGACGGCTTCTTCCACGCGATGCACTGACGTACCCGCGCGCCGCGGCACTCAGCGGCGGTACAGCGTGATCGAGTGCCCGACGTCGTCGACGGGGCGGCTGCCGCCGATCAACTCGGCCAGCCGCCCCGTTGCCTTCGCGGCCGCCGAGTCCGACACGGCCAGCAGCCCCCGCACCTCGCGGACCGGCACCCGCCGGGGATCCGACGCCTCGATGCCGTAGGAGGACGGCACCCCGCCGCCCTTGTACACGAGCCACACCCGCTCGCCCGGATACCGCTCCCGCAGCCGCTGCGCGAGCCGCCCGAGATCCTGCCCCCAGTCCACGTTCGAGTCGTGCAGCCACTCCCGTGTCCTCGCCGGTCCCCCGAACGCCTCGTTGGAATAGGGCAGATAGTACGGGTACGTCCGCACCGAACTCAGCGCGACGACCGCGACCAGCACCGCCACCCCCGAGGACACCCACCGCGACCGCAGCACGAGCACACACCCCGCGGCCACCGCGAGGAACAGGGGCAGGAAGAGGGCGTACCGGGTGCCGAAGTTCCGCGCTCCCTGCATGGCCGTCGCCAGCAGCACCAGGGGAGCGGCGAGTACATACGGTGCGGCAGGGCGCAGTCTGCGGACCGCGACGAGGGCCGCGGCGCCCCCGGCCCACGACGCGAGCATCCCCAGCGGCGTCTTCACCAGCAGCGCGGCCGGCAGGTAGTACCAGAGCGAGCCGTCGTACCGCCGCCCGTACAGGAACCCCTGCCACGGCCGGTTCTCCAGCCCGAACTGCACCCGCATCCCGTCCCGGTAGGCCTCCGGGAAGGGCATCGCCTCCACCAGCAGCCCCCGCAGCCCGCGCACCACCGGCACGTGCTGCTCCGGAGCCCAGCGCAGCCGCGGATCGACCATCAGATACGTGAGCCACACGACGGCGATCGCGACCAGGACCACGCCGCCCGCCGCCGCCACGGCCCTGCGCCGGCTGCCGCCCGGCGACCGCCGCACCGACACGGCGGCCAGCACCGTCAGCACCGGCACGGCGGGCAGTGTGCTCATCTTCGTGGCCAGGGCGGCGCCGAGCGCCGTCGCCGCGAGCGGCAGGTACAGCCGGGGCGCACCGCGCGCCCGCCACATCAGCCACGCCGATGTCAGCACGAACCCGGCGGCCGGCACGTCCAGCGTGGCGAGCGAACCGTGGGCGATGACGTCGGGGGAGAAGCAGTACAGCGCGAGTGCCGCCAACCCCGCGGCGCGCCCGGCCAGTTCACGGGCGAAGGCGAAGACCACCAGCCCGAACGACAGGGTCAGCGCGATCATCGGAAGGCGGGCCCACAGCATCAGCCGCCAGGGGTCGTTGCCCGACCCGTACAGCAGATGCCGGCCCCACCGCCCCTGGTCCCCGGTGAAGAAGGGGTCGATGTGCGGATCCGCGAGGGCGACGCCCGCGCCGATGACCAGCTTGCCGAGCGGTGGATGCTCGGGGTTGTGCCGCAGCCGGTGTTCGTGCACGTACTCCGCTGCCGCGCCCACGTACACCGGTTCGTCGATCGTCGGGGTCTGCTGCACGGCGGTCGTGACCATCGCGAACGCCATCTGCGCGAGCAGGACCGCCACGAGGAGGGGCACCGGCCATCGTCTGCCCGCCCGGGGCGTGGCGCCGGCCCGTGCCGGGGGCGACAGCGACACAGGCCGCGGAACGGCGCGAGCGATCCGGAGGTCCCACATGGACCCACTCTGCATCAGCCCCCGTCGAAGAAAGCGCTACCGCCGCACGAGCCGCACCGACAGACCGTCAGCTGCATAGAGGGCAACGGCCCGCAGCGCCCTCGAGTCCAGCTCGACGCGGTCGAACCGGCCGCGCACCTGCGAGGCCGACAGCACCGGCACGGTCGTCCCCGAGACGGGCGGCCGCGCGGCGTCGAGGCGCAGCGACAGCACACTGCCCCGGCCCAGCAGCACCCGCCGGCCCACCATCAGCGCCGGGCCGTGGTCCCCGCGCAGCAGCAGGTCCAGCGTCGAGTCGCCCTCCTGGACGTAGGAGCCGCGCACCCGCAGCACCCGGTCCGCGCGGAGTGTGCCGCCCGAGACGCGGACGTCGCCCTCGCCCAGGGCGCGCGGCGACGCGGCCACCAGGGTCCCGCCTTCCAGGGTGGTTCCGCCGTGGTAGCCGTTGTGGCCCGTCAGGGTGAGCGTGCCCGAGCCGCGCTTGGTCAGCCCGCCGTCGCCTTGGATGTCGTTGCGCCAGCTGTCGGCCCCGTGGAAGCCCCCGGCCGTCGCGTCCAGCGTCACGGTGACGTCCCGCTCGAAGGCTCCGTAGCCGTCCGCCGCGGCGAACAGGTTCAGCCTGCCCCACTGCTCGAAGCCGTCCAGCAGGACGTACCCGGAGGGCAGTGCGGTCGTGCGCAGCACCTCGCGCCGCTGGTCCGCGCTCAGGTACGGCAGCCGCGTCTCCAGCAGCACCTCCGCACCCTTCGGCACCGTGAGCGGGTCGTTGCGGCCGCGGCGGGGCAGGATGTACGTCAGCCGGGGCCGCACCGCACGGGCGTTGGCGTCCCGGTCGGCGTAGGGGTCGGTGCCGGTGTCCGCGGAGTGCGCGTACGCGTACAGGGAGTCGGGCGTGGTGCCGGTCTGCCGCGTGAAGTAGGCCAGGGCCTGTGCGCGGGCCGCTTGCTTGAGGCCGGCGTTCGCCGGGTCCGCGAGGGTCGCGGCGGCCAGGGCGGTGGCCATGATCCGGCCGCCGAGCACGTCGACGGGGGAGTGCATGCCCGCGACGATCCGGGTGTGGGCGAGCTCCAGGGCGCGCGTCACCAGCTCCTGGAAACGCTCCGGCACCGCGTACGCGTAGGCCAGCGACGCCAGGTGCAGGGCGTTGGTGTGGCCGCTGGGGAAACCGCCGTCCTCGGCGGGCTTGTCGCCGCGCTGGCGCAGCAGTTGCGGGGCGACGACGACCTTCGACTCGTACACCGGGAAGCCGAACTCGTCCGTCCGGCCGGTGTCGACGACCTCGCTGTCCTCGTTCATCCGCCAGGGGCGCGGGTACTGGTAGGCGAGCTTGGCCGGGTTGCCGGAGGCCCAGTTGCCGCGCAGGGTGTCCACCAGCCGTGCCACCTGGCCGAGTTCGGAGTCGACGAGCCGGCGCCCAGCGCGGAACCGGCCGGGGCACCGGCGGGCACCGCGTCGTTCACCTTGGCCGGCGGTGTGCCCTCAGGCGCGCAGGTGATCGACGTGACCGCCTTGGCGCCCGACGTGTAGAGCGCGGCGAGCGGTCCGAGGCCCTCGATCATCGAATAGCTCTGATGCTGGCGGTCGATGACGAACGCCTGCTTCGCCTCGGCGTCGGTGCGCCCGGCGGTGATCCGCTCGCAGTAGCGCACGTTGGCGCGCAGGATCTCCGGCATGAGCGGTGTGCCGGTGTTCCAGTCGCCGGTCTTCCACATCTCGGCGAAGCCCCCCAGCGCCCGGACGACCGCGTTGGTCTCGGGGGTCTGGTTCGTCAGGAGGTTGGTCTTGTAGTCGTCGACGAACGCGGCGGGGGCGGTGGCGGCCTTCGCGTCCGCGGCGCCCAGCCACCCGACGAAGGCCGGCGCGGCGACCAGCGCGGCCGAGCCGCCCAGGGACGTTCTGAGGAAACCCCTCCGGTTCAGGGTGGGGGAGTGGTGCCCGGCGGATGACGGCATGGGTGTGCCTCTCTTCAGTTCTTCGGCGACGCGGCCGGGGAAGTCGTGCGGTCTCGCGTGATGCAAAAGCCGGGCGGTGTCCCCTCGCCGAGAGCTCGGTGGCCGGGACCCGTCCCGCCGGTGAAAGCGCCGCCCCGCCTCACAGGAGCGACCGCGCCAGTGCCACCGCGCCCTCGACCGGTGGCACCTCCAGACGCCTGGCGCGGGCCGTGGGCACCGTTTCGGCCAGGGCGTCGGTGAAGGCGTCGTACAGACCGGGCTGGGACAGCACCGTGCCGCCCGCGACGACCACGTCGTCGACGGCGACCCCGCGGGCGGCGAGCCGGTGGACCAGCAGGGCGAGCGCCCCACCGGCCTCGTCGATCACGGTCCGGGCGAGCGCGGAGCCGTGGGTGGCTGCCGCGAAGACCACCGGGGCGTGCCGGCCCCACTCGGCGGAGACGTCCGTGGCCCGCTCCAGGGCCGCGCCGAGCGCGGGCACTTCGGGTACGTCGAGCGAGGCGATGAGCCCGAGCGCGAGCGCGTCGGGCCCTTCCCCGCGGTCGTGGGCCGCCCACACGGCCCGTGCCGCCTCCCGGACGAGACCGGCGGCGCCGCCCTCGTCGCCGAGGGCCGCGCCCCAGCCGCCCACCTGGACGGCGGTGCCGTCGGGCAGCCGCCCCACCGCCACCGAGCCGGTACCGGCGACCAGGCCGACGCCCTTGTCCAGTCCGGCGGCGGGGACGAGGAGCTGCGCGTCGCCCACCACCAGGGCGGGCGCGTCGACGTACTCCCGGAGCGCGGCGCGTATCCGCTCGCACTGGCGGGGGGTCTCACAGGCGTGCCCGCCGATGGCCACGGAGGAGGGGCGGGCGCCCGCCGGGAGCACGTCGGTGACCAGCGCGGCCAGCCACCGGGCTGCGGCCACCGGGTCGTGCGGCCGCCAGCCGGCGCTGGTACGGACGTGGTCGGCCACGGGGGCCTCGCCCGCGAGCGCGCGCAGATGCGTCTTGGTGCCGCCCACGTCGATGCCGACCACAAGGGGCGCGAAGTCCTGCACGGAACCTCTTTCGTCGTTGCGCTGTTGCTGCGACGGCGGGCGAACCGTGCCTGGATGAGGGGCAGTTGAAGGACTAGGGAAGCCCCGGGACGGGCTTCTGGCGGAGCACGGCAGGCGAGTACCGTGACGTTCGTTAGGAAGTTAACTAACGAAGTAGAGTGCGTCAAGAGCCATCCCTTCGCCGCCTCTCGTGGAGACGACCCGTGACGATCCGAGACGATCGATCCGGGAGCGCGGCCCGTCACCCGTTGGGGGAACTGTTGGAACCTGACGTGGCAAGAGCCCCCCGTCTGACCGAGAGCGCCGGTGCGGTGTTCGCCGTCCTGGCCGACGCGGGCCGGGCCACCCGGCCGCAGCTCGCGAGCCTCGCGGGCCTGTCCAAGCCGACGGTGTCCTCGGCCGTCGCGGAACTGGAGGGCGTCCGGCTCGCCGCCCACTCCGGCACGGCCTCCAGCGGCACGGGACGCAACGCCGCCGTCTACCGCCTCGGGCCGGCTGCGGGGGCCGTGCTCGCCGTCGACCTCGGCCCTGCCGTCACCCGGGCCCGGGGCTGCGCGCTGGACGGCACGCTGCTCGCCGAAGCCGCCGGCTCCCGGGCGGACGCCGCCGACGTCGTGCGCGAGGCGCTCGATGCGCTGCCTGCCGACGCTCCGCTGCGGACCATCGTCGTCGCCGTCGGTGACGTCACCGCGCCGCGCGCGGAGGGCGCGGGGGTGCGACCGGCGACCGCCAAGGCCGGACCCGTCTTCGACGCGGTGGCCGTCGCGCTGCCGCCGGGCGTCCCCGTCCACCTCGAGAACAACGTCAACTGCGCCGCCCTCGCCGAACTGCACGAAGGGGCCGCCCAGGGCCGGAACACCTTCGGCTACCTGCGCATCGGCGTCGGTATCGGCCTCGGCATCGTCGTCGGCGGCCAGGTGCTGCGCGGAGCGAACGGCGCCGCGGGTGAGCTGGCCCGGCTGCCCTACCCGTGGGACGACGACCGGGAACCCCGCCACGAGGGCCTGGAGGAGTACATCGGGGCGCAGTCACTGCTGCGGCGCGCGGCCGAGGCCTGGCCGGACGGCGACGGGCCGTGCCCGGCCACCGCCGAGGAGCTCTTCGCCCTCGCCGAGCAGGGCCGTGCCGCCGCCCGTGCCGTCGTCGACCGTCATGCCGTGGACGTGGGCCGGCTGGCCGCCGCCGTGACGGCCGTACTGGACCCGGGGCTGGTCGTGCTGGGCGGCAGCACCGGCGCGTACCCACAGCTCCTGCACGGGGTCCGGGCCGAACTCGCCCGGCTGAGCTGGCCCACCGAAGTCGTCAGCAGCACGGTCGGCGATCTCGGGACCGTCGTCGGGGCCGCCCGCCTGGCGGTTTCCCGAGGAGTCCAAACCGTGACCCAGGTCGCGGAGACCAAGGATTGACGGCTTCCAACTCGATCTGCCAATGTCCGGACAAGCGCTTTCTGAGTCGGCCGGGACGCCGACTCCGGGTGAGCCTTCCGCCCGTACACGACGTACGGCAGACGCACGAGGGCGTGCTTGTGCGACGCCGGCCGACAGGGCCGGGGACCCCACCCGTCAAGGCGACGCGGCCGGGCGAGGCCGTGCCTCCGGAAAGCGAAATTTCCTGCAAATGCACCCGTGCCGCCTCGGCTGGCGCCGTGCTTCTTCCGCTACGAAGAAAAGGGATCGAAGATGATCAGTGTGGGTGTGCGGCGCTCCCGCCGACTCGGCCGCGGTGGTATACGCCGCGTGGTTCCTCTCGCTGCCGTGGCCACGGCAGGTGCTCTGCTGCTCTCCGCCTGCGGGTCGGGTTCCGACTCGGGCGGTACCTCCAAGTCGCTGACGTTCTGGATCTCCACGGTCCCTGGGCAGGACGCGGGCTGGAAGAAGATGGTGTCGCAGTACAAGAAGGACACCGGCGTCACCGTCAAGCTCGTCAACATCCCCTACGACGGATACCCGACGAAGCTGCACAACGCCGCCCAGGCGAACTCCCTGCCCGACGTTGCGGCCGTGCCGGCGCTGGACCCGATCTGGTCGAGCAAGCTGATCGACCTCAGCTCCATAGCCGACAGGAAGAGCAACAAGATCAACGCAAACTTCCTGGCCAAGGACTCGTCCGGGAAGGTGCTGTCCATTCCCTCGGACGTCACCGCGTCGGGCCTGTTCATCAACAAGACGCTGTTCAAGAAGGCCGGCGTCTCCTTCCCGACCTCGCCGCAGAAGACCTGGACCTGGACCGAGTTCATCAAGGCGGCGAACAAGGTCCGTGAGAAGACCGGCGCCAAGTACTCCCTGACCTTCGACCAGTCGCCGTCCCGGCTGCGCGCCATGGTCTACGAGATGGGCGGGAAGTACGTCCACGCGGACTCCTCCGGCACATTCTCGGTGGACGCGGCGACCAAGAAGGCCGTGAACACCTTCGTCGGATGGAACGACAACAAGACCATGCCGAAGTCGGTGTGGACCAGCGGCGCCGACCCGTCCGCCATGTTCCAGAGCGGTGACGTGGTCGCCTACTGGTCCGGCGTGTGGCAGGTCGCCGCCTTCTCCGAGAGCATCAAGAAGTTCGACTGGGCCAGCGTCCCCACTCCCGCCCAGCCGGTACAGGCCAGTGATGTCAACAGCGGCGGCATGATGGTCGGCTTCAACAACAACGGTGACGCGGCCACCGCCGCGCAGAAGTTCCTGTCCTGGATCTACGAGCCCGACCACTACCGCGTGCTGTGCGAGGCCTCCGGATTCCTGCCGGTCGAGAACGGTCTGAACCCCAAGTACCCCTTCACCTCCGAGGCGGCACAGGCGGCGTTCAAGCTGTACAACGAGTCGATCCCGCTGTACGCCCCGATCTCCGGCTACTTCAACAGCGCGCAGACGCAGTGGGTGCTGAACGGCAAGAGCCTCACCGAGGACCCGACCAAGACGGAGCTCGGCAAGGCGATCAACGGCCAGCAGTCGCCCGGCAAGGCCCTGGAGAACATCGTGGCCGGCTACAACCAGCAGGTCGGCGGCGGATCGTAGGCCGCGGGGCCGGGCGGCGGGCGTGACACACCGCTGCCGCCCGGCGCTGGACGCGCCCCGCGATTCCGGGCTCATGGGTGAGCCCGCCTGCAAACCCTTCCACCAGCACGGAGTCAGGAAGATGACAAAACGCGCCTCGGACGTGTCCCTGAGCCCGCCCAGGAGAGGCAGTAAGTACACCCTTGCGCCGCTCGTCCTCATCGCGGCCAACGTCGTGCTCTTCGCGTTGTTCTTCGTCTGGCCGGCGGTGATCGGGCTCCTCTACTCCTTCACGAACTACACGGGCGTGGGGGTGTTCCAGTGGGTCGGACTGGACAACTACCACAACCTGTTCGGGGACTCCACGTTCTACGACGCGCTGAGCCGGACCCTGCTGTACACCGTCCTGTTCGTCCCGCTGAACTTCGCGCTCTCGCTGCTCGCCGCCAACCTGGTGGTGAACAAGCACGCCAAGGGCTCGTCGGTCGCCCGAGTCATCTTCTTCATCCCGTGGCTGCTGTCGCCCATCGTCGTCGGCGTCCTGTGGCGGTGGCTGTTCGGTGAGAACTTCGGGCTGGTCAACTACGTCATCGAGAAGTTCGGCGGCGGCGCCGTCCCATGGCAGTCGAACGCGGACCTGTCGCTGCTGGTGGTGGTGATGGCGGCGGCCTGGGCGTGGACGGGCTTCACGATGCTGCTGTTCATCGCGGCGATCAAGAACGTCCCGGTGTCGTACTACGAGGCGGCCGAGCTCGACGGCGCCGGTTCGTGGCGCAAGTTCGTCAGCATCACGCTGCCGAGCATCGCGCCCACCTCGTTCATCGTCATCCTGCTCAACACGATCAACGCCATGAAGGAATACCCGGTGTTCGTCGCCCTCAACAACGGCGGACCCGGAACGTCGAACAACCTGCTGGTCCAGTACATCTACGAGACCGGCTTCAAACGGGGCCAGATCGGCTACGCGAGCGCCGCGTCGTTCGTGCTCATGCTCATCCTGATGGCCGTCGCGATCATCCAGCTGATCGTGAACCGGCGGGTGGAGAACCGATGACAACCACAGACATGCCACGCCCGCTCGACCCCGACGCCGACGCCGAACAGCCCGTGGCCAGGAAGAGACCCCGCAACCCGGCCACCGGCGGGCTGCGGCGGGCGGTGCCCGCGACGACCCTGCTCTGGATCCTGGCGTGCCTGTACGGTCTGCCGGTGCTGTGGTTCATCCTCAGCTCCCTCAAGCCGTCCAGCGACCTGTTCTCCTATCCGCTGACGCTGGTCCCGCACAACCCCACGCTGGCGGGGTTCAAGGCGGCGTGGGACAGTGCCAACTTCTCCCAGTACTTCATCAACACGGCCATCGTGTGTGTGATCACGACGATCCTCACGGTGGGGGTCAGCTGCTGCACCGGGTACGCGCTGGCCAAGTACGACAACAGGTGGCTCAAGGTCTTCTTCATCTGCATCCTGGCCACCACGATGCTGCCGTCCGAGGTCATGCTCGCCCCGGAGTTCCTGGTGGTCCGCAACCTCGGCCTCTACAACTCGTTCGCCGGCATCATCCTCCCGGCCGTCCTCACCGCGACCGGATGCTTCATGTTCCGCCAGTTCTTCCTGACGGTGCCCGACGAACTCGTGGAGGCCGCACGCATCGACGGCGCCAAGGAGCTGTCGATCTTCCTGCGGATCATGGTGCCGCTCTCCCGGCCCATCATGCTGACCCTCGCCATCCTGTCCTTCCAGTGGCGCTGGAACGACTACATCTGGCCGCTGCTGATGCTCAACGACCCCGAGAAGTTCACCGTGCAGATCGGCATCCAGAGCATCGTCGGCGCGCAGAACATCAACTGGTCGGTACTGCTCGGCGCATCGGTCATCTCCATGATCCCCCTGATCGCCATCTTCCTGGTCTTCCAGCGCTACGTCATGGGCGCCGACATCAACGCCGGACTGAAGGACTGACCTTGCCCACCCCGCTCGACCACGAGTTCCTCCGTGCGGTGGCCGGTGCCGCCGACCGGGAGGCCGCCCCGCTGGCAGCCGCGCCCGACGCGGAACCCGCAGGCCTGGCCCACCGCACCCTGGCCCGCCGGGTGAAGACGCTGATCGCGGCCTACCGGTCCCCGGACTCGGCCCTGCACGGCAGCGCGCGGGCCGTCGCCGCCGCGACGACCCATCTGCGCGCCCTGCGGGCCGCGCAGACCGCCACCGGCCTGTTCGCCGGCGGTGACAACGTGCAGTCCCCGCCGGACTCCGCGTTCACCGTCAACGACGTGTGTGACGCGCATGTGCTGGCCGCCGGCGCGGGCCCGGAACTGCGCGACGTCACGGCCGCTCTCGCCGAGATCGCCCGCGCCGCCTCGGGCAGTCTCCTGACCGGCGGCGTGCACACCCCGAACCACCGCTGGGAGCTGTGCGCGGCGCTGGCCCGGCTGCACCGGTCGTTCCCCGACGACCGGCTCCGCGACCGCGTCGAGGAGTGGCTCTCGGAGGGCGTCGACATCGACGCGGAGGGCCTGTACTCGGAGCGCAGCGCCAACTACGCCGCCCATGTGTCCAACCCGTCGCTGCTGCTGCTCGCCGACGTGCTCGACCGCGCCGACCTGCGGGACGCCGTCGAACGCAATCTCGCCGCGACCCTGGACCTCATCGCGCCGGACGGCACGGTGGAGACCGTCCTGTCGCGACGGCAGGACCAGCACCGGCCGTTCCCGCTGGCGCCCTACCTGCCGCACTACCGGCTGCTCGCGATCCGCACCGGCCGGGGCGACTTCAGCCGGGCCGCGCGGCTGGCGGCGGCCGGCGGCATCGACGACCCCGACCTGCTCGCCGGGACCCTCCTCACCCCCGACCTGTGCCACCCGCTGCCGGCCCCCGCCGCCCGGACACCGCCCCGCGAGCGGTACCTCACCACCGCGCGCCTCGCCGTACGCGCCTCGGCCACCGCGCACACGGTGGTGTACGGCGGCTCCGACGTGCCCGCGCACCGGCGCATCCGCTCGGGCCTCGCCTGCAATCCCACCTTCATGCGCCTGTTCGCCGGCGACGCGGTCCTCGACGCGGTCCGCCTCTCCCGGGGATTCTTCGACCTGGGCCCCTTCCGCGCCGCCGAGGTGCAGCGGCCCGCCGACCACCGGTACCGGCTGACCGAGACCCTCACGGCCGCCTACTACCAGCCGCTGCCCCCGCAGCTGCGGCGGGACGACGCCGCGTACCGCGTGACGGACGAGGGACGCTTCTGCGCTGCGATGTCCTTCGCGGACCGGCCCCGGGACGAGATCTCCCACACCACCCGCGTCGAGGTGGACCTGCGGGAGGACGGCGCCGACCTGCGGATCGACCTCAGCGGACCACGGGTGCCCTGGGCCCTCGAACTGACCTTCCGGCCCGGTGGCGTACCCGAGGGCGCCGCACCGCTCGGCGAGGGGCGCTGGTGCCTGACGACCGGGCCGGTGACCTACCGGGTCGGTGACGACGAGATCAGCATCGAGGCCGACGTCGAGGCGGGCGAACCGCTGGCCGGACCGGACCGCAGCGACCTGCTGGGGTACGACCCCGGACAGGACTACGCGGTGGTCGGCGGCACCGACGCGACGACGGGGAACCGCGTCTACCTCGGTGGACACGGCCCGCAGACGCTGACTCTCGCCCTGCGCGCCCACCGGGCCGCACCCGCCGCGTGACACGGACGGCCCACGCGGCGGCCACGCCGGACGTCACCGGGGGTGGCGCGCGTGCCGCTCCTGCGGGTCGGCAGCCCGGGTCCGGACGGGCGGTGCCTGGGCCGCGAGCTCCCTGAGGGGATCACCGCTCAGCCTGCACACCTTCCACTCCTCCAGGAGCTCGACCCCGAGCGACGTGTAGAAGTCGATCGTCGGAGTGTTCCAGGCCAGGACCCACCACTCGAAGCGGTCGTACCCGTTGCGCCGGCACGTGGCCGCGAGGGCGGCGAGCAGAGCCTTGCCGTGGCCCGCGCCCCGGGCGTGCGGACGGACGTAGAGGTCCTCCAGGTGCATGCCGCGGGTGCCCGTCCAGGTCGAGAAGCGCGGGAACCACAGGGCGTAGCCCACCACCTCACCCGTGCCGTCGTCCTCGGCGAGCAGGGCGACGGCCGCGGGGTGCTCACCGAACAGAGCCTCGCGCAGCTGCTCCCCGGTGGCCCGGGCCTGCTCCTCCGCCCTTTCGTACGCGGCGAGTTCGCGTATCATCGCGCGGATCTCGGAGATGTCGTCCAGGGTGGCGGATCGGATCATGCGGCAGATCATGCCCCATGGCAGAACGGCGCGCAGAGCCGGCCTGCGTGCACGCCCGACGGGTCGTCAGGCCCGCCGGCACGGCATCACCGGCTCCGGCACCACCAGGTCCGCCCGCCCCCGGGTCGTCGCGACCAGCTCGGCGTTGCGCTCGTCCGAGCGGGACACCCACGCCACCGCCTCCTCGTGCGTCTTGCCGAACCGCTCGTGGCGGGCGACCAGGCGGCGGACACGCTCGCCCTCGGGCAGCTCGCAGAACCACACCTCGTCGAGGAGGGAACGCACGCGCGACCAGGAACCGGTGTGCAGGAGAAGGTAGTTGCCCTCGGTGACGACCAGTCGGGCGCTCGGCGGCACCGGGATGGCACCCGCGATCGGCTGCTCCAGGACCCGTTCGAAGCCGGGCGCGTAGACGACGTCGTCGCCGGGCTCGTCGCGCAGCCGCCGCAGCAGGGCCGCGTACCCCGCCACGTCGAACGTCTCGGGTGCTCCCTTGCGGTCCCGGAGGCCGAGCCGCTCCAGCTCGGCGTCGGCGAGGTGGAAGCCGTCCATGGGGACGTGCGCGACCCAGGGGTCACCCGTGCCGTTCAACTCCCGCACCAGGTGCTCGGCGAGCGTCGACTTTCCGGAGCCGGGACTGCCCGCGATCCCGAGGATCGCACGGCCGCCGTCCCGGGGGAGCGCACGGGCGCGGTGAAGGAGGTCGTCGAAGGTGAGCGGCACAGGGAGAGTCTGTCACCCTGGCCCTGCTCGCACGCCGGACGTCCCGCCCCCTCGCGCCCCCGGCATGTGGCGTGCGCCACTCACTGGAACATCTCCGCAGGGGGAACCGGTCCTGTATGACGCAGCTCGGTCTTCCCGAAAGCATCCACGCCTGTCTGTTCGACCTCGACGGCGTCGTCACCAAGACAGCCGTCGTGCACGCGGCCGCCTGGAAGGAGATGTTCGACGCCTTCCTGCGCGAGCGCGACGGCGCGGACTTCCGGCCGTTCGACGCGGCGGACTACGACGAGTACGTCGACGGGCGGCCACGCGCCGACGGCGTGCGCACGTTCCTCGCCTCCCGCGGCATCGACCTGCCCGACGGCGACCCCGACGACCCACCGGGCGCCGAGACCGTGCACGGCCTGGGCAACCGCAAGAACGAGCTGGTCCTCGAGAAGATCCGCACCGACGGCGTGGAGGCCTACGACGGCACCCTGCGCTACCTGGAGGCCGTCCGCGCCCACGGACTGAGCACCGCCATCGTCTCCTCCAGCGCCAACTGCCGCGACGTGCTCCGCTCGATCGGCGCCGAGCACTTCTTCGACGTGACGATCGACGGCGTCGTCGCCGCCGAGCGCAAGCTGCCCGGCAAGCCGCACCCCGACACCTTCCTGGCCGCCGCCGAGGCCCTCGGCGTCGCACCCTCAGAGGCGGCCGTCTTCGAGGACGCCCTGGCCGGCATGGACGCGGGCCGCGCGGGCCGGTTCGGATACGTCGTCGGAGTCGACCGGGTCGGGCAGACCGACGCGCTGTACCGGCACGGCGCGGACATCGTCGTGCAGGACCTCGCCGAACTGGGGGACACGCAGTGATCACACAGCGGGCGTACGACGTCGAGCCCTGGACCGTCCGAGAGAGGGAACTCAACCTCGACGTCCTCGCGCAGAGCGAGTCCGTCTTCGCCCTGTCCAACGGGCACGTCGGCTGGCGCGGCAACCTCGACGAGGGCGAACCGCACGGCCTGCCCGGCTCCTACCTCAACGGCGTCCACGAACTGCACCCGCTGCCGTACGCCGAGGCCGGCTACGGCTACCCCGAGTCCGGCCAGACCTCCATCAACGTCACCAACGGCAAGGTGGTGCGCCTCCTGGTCGACGACGAGCCGTTCGACCTGCGCTACGGTCGGCTCGTCACCCATGAGCGCACGCTCGACCTGCGGCGGGGCGTCCTGGAACGGGTCTGCGAGTGGACCAGCCCGGCCGGTTCGACCGTCCGGGTGCGCTCCACGCGGCTGGTGTCCCTCACCCAGCGCGCGATAGCCGCCGTGGCGTACGAGGTGGAACCGGTCGACAGCCGCACCCGCGTGGTCGTCCAGTCGGAACTCGTCACCAACGAGAGCCTGCCCGAGCCGGACGGCGATCCCCGTGCCGCCAAGGCACTGAAATCGCCGCTGGAGCCGGAGGAGGACCTCGCCGAGGGCAGCAGGCTGCGGCTGGTCCACCGCACCCGCCGCAGCGGCCTCAGGGTCGCCGTGGCCGCCGACCACACCGTCACCGGTCCCGAACGGACCACCACCAGCAGCGAGAGCAACGTGGACGTGGCCCGGCTGACCATCACCTCCGTCCTGGAGCCGGGGGAGCGGCTGCGCGTGGAGAAGCTGGTCGCGCACGGCTGGTCCGCGGTCCGCTCCCGGCCCGCGATGAGCGACCAGGTCGAGGCCGCCCTCGCCGCGGCCGGGCACAGCGGCTGGCAGGGACTCCTTCAGGACCAGAAGGCGTACCTCGACGACTTCTGGGCGCGCGCCGACGTCGAGATCGACGGCGACGAGGAGATCCAGCAGGCCGTCCGCTTCGCGCTCTTCCACGTCCTCCAGGCCGGTGCCCGGGCCGAACAGCGTGCCATCCCCGCCAAGGGACTCACCGGCTCCGGCTACGACGGCCACGCCTTCTGGGATTCCGAGGCGTTCGTGCTGCCGCTGCTGACCTACACCGCGCCGAAGGCCGCCGCCGAGGCCCTGCGCTGGCGCCTCGACACCCTGCCCGCCGCCCGGGAACGCGCGACCCAACTGGGCCTGCGCGGAGCCGCGTTCCCCTGGCGCACCATCGAGGGCTCGGAGGGCTCCGCGTACTGGCCGGCCGGCACGGCGGCCTTCCACGTGGGCGCCGACATCGCCGACGCCGTCGTCCGCTACGTGGCCGTCACCGGCGACGAGACCTTCGAACGCGAGGTCGGCGTGGAGCTGCTCGTGGAGACCGCCCGCCTGTGGCGCTCCCTCGGCCACCACGACGACCGGGGCACCTTCCACATCGACGGCGTCACCGGACCGGACGAGTACAGCGCCATCGCCGACGACAACACGTACACCAACCTCATGGCCCGGGCGAACCTGCTGGCCGCCGCCGACGTCTGCAAGCGCCACCCCGACGAGGCCGCGCGGCTCGGCGCCGACGACGAGGAGACGGCCGCCTGGCGGGCCGCCGCAGAGGCCATGAACGTCCCCTACAACGACGAACTCGGCGTCCACGAGCAGCACTCGGGCTTCACCCGCTACCAGCGCTGGGACTTCGAGCGCACCGGCCCGGACCAGTACCCCCTGATGCTGCACTTCCCCTACTTCGACCTGTACCGCAAGCAGGTCGTCAAACAGGCGGACCTGGTGCTGGCGATGTACACCTGCGGCGCCTTCTTCGAGGAGTTCTTCGACGAGGAACAGATCGCCCGCAACTTCGCCTACTACGAGCCGCTGACCGTCCGCGACTCCTCCCTGTCCGCCTGCGTCCAGGCCGTCATGGCAGCCCGGTCCGGACATCTCGACCTGGCCGCCGACTACACGGCCGAGGCCGCGCTGATGGACCTCGGCGACCTGGAGCACAACACCCGCGACGGACTGCACATCGCCTCACTGGCCGGCACCTGGATGGCGCTGGTCGCCGGGTTCGGCGGCATGCGCTGCAGCGACGGCGCCCTGCGGTTCGCGCCCCGCCTCCCCGGGCGCTACCGCCGGCTCGCCTTCACCGTGGGCTTCCTCGGCCGGTGCCTGCGCGTGGAGGTGACCGCCGACCGGGCCACCTACACCCTGAACTCCGGACAGCCCCTGACCATCCACCACCACTGAGACATACACAACTCCTACCCCACCATAACAGCGCGAGCATCGCTGCTGGCCGCCGCCGACGGCGGAAAGCGCCCCGCGGGCGG
>NZ_JAKEIO010000124.1:0-25000 GCF_021474405.1 [Streptosporangium] indianense
CGTACCGGTAGCGGAGGCCGTACCGGCGGCGGGGCGCCGCCCGCCCCGCTACCGCCCCCCGAGCGCCTCGCGCAGCGCGCCGTACGCGGGCTTCGGACGCAGGTCCTCGTCCCAGGGCAGGGCCGCGCCCTCACCCGGGAAGAACGCCGGGATCCACGAGTACTTGTCGGTGTAGTCCCAGAGGGTGATGCCCACGCACCGGCGGACCGCCAGGCACGCCTCGGTCACGTCGGCGTACCACTCGGCCTGCCGGTTCAGCTTCTCCTCGGTCGCGGGCAGCTGCATCCGTATGTCGACCTCGGTGAGGGCGGTGTCCAGTCCGAGCCGGGAGAAGCGGCGGAGGTTGTCCTCCAGGGTGGTGGGATAGCCGTACTGCAGGGCCAGATGGGCCTGGAGGCCGATGCCGTGCAGCGGGACACCCGCCGCCTTGAGCTCCTTGGCCAGCCGGAGGTAGGCGTCGCTCTTCGGGCCGATGCCCTCGATGTTGTAGTCGTTGAGGTAGAGCCTGACGCGCGGATCGGCCTGGTGTGCCCAGCGCAGGGCGTCGGCGATGTAGCCGGGCCCCAGCGTCTTGTAGAAGACCGACTCCCGGTAGGTACCGTCCTCGTTGAACGCCTCGTTGACGACGTCCCAGGCGAACACCTTGCCCCGGTAGTGCCGTACCTCGGTCTGGATGTGCTTCTTCAGCGCGGCCCTCAGCTCAGGAGCCGTCCACTCCCTGCTCGTGATCCACTCGGGCAGCTGGCTGTGCCAGACCAGGGTGTGGCCGCGCACCTTCTGCCGGTCGGCCCGGGCGAGGTTCACGATCTCGTCGCCCGCGGAGAAGTCGAACACCCCCTGCTGCGGCTCGGTCGCGTACCACTTCATGCCGTTGCCGGGTGTGATCTGGTCGAACTCGCTGCCGAGCAGGGCCGTGTACGGCCCGTCCACGAGCTCGGGATTGTCGGTGGCGCTGCCGAAGTAGCGGCCGTGGCGCTGGGCGAGGTCGGCGAGGGTGGGCGGCTGGTGATGCGCCTGGGCGGGCGTGCCGGCGCCGATGCCGGCGGCGACCAGGAGCGCGGCGACGGCGCCGGCGAGTCTGAGGCGGGTGGTGCGCATGGTGCGACTCCTCACGAGGGTGGGTGGGTAGAGCCGTACGTTCCGTGGCGCGTGTCAGCCCTTGGTGGCCCCGGCGGTGAGGCCTCCGACCAGCTGGCGCTCGGCGACCGAGTAGAAGGCGAGGGCGGGCAGCATGGCCAGCACCAGATAGGCGAAGACCTTGGCGTACTCCGCGGAGTACTGCCCCTGGAACTGCTGGACGCCGATCGGCAGCGTCCACCACTGCGCGTCGGTGAACACCAGCAGCGGCAGGAAGAAGTTGTTCCAGCTGGTGACGACGGCCAGGACGGAGACGGTCCCGAGCGCGGGCCGGGCCATGGGCAGCAGCACCCGCCAGAAGAAGCCGAACGGGCTGCACCCGTCGAGCGTGGCCGCCTCTTCCAGCTCCCCGGGGATCTGCCGGAAGAAGCCCCGCAGGATGATGATCGTCATCGGCAGTCCGAAGGCGGCCTGCGGGAGGATCACGCCGAGCGGGTTGTCCAGCAGGTCCAGCGAGCGCAGCAGCAGGAACAGGGGCAGGGCGGCCACCGCGAACGGGAACATCAGCCCCATGGTGAACAGCGTGAACAGCGCTTCCCGGCCGCGGAAGGCGAACCGCGCGAAGGAGAACGCCGACAGGGCCGAGACCGCGACGACCAGGACGGTCGTGCCGATCGCGATCAGCGTGCTGTTGCCGATCAGCCGCCAGAAGTCCCCCGAGCCGAGGATCCCGGTGTAGTTGGAGGTCACCCAGGACTCGGGAAGTCCGACCGGGTTGCGCGAGAGTTCGTCGGTGGACTTGAAACCGGAGAGCGCGGCGTAGAGCAGGGGGACGGCCATGACCGCCCCGACGACGACCAGGACGAGGTGCAGGCTCCAGGTCCTGCCCGGGGCACGGTTCTTCTGACCGGTTGTCACTTTCCGTCACCCCGCATGGTCGTGGTGGCCCCTTCCAGGTCGCGTCGGAGGACGAACCGCTGGTAGGCGAGGGCGAAGACGAGGCTGATGCCGAACATGACCACGCTGATCGCGCTGGCGTAGCCGACCTGGTAGCGCTTGAAGCCGTACTGGAACATGGTCACGGCCATCGTCTCGGAGTGGTGGTCGGGGCCGCCCGCGGTGGTCACCCACACCAGGTCGAAGAGCTGGATCGACCCGATGACCGCGAGGAACACGCTGATGCGCAGGGTGGGCGCGAGCAGCGGCAGCGTGACGTTGCGGAACCGCTGCCAGGCACTCGCCCCGTCGATGAGCGCCGCCTCGGTCAGTTCCCTGGGGACGGCCTGGAGCCCGGCCAGGTACAGCATCATGTGGAAGCCGAAGTACTTCCAGGTCATGACCAGGAAGACGGTCGCCATCACGGTGGAGGGATCCGCGAACCACTCCCCGCCCAGCCCGTCCAGGCCGATCCGGCCGAGGACCTGGTCGGCGAAGCCGTCGTCCGGGGCGAAGATCATGCCGAAGAGGATGCCGGTGATGGCCTCGGACAGCACGTACGGGGCGAAGAACAGCATCCGGTACACCGCCCGGCCGCGCATCCGCTGGTTGAGCAGGACGGCCATGGCGAGGGCGAATGGCAGCTGGACCGCCAGCGACAGCACCACCAGGACCAGGCAGCGCCACAGGTCGCCGAGGAAGACGGCGTCCTGGAAGAGCCGGGTGAAGTTCTCGCCGCCGATGTAGTCGGAGGGCATGCCGAAGCCGCCCCAGCGGAAGAACGCGGCGTACAGGGCGAACAGCATCGGCAGCAGCACGAGCCCCAGGAACAGGACCAGGGCCGGGAGTTGGAAGCCGGCCGCGGTGAGCCAGTGCAGGGTGCGGCGCCGGGCCCGCCCCGTCGGCCGGTCCGCGGCCGGGGACGGGGACGGGGAACCGGCGCCGGGGCCGGTCCGTTCGTCCGGCAGGAACGTGGAGGTCATCGCCGGCTACTGCTCTTCCTTCGCGGTCTTCGTGATCGACTGGGCGACCTGCCCGGGCGACTTGGAGCCGGCGATGAGCGCGGCCACGCTGTCGTTGACCTCCTGGCCGACGGCGGGCGCGTACGCCTGGTCGAGGTAGAGCTGGAAGCCGGTGGCGGCCTTCAGCTGGGCCTGCACGGCCTTGATGTTGGGGTCGGCGATGGCGCTCTCGGCCGCCGGGACCACGGGCAGGACCCCGGTCTTCTTGACCAGTTCCAGGTCGGTGGCCTCGGACGCGAAGAACTTGAGGAAGTCGACGGCCTCCTGCGGGGCTCCCCGGCGCAGTGCGTGCCCGCCGCCCCCGCCGAACACCTCGGTGATGGCCCCCTTGCCGCCCTCGACCGCGGGGAACGGGAAGAAGCCGAGGTCCTTGCCCAGTCCCTTGCCCGCGTCGGCCTGGACCGTGGGCGCCCATTGCCCCATGAGCTCCATGGCCGCCTTGCCGTTGCCGACGGCGGCGGCCTGGCCGGTGGGCGACGAGTAGGCGGCGCCGAGGAAGCCCTTCTGGAACGGCTGGAGGGCGACGAGTTCCTTCAGGTGCTCACCGGCGTCCATGAAGGGGGCGCCTGTGAAGTCCTTGTCCTCATAGGCCTTCTGCAACGCGTCGGCCCCGGCGGTACGCATCGCCAGGTAGGCCCAGTAGTACATGCCGGGCCACTTCTCCTTGCCTGCCAGGGCCAGCGGCGTGACCTTGGCGGCCTTCAGCCTGCGTACGGCGTCGAGGAAGCCCTCCCAGGTGGTCGGCGGCTCGGCGATGCCGGCCTTCTCGAAGAGCGCCTTGTTGTACCAGAAGCCGATCATGCCGATGTCGAACGGGACGCCGTATGCCTGGTCGTCGAACAGGTACGGCTCCCTGGCGACCGGCAGCAGGGCGTCTCCCCAGGGTTTGGTCCGGTCCGTGAGGTTCTCGACGAGCCCGGCGTCGACCTGCTGCTTCAGCACGCCGCCGCCCCAGGTGTGGAAGATGTCGGGCAGCTTCCCGGAGGCGGTCAGGGCCGTCATCTTCGACTTGTAGGCGTCGTTCTCCAGCTGGACGATCTTTATCTTGACCTTGGGGTTCTGCGCCTCGAACTTCCGCGCGAGAGCGGCCCAGACGGTCTTGGCCGGCTCGGTGGTGGAGATGTTCCACCATTCGAGCGTGGTCGTCCCGGACGACCCTCCGCCCGAGTCCCCGCCGCATGCGGTCAGTGCCGTCGTCGCCAGACCGGCCGCGGCGGAGGCCGCCAGGAAGCCGCGGCGGGACAGTGCCGGGTCGCCCATCATGCCCTCCTCGAAAGTTTCGATAGATATCCAGAAAGCTTCGCTGCTGCCGCACCCTAGAGACAGCGGCCAAACGGTGGCAACCCCTTGAGCAAGGGGAATCTCTCACCAAGATGAAGAGAGAGAGAAAGGACGAAACATTCGAGTTCTCAAACGAACGTTACGCGTGGGCGACCCTGGTGATCACACAGGGTGTCCGTCTGCGAGCCCCGGATCCGTACCGCCACTGCACGGGGAGAACCGGCCCCGCCCGCTCTCAGCTCGGGTCTTCGGTTCTGCGGCCGCTCGCGCCGCCAGTCTTAACGGAAGCTTGACGCGCTCCGCCCCTTCATTCGAAGGCCACGGCATCACGCTCCGCTTACGCTGATCGTGCCGTCCAGTGATGGCCGGAACCACGCTGAGCCGCACCTCTGGAGCACGTCGATGGCCACCACCGACCACCCCGCACCGGGCCGTCCACCGTCTTCTCCACCCAGCCGTCTGCGCGCCTGGATGCTGGAGGGTCTGGCGGACATGGGCAAGGGCGGCGGCCACACCGGGCCCCACGCCGACCCGGAGCCTCCGCACCGGGGACAGCGCTGGTGGCGGGTGATGTGCCTGACCGGCGTCGACTACTTCTCGACCCTCGGCTACCAGCCGGGCATCGCGGCCCTCGCCGCCGGGCTGCTGTCACCGATCGCGACCCTCGTCCTGGTCGTCGTCACGCTGGCCGGCGCCCTGCCCGTCTACCGCCGCGTGGCCGAGGAGAGCCCGCACGGTGAGGGCTCGATCGCGATGCTGGAGCGGCTGCTGTCCTTCTGGCAGGGCAAGTTGTTCGTGCTGACCCTGCTGGGCTTCGCCGCCACCGACTTCCTCATCACCATCACCCTGTCGGCCGCCGACGCCTCCACCCACCTGGTGGAGAACCCGCACCTGACGGGTGTCCTGCACGACAAGCAGATGCTGATCACGCTGGTCCTGGTGGCCCTGCTGGGCGCGGTGTTCCTCAAGGGCTTCCTGGAGGCGATCGGCGTCGCCGTCGCCCTCGTCGGCGCCTACCTCGCGCTGAACGCGGTCGTGGTGGTCGTCGGTCTCTACCACGTCATCACGGCGGGTCACGTGATCACCGACTGGTCGAGCGCCCTCACCGCTCAGCACGGCAACGTCTTCGTCATGATCGGCGTCGCCCTGCTCGTCTTCCCGAAACTGGCCCTCGGCCTCTCCGGATTCGAGACGGGCGTCGCCGTGATGCCGCACGTCAAGGGCGATCCGCACGACACGGAGGAACGCCCGGCCGGGCGCATCCGCGACACGAAGAAGCTGCTCACCACGGCCGCCCTGATCATGAGCGTCTTCCTGATCACCACCAGCTTCATCACCACCCTCCTCATCCCGGAGAAGCAGTTCGAGCCGGGCGGCCAGGCCAACGGCCGAGCGCTCGCGTACCTGGCGCACGACTACCTGGGCAACACCTTCGGCACCGTCTACGACATCTCGACGATCGCCATCCTCTGGTTCGCCGGTGCCTCCGCGATGGCCGGCCTGCTCAACCTGATGCCGCGCTACCTGCCCCGCTACGGCATGGCCCCGCACTGGGCCCGGGCGGTGCGGCCCATGGTCGTCGTCTTCACCCTGATCGCCTTCCTGGTCACCTGGATCTTCGACGCCGACGTCGACGCCCAGGGCGGGGCCTACGCCACGGGTGTCCTGGTCCTCATCAGCTCGGCCGCGATCGCCGTGACCATCGCCGCCCGCAAGGCCCGGCAGCGGAACTGGACGATCGCCTTCGCGCTGATCTCCGCGGTGTTCCTCTACACGACCGTGCTCAACGTCATCGAACGCCCGGACGGTGTGAAGATCGGCGCCTGCTTCATCGCCGGCATCATCCTGGTCTCCCTGCTGTCACGGCTGGCCCGGGCGTTCGAGCTGCGCGTGACCAGCGTGACGCTGGACGACATGGCGGAGCGTTTCGTGCGGGACACGGCCAGCCGCCGGATGCGGTTCATCGCCAACGAGCCGGACCGCCGCGACATCGCCGAGTACCGCGACAAGATCGAGCAGATCCGGCACGACAACGACCTGCCCGGCCAGGAGGACTTCGTCTTCGTCGAGGTGACGGTGACCGATCCCTCCGAGTTCGAGGCGGGCCTGACCGTACGCGGCGAGGTGCTGCACGGCCGTTACCGGGTCCTGACCCTGGAATCGTCCTCCATCCCGAACGCCCTGGCCGCGCTTCTGCTGCACGTCCGCGATTCCACCGGCTGCACCCCGCACATCTACTTCGAGTGGACCGAGGGCGGGCCCTTCGCCAACTTCCTGCGCTTCTTCCTGTTCGGGCAGGGCGAGGTCGCCCCGGTGACCCGCGAGGTCCTGCGCGAGGCGGAACCGGACCGCAGGCGGCGGCCGAGGGTGCACGTGGGGTGAGGCGCGTCCCGCACCCCCTATCGTGACCGGCATGCAGTCCTACACGATCGGCCAGGCAGCACGGCTGCTCGGCGTCAGCCCGGACACCGCCCGACGCTGGGCCGACGCGGGTCGCATCACGACCCACCGCGACGAGACAGGGCGCCGGCTCATCGACGGGCGGGACCTGGCCGCCTTCTCCGTCGAACTCGCCCGGTCCGGCACCGCCGAGGAGGACGCCCCGTACACCTCGGCCCGCAACGCCTTCCCCGGCATCGTCACCGCGATCAAACTCGGCGACGTCGCCGCGCAGGTGGAGATCCAGGCCGGACCGCACCGGCTCGTCTCGCTGCTCACCCGTGAGGCGGTGGAGGAACTGGGGCTGGAGGTCGGGATGGAGGCGACGGCCCGCGTGAAGTCGACGAACGTCCACATCGACCGCGTCTGAGAGCCGTCTCGCACGAGGCGGTACCCGCGCGCATACCGGCCCCCCGTGCCCGCCGCGGCTACCGTGCACCCATGAGCCTGAGCATCCGCAACCAGCTCCCCGGCACCGTCACCACCGTCACCCCGGGTGAGGCCATGGCGACGGTCAGGGTCCGCCTCACCGGCGGCCAGGACCTCACAGCGGCGATCACCCGCGACGCCGCGCAAGACCTCCGTCTCACACCGGGCACCGCCGTGCGCGCCCTGATGAAGTCGACGGAGGTCTCCCTCGCGACCGCGCCCATCGAGGGCCTGTCGATCCGCAACCAGCTCCCCGGCAGGGTCACCGACCTCACCGCCGGCGAGGCGATGGCATCCGTCCGCGTCACGGTGGAGGGCGGCGAACTGACCGCCGTGATCACCCGGGACGCTGCGGAGGACCTGGCCCTCTCGCCCGGAACCCCCGTGGTCGCGCTGATCAAGGCGACCGACGTGTCCCTCACCACCGCGTGACGCGCGGGTGAACGACGGGAGGGGCCCCGCACCGCGGAGCCCCTCCCTTCGACCGGTCGGCCGATCAGTCCTCGTACGCGTCCAGCGGCGGGCAGGAGCAGACGAGGTTCCGGTCGCCGAAGGCCTGGTCGATGCGGCGCACCGGCGGCCAGTACTTGTCGGCGGTCGACACCCCGGCCGGGAAGACGGCCTCCTCACGGCTGTAGGCGTGCTCCCACGCCCCGGCGAGCGCTCCGGCGGTGTGCGGGGCGCCGCGCAGCGGGTTGTCCTCCGCGGGCCACTCGCCGGAGCCGACCTTCTCGATCTCCGCGCGGATGGCGATCATCGCCTCGCAGAACCGGTCCAGCTCGGCCAGGTCCTCCGACTCGGTCGGCTCGATCATGAGCGTCCCGGCCACCGGGAACGACATGGTCGGCGCGTGGAAGCCGTAGTCGATCAGCCGCTTGGCCACGTCGTCTACGCTCACGCCCGTGGCCTTGGTCAGGGGCCGCAGGTCGATGATGCACTCGTGCGCGACGAGCCCGCCGGGGCCGGTGTAGAGCACCGGGTAGTGCGGCTCCAGGCGCTTGGCGATGTAGTTGGCGCTGAGCACCGCCACCTGCGTGGCCCGCTTCAGCCCCTCGCCGCCCATGAGCCGGACGTACGCCCACGAGATGGGCAGGATGCCGGCCGAGCCCCAGGGAGCCGCCGAGATGGGGCCGACACCCGTCTCGGGACCGGCCTCGGGCTGCAACGGGTGGTTCGGCAGGTACGGCGCCAGGTGCTCGCGCACCGCCACCGGGCCGACGCCCGGGCCGCCGCCGCCGTGCGGGATGCAGAAGGTCTTGTGCAGGTTGAGGTGCGAGACGTCGCCGCCGAAGTGCCCCGGCTTGGCGAGCCCGACGAGCGCGTTCAGGTTGGCCCCGTCGACGTAGACCTGCCCGCCCGCCTCGTGCACCTGCGCGCAGATGTCGGCGACGTGCTCCTCGAACACGCCGTGCGTGGACGGGTAGGTGATCATCAGCACGGCGAGCTCGTCGCGGTGCTGCTCGATCTTCGCCCGCAGGTCCTCGACGTCGATCTCGCCGTCCTCGGCGGTCTTCACCACGACGACCTTCATGCCCGCCATCACCGCGCTGGCCGCGTTGGTGCCGTGAGCGGACGACGGGATCAGGCAGATGGTGCGCTGCTCGTCGCCGTTGGCCCGGTGGTACCCGCGGACGGCGAGCAGACCGGCCAGCTCGCCCTGCGAACCGGCGTTCGGCTGGAGGGAGACCTTGTCGTAGCCGGTGACCTCGGCGAGCCGGTCCTCCAGCTCGTGGATGAGGGTGAGGTAGCCGCCGGCCTGCTCGGCGGGCGCGAAGGGGTGCAGCTGCCCGAACTCGGGCCAGGTGACCGGCTCCATCTCCGTGGTCGCGTTGAGCTTCATGGTGCAGGAGCCCAGCGGGATCATGCCGCGGTCGAGCGCGTAGTCACGGTCGGCCAGCTTGCGCAGGTAGCGCAGCATGGCGGTCTCGGAGCGGTGCTGGTGGAAGACGGGGTGGGTCAGGTAGTCGTCGGTGCGCAGCAGCGCGCCGGGAAGACCGTCCTCGGTCGCGGCGTCGAGCGCCTCGACGACTCCCTCGACGCCGAAGGCCGCCCACACGGCACGCAGCTGGGCGCGCGTGGTGGTCTCGTCGCAGGCGATGGAGACGTGGTCGGCGTCGACGAGACGCAGGTTGACGCCGTTGTCCCGCGCGGCGGCCACGATCTCGGCGGCCCGGCCCTCGACGCGCACGGTCAGGGTGTCGAAGTAGGAGCCGTGCACGACCTCGACACCGCCGCCCGCGAGTCCGGCGGCGAGGACCGTGGCGTACCGGTGGGTGCGCCGCGCGATGCCCTTGAGGCCCTCGGGGCCGTGGTAGACGGCGTACATGCCGGCCATGACGGCGAGCAGCACCTGCGCGGTGCAGATGTTGCTGGTGGCCTTCTCGCGGCGGATGTGCTGCTCACGCGTCTGCAGGGCCAGTCGGTAGGCCTTGTTGCCGTCGGCGTCGACGGACACGCCGACGAGCCGCCCGGGCAGGCTGCGCGCCATCTTGTCCTGGACCGCCATGTAGCCGGCGTGCGGTCCGCCGAAGCCCATGGGCACGCCGAAGCGCTGGGTCGTGCCGACGGCGATGTCCGCGCCGAGCTCACCGGGCGACTTCAGCAGCGTCAGCGCGAGCAGGTCGGCGGCGACGGTGACGAGGGCCCCGAGTTCGTGCGCCCGGTCGATGACCGGCTTGAGGTCGCGCACGGCGCCGGAGGCACCGGGGTACTGGAGCAGCACGCCGTTGATCTCGCGCTCGGCGATCTCGGCGGGGATGCCCTCGCTGAGGTCGGCGACGACGACCTCGACGCCGGTCGGCTCGGCGCGGGTCTGGATCACGGCGATGGTCTGCGGCAGTGTGTCCGCGTCGACCAGGAACAGGCCCTTCTTGTTCTTGCCCAGCCGCCGCGACAGCGCCATGGCCTCGGCGGCCGCGGTGCCCTCGTCGAGCAGGGAGGCGCCCGAGGTCGGCAGTCCGGTCAGGTCGGCGACCACGGTCTGGAAGTTGAGCAGCGCCTCCAGCCGGCCCTGCGAGATCTCCGGCTGGTACGGGGTGTAGGCCGTGTACCAGGACGGGTTCTCCATGACGTTGCGCATGATGACCGGGGGCGTGAACGTGCCGTAGTAGCCGAGGCCGATCATGGAGCCGAGGACCTGGTTGCGGTCGGCGAGGGAGCGCAGCTCGGCGATCACTTCGGCTTCGCTGCGGGCGCCGGGCAGATCCAGTGCCTCGGCGCTCTTGATCACGGCCGGGACGGCGGCGGCGGTCAGCTCGTCCAGCGAGCCGTAGCCGACGTGCGCGAGCATCTTGGCGCAGGCCTCGTGGTCGGGGCCGATGTGGCGCTGCTCGAAGGGGACTGCCTCTTCGAGCTCGGAGAGCGGAATGCGGTGGGCGGTCATTACGGGGGCCTCCTGGTCGTCACGACCTTCGAGGGGCACCACGGCACGGGTACCCGGACGGCCTCCCCCTCTGTCATCTCAACCTGAGAGCTTCACCGGATCGCCCGAAGGCCTCCGGCTTTCACCGTCGGTGAGAGCGGAAGCCGTCGACACCCGCCCTGCTTTCCAGAGTGACCTCGTCCGTGCGGTACGTGAGCCTGAGAGATTCCGGGGAGGATTTGCTCCTTCGGCGCCTCCGATGGTGTCTGGAGGACTCTCCCGCACGGGGTCAACAGCCGATGCCAGCGTACCAGCGAGGTCGACGCACGAACCTTCGAGTGGCCGCATCACCGCTTGTACCGTTTTGTAGTGTCTACGTATGAGTTGCGACCATGTGGAGGGCCCGTGCGAACCGATATCGATCCGCGCAACCTGATCGGCCGCAAGGCGTTCGACCGCAACGGGACCAGGATCGGCACCATCGACGAGGTCTACCTCGACGACGCCACCGGCGAGCCGGAGTGGGCGGCCATACGGACCGGCCTGTTCAGCAGGGACGCCTTCGTCCCCCTGGAGCCCAGCGAGCTGGTCGAGGGCGCCCTGCACGTCCCCTTCGAGCGAGCCCTGATCAAGGACGCCCCCGACTTCGGTGTGGGCCGCCACCTCTCTCCCGAGCAGGAACTGCAGCTGTACCACCACTACGGTCTCGACGTCGCCGCCCCGCCCCCGTTCCCGGACCGCGACTTCGGCAAGCTCGCGGGCACCGACGAAACAGCCTGAGACCCCGCCTCCGCGGCCGGCTCTCTCTCCCCCGCTGACACCAGCGGCAGCGGATCCGCCGCTTCCAGATCCGGATCGTCGATGCGGAAGGTCCGCACCCGCCCGGGCTCCGAGGTGGGCGTTTCGAACCGTACGGTGACCCGCCCCAGGCCGCTGCCCTGCACCCACCCGTGCCCGAACTCGGCGTGCCGCACGTCGTGCCCGGCGGGCCAGCGCCGCTCGGCGAGCGACGGCTGCTCCTCAGTCGGCGCCACGGGCCGCTCCTCGACCGGGCTCTCGGCGACCGCCCCCTCCCCCGCCGCCTGGGCGAACAGGTCTTCCTGCGTGTAGTCGGCGAGCCCGCTCACCCCCACCCCGAGCAGCCGCACCCCGCCGGTCGTGTCGACGGAGTCCAGCAGCCTGGCCGCCGCCTCACGGACCACCGCCGGGTCGTCCGTGGGGCCGCGCAGCGTCTCGGAGCGGGTGAGCGTCGAGAAGTCGTAGCGGCGCACCTTCAGCACGATCGTCCGCCCGGAGAGCCCGGCGCCGCGCAGCCGCCGCACACACCGCTCGGCCAGCCGCTGCACCTCCAGGCCGACCCGCGTCCGGTCGTGGATGTCCACGTCGTAGGTGTCCTCGACCGACACCGACTTCGCCTCGCGCTCGGCCACCACGGGCCGGTCGTCGCGCGCCAGGGCCATGGCGTAGAGACCGTGCCCGTGCGCCTGGCCCAGCAGCCGGACCAGTTCGTCCTCGCCCGCCTCGACGATCTCCTCGACCGTGGTGATCCCGGCCCGCCTCAAATGGTCGCCCGTCGCCGGCCCCACCCCCGGCAGGATCCGCACCGGCATCGGCCCGAGCATCGCCCGCTCGGTCCCCGGCTCGATGACCACCAGCCCGTCGGGCTTGGCCTCCTCCGAGGCGATCTTGGCGAGCATCTTCGAGGCGGCGAGCCCCACCGACCCGGTGAGCCCCGTGACGGCCCGGATGTCGGCGCGCAGCTTCACCCCCGCCAGCCTCGCCGACCGCTCGTCCCACGCCACGCCCCCGGCCTCCAGGTCCACGAACGCCTCATCGAGGCTCAGCGGCTCCACCAGCGGCGACAGCGCCCGCAGCAGCTCCATCACCCGCTCGCTGATCGAGCGGTAGAGAGAGAAGCGCGGCACGAGATACGCGGCGTTCGGCGCGAGCCGCCGGGCCTGCCCCATGGGCATCGCCGAATGCACCCCGAAGACCCGCGCCTCGTACGACGCGGTCGCCACCACGCCGCGCGGCCCGAGCCCGCCCACCACCACGGCCTTCCCGCGCAGACTGGGCTTGGACGCCTGCTCCACCGAGGCGTAGAAGGCATCCATGTCCAGATGCAGGATCGTGGGCGCGGTTCTCACACCTTCGATGCTGCCCTACGCCACTGACAACGCGCTGCTCGACCACCCGCGACGGCCCCGGCTCGCCAGCGCCCCCACCCAGATCGAGCGCCCTTGAGTCGGGCAGCGCCCTTCAGCGTGGCCCGCCCGGCGTGAGAAAACGTCCCGCCTGCTGCGACCGCGTGCGTTCACCACGCCCCGGCGGCTCTAGACGGCCCGGTTACGCCGACGTGCCAGTTCGTCCGCCGGGTTGGGTCCGACCAGCGTCTCGCCGGTGTCGATCCGCTCGCCGTGCAGCTGGGACAGCGCGCTCTCGACGTCCCGCCACACCACCCCGACGGCGATCCCGAAGACCCCCTGGCCGCCTTGCAGCAGGGCGTGGACCTCGTCGGGCGAGGTGCACTCGTAGACCGTCGCGCCGTCACTCATCAACGTCATGCGCTCGAGGTCGCTGAAACCGCGTTCCCTGAGGTGCTGGACGGCGGTGCGGATGTTCTGCAGCGACACCCCGGTGTCCAGGAACCGCTTGACGATCTTCAGGACGACCACGTCCCGGAAGCTGTACAGCCGCTGCGTGCCGGACCCGTAGGCGGGGCGCACACTCGGCTCCACGAGCCCGGTGCGGGCCCAGTAGTCCAGCTGCCGGTAGGTGATACCGGCGGCGGCACAGGCCGTCGGGCCGCGATAGCCGATCTGCTCGGACGCCATGGACGTCGCCTCTCCGCTGCTCGGCACCGCTGTCGGTCGCTGCGGAGCGTGGTCGGCCGCACCACCGGGCTGAGGACGTGCTCCGCCCGGGAAAGGCCGGGAGCCGGGGGGAGGGTACGGACCGCTCGCCCTGAGACTGCGCTCGGGGCCGCCCCCAGCCGTACCGTCGCCGCTGCTTCTCACGCCGACCTCCGTCCTTGACCTGCCTTCTCGACGGTAGGCAGTCACCAGGGGTGCGTCAACGATCGCCACACTCGCCACGCCGAGTGATAATCACCCTGAGAGTGGTTTCCCGTGCCCCGTCGCGGGGAAAGGCTAGCCGAATGTGCCCGAACGGGCCGTGTGACGCTCTCATGAGCCCCCGGCACATGCGGGCATTTCGCCCCTCACACATACGGCGGGCGGCCCCGTCACGGACCTCGTCGTCCGTCGGGCCGCCCGTACGCCTGGCGGGCCGCAGCCGCTCCGCAGGAGCTCACTGGCTGCTGCTGCCGAAGTCCTCCGGGGAGATCTGGTCGAGGAACTCGCGGAACTTCTCCACCTCGTCCTCCTGCTCGTCCGGGATCGCGATGCCGGCGTCGTCGAGCACCGTGTCACTGCCGTAGATCGGCGTCCCGGTGCGCAGCGCGAGCGCTATGGCGTCGGACGGGCGGGCGCTCACCTCGACGCCACTGGCGAAGACCAGCTCCGCGTAGAAGACGCCCTCACGCAGGTCCGTGATGCGCACTTCCGTGAGCTCCTGGCCGACGGCCTCCAGCACGTCCTTGAACAGGTCGTGTGTCAGCGGCCGCGCGGGAGCCATGCCCTGCTGGGCGAAGGCGATCGCCGTCGCCTCCCCCGGTCCGATCCAGATGGGGAGGTAACGGTCGCCTCCCACTTCACGCAGGAGCACGATCGGTTGGTTGGAGGGCATTTCGACCCGGACACCTACGACATCGAGCTCGTTCACACAGCAACCCTAGGCCGTGCCCGGGATGTTTGGGTAGTCGGGCCGGGATCGGGCGCCTGATCCGGCCTAGGCGGTGCCCGGCGGCCTCAGGGGAGCCGCACCCCGAGCGCCGTCTGCACCAGTGCGGCGTGCAGCTTCACCGTGAGCCCCGCCAGTTCCCTGGTGCGGTCCTCGGCGTGCGCCCGGGTCTGCGGGTTCCGGTGCCGCCTGAGCGGCGCCACCACCTGGTCCACGAGCCCGGCCTCCCGGTCGGCGGAGGCCTTCAGGGCCCGCAGGTGCCGCGGCTCGATCCCGAACCGCCCGAGCTCCACGACCAGCAGGGCCACCGCGACCGACCCGGAATCGTAGGCCCCGTCCTCCAATGGGGTGAGGAGCCCGTAGGACTCCCACTCCTCGAGCTCCTGCCCGTCCACGCCGACGGCGGCGAGCAGCTCGTCCCGCCCGATCCTGGCCGCCGTGGGCGGCTCGGACGGCTCCGGAGGCCGGGAGGCCGGCTCGCCGTCCCGCTGACGGCCCACGGCCGGCAGCTGCACCGCCTCACCACGCTCCATGGCGTCCAGGTACTCCCGGATCACCTTCAGGGGCAGGTAGTGGTCCCGCTGCATCCTCAGGACGTGTCCGAGGCGCTCGACGTCATGGGCGCTGAACTTGCGGTACCCCGACGGGGTCCGCTGCGGCTCGATGAGCCCTTCCGACTCCAGGAAGCGGATCTTGGAGATGGTCACTTCGGGGAACTCGGCGCGCAGCGCGTTCAGCACCGCGCCGATGCTCATCAGCCCACTGTCCGTGGCGGCGGTGCCGTGCCCGGCACCGCCGCTCGGTGTATGAAGCATGGACCTTCCCTGACGGATGGACCTCGCTGGGTCTGCCCGGACGGAGCCGGTCAGTAGCCCCGCTGGCTGGCGTAGAACACCAGCCGGTACTTGCCGATCTGCACCTCGTCGCCGTTGTTCAGGGCGACCTGGTCGATCCGCTCCCGGTTGACGTAAGTGCCGTTCAGGCTGCCCACGTCGGCCACCGTGAACGACCCGTCCTGAGCTCGGCGGAACTCCACGTGCCGCCGGGAGACCGTCACGTCGTCCAGGAAGATGTCGCTCTGCGGATGCCGGCCGGCCGTGGTCAGGTCGCCGTCCAGCAGGAAGCGGCTGCCCGAGTTCGGCCCGCGGCGCACGACCAGGAGCGCGGAGCCCAGCGGCAGCGCGTCGACCGCGGCCTGCGCCTCGGGCGACAGCGTCGGCATCTGCGTCTGGCCCGTGGTCTCGCTGTCGTAGGCCTCCAGGCCGGAGATGGAGATCGTGGACGTCGTCTCGGACGGACGCTCCGGAGCCGCCCCCGCCCGCAGCGGCGCGCCGCAGTTGGAGCAGAACCGGCTGTTCTCCGCGTTGCGGTTACCGCACCTCGTACACACCAGGGCCGACATCGGATCCTCCTGCCGCGGCTGCCCACCAGGGGCGTTGGACGCGTACGGGTCGGAAAACCCTCCACCCGCACCTGAGGTTGACGGTTGCCCGAAACCTATGCCGCCGGGCTGTGCAGGGTCAACCGACGGCGCGCTCTGACCACCGGAAACGTCACTGCCCGGGCCGCCGATCTGGTCCCGGAACAGCGGCCGCTGGCCCTCCGCGTCAGGCTGTGCGCGATGACGAGCGGTCGCGTTGTCGCTGCCCTCTCGCGCGCTCTTGCCGAACAACTTCGCAAACAACTTCACGGGCGATTCCCCTTGACCGAAACAGACCCGCCCGTGGGGCAGGACGAACCCTGACTGAACACTCTGGCCGACCCGGACATCCTGACAACGTCCGTCTGCACCAGACAGTTTCCACCACGCACCGCCCATTCGGTGCGCCGACCCCCCGCAACCTCATGCCCTTGCCGAACGCCGCCCATGCACCCCCGGTTCACCGCGAGGACGACCGAGCGTAGTCAGGCCGCTTCGCTGCTCGCAAGGCGTCCACGAGGATGTCGGTCGACCGCTCGATCGTGACGGTGGCCTGTTCCTTCTCGAGAGTCTGCACCACGCCTCCGGGGATGTTGAGCGCCGGCTCGAGGTCCTGCGGCTTGCCGATGACCTTGAAACGATAGGGCGCGTTGATCTTGTTCCCGTCGACGCCCACGCCCTTGCCCGGATCTGTGAGATACGTGCCCGCGACGACCCGGACCCCGTTCACCTGGATCGCCTCGGCACCCGCCGCGCGCAGCTCCTGGATCGCGTCGAGCAGCATGTCCGCCTCGACCGTCCCCTTCGTGTCCTCGATCGTCATGGTGATGCCGGGCCCCTGGGCGGCCACCGTGCCCGCCAGGACGCCGAGTTGCCTCTCCTTCTCGACCGTCTGCTTCCGGGCCTCCTCGGCCTGGTCCGAGCTGTTCTCCAGCTCGTCGCGCTGCTTCTCGAGACCCTGCTTCTCGTCCTCAAGACGTTGAGTACGGTCATCCAGTTCATCGAGGATGCGAACAAGATCTTCCTGACGTGCGCCACGCAGGGCACTGTCACTGTCGCTGTTCGAGGCCACCTGCACGGCCAGACCGAATCCGAGACCGAAGAGCAGCACGGCGACGATGAGTTGAGCCCGGGTGACACGCGGCGGCCATACGCCCTGGGCCAGCCGCTGCCGACCGGTCAGCCGGGGCTCGGCATCGGGCTGTGGTTCCGGTGCCCGCTCGGGCTCGGGCTCCGGCCTCGCCCGGGCCTCGCCTGCCGTGGGCAGGGCGGGCGCCGGCTTCGCGTGGGCTTCACCTGCCGTCGGCGCGGCCGGCGGCACTTCCTGGGGCAACACCTTGCGCAGCCTGTTCCCGCCGTCGCCGCTGTTCTCGCGCGGGTCGCCCTGCTCCTCGGCCGCCTCGGCGGGCCTCTCGTCGTGATCGCTCATCGGCCTCACGCCCGGAACACGTGCCGGCGGATCGCCGCGGCGTTGGAGAAGATCCGGATACCGAGGACGACCACCACACCGGTGGACAGCTGAGCACCCACACCCAGCTTGTCGCCCAGGAACACGATCAGAGCGGCCACGACGACGTTCGACAGGAACGACACCACGAAGACCTTGTCGTCGAAGATCCCGTCGAGCATGGCCCGCAGACCGCCGAAGACGGCGTCGAGCGCCGCCACGACGGCGATCGGCAGATAAGGCTCGACCACCGCCGGAACCTCAGGCCGGACCAACAGGCCGGCCACGACTCCCACGACGAGGCCCAGTACGGCGATCACGATGTGCCCTTCTCGCTCTTCTCAGTGCTCGGCTGTGCTGTACGTACGGTCACACTCGGTGCGGCAGGCAGCCGGAGGTCGCCCTCCACGGAGATGCCTGTCCTGACGCCGTAGCTCTCCTGCAGCGCGTTCAGATACAGCCCGTCCGCACTGTCCTGGAACCGCGTGCTCAGCCGCTGCCCGTCCCCCACCGCCAGCACCGTGTACGGCGGCACCAACGGCTTGTTGTCGACCAGTATGGCGTCCCCCGCGGCCCTGATCGCCGACAGCGCCGTCAGCCGCTGTCCGTTGATCGAGACGGCCTCGGCTCCCGACTCCCACAGCCCGTTGACCACGCGCTGCATGTCCCGGTCACGCACCCGGCCGGTGTCGGAGAAGCCGGAGGTCTCACGCGGGTCGCCGTCGCCACCAGAGGCGGCTTCCTTGGCGTCGTTCACCACGAGCTTCACCCCGGGGCCGTGCACCGCGACCGCGCCCGACAGGATGCCCACGAGATCGGAAGCGCTGCCGCCGCTGTGCTTCAGCGCCTCGCGCTGCCGTGCGCTCACGTCCGCGCGCAGCTCGTCGACGGAGTCCTCCAGCTCGTCCGCCGCCTCGGTCTCCCGGCCGATGCGGTCGACCAGCTCTTCCCGCTCCTTGGCGACGACCGGGGCGGCGACCCTCGCCTGTGCCGCTCCGACGGTCACGACCAGAGCCGCGAGCACCAGTCCGGCGGCCAGCCCGAGCTTCGCCCTGAGCGTCTTCGGCATGCCGCTGGCACCCGCGGCCTTCTTGCGCTCGGCGGCCTCGGCATAGCCGTCGTCGAGACTGTGGTCCATGACGTTGGTGAGCAACGACATGGACGCATCCGGGCGCCGGGGCCGCGCGGGTGTGCTCCGAATGGGGGGTTGCTGCGGCATGCCGCACATCGTCGCACGTCGCGAGCGCTACGTCCGAACGGGCCCACCGGCGTGCCGGACAGGCCCCGTTGGGGACACTTGTCCGGCACGCACACGTGCAGCCCGTTTACCGGCCGGCGCTGTCCACGACCGCCGACCATTCGTCCAGCAGGGCCTGCGCGGAGGCGTCGTCCGGCCCCTCGGCCCACAGGTGGGTGACGGCCTCGGCCGGGTCGGGCAGCACCATCACCCAGCGGCCGTCGGTCTCCACCACCCGCACACCGTCCGTGGTGTCCACGAAGCGGTCTCCGGCCGCTTCGACGACCCGGCGCATCACGAGCCCCTTCACGGCCCACGGGGTCGCCAGATCCCGCTTCAGGACGTGCGCCCGCGGGATCCTCGCGTCGATCTGGCTGAGCGTGAGCTGCGTCCGCGCCACGAGCCCGATGAGCCGTACGAAGGCCGCGGTCGCGTCGTACACGCTGCTGAACTCGGGGACGATGAAGCCGCCCTTGCCGTCGCCGCCGAAGATCGTCCCTTCCTCACCGCCGACGCGCGTGAGGTCGTCGGGCGAGGTCGTCGTCCACTCGACCTGCGTCCCGTGGTACGCCGCGACCTGCTCGGCGATCCGGGTGGTGGTCACCGGCAGAGCGACCCGGCCGCTGCGCCGCTCGGCGGCGACGAGGTCCAGCATCACGAGCAGCGCCCGGTCGTCCTCGATGATCCGCCCCTTCTCGTCGACGAGCGACAGCCGCTCACCGACCGGGTCGAACCGCACGCCGAACGCCGCCCCGGAGGAGGCCACGATCTCCCCGAGCCGCACCATCCCCGACCGCCGCATGTCGGCGGTCTCGGTCGGCCTGGACTCGTCCAGCCCGGGGTTGATCGTCAGCGAGTCGACCCCGAGCTTGCCGAGCAGGCTCGGCAGAACGAGGCCGGCGCTTCCGTTGGACGCGTCCACGACGACCTTCAGCCCGGAGTCCGCGATCCCGGTCGTGTCGACGTTCCGCAGCAGCGAACCGGTGTACGAGTCGAAGACGCTGGCCGGGAAGTGCAGATCGCCGATCTCCCCGGGGAAGGCACGGCGGTACTCCTGCCGTGCGAACACCCGGTCCAGCTTCCGCTGGCTGCCTTGCGACAGATCGGCGCCCTGCCCGTCGAAGAACATGATGTCGACGGAGTCCGGCACCCCTGGGGTGGTGCGGATCATGATGCCGCCCGCACTGCCTCGCGCGGTCTGCTGCCGGGCCACCGGCAGCGGCACGTTCTCCAGGTCGCGTACGTCGATGGCACTGGCCTGCAATGCCGAGATCACCGCCCGCTTCAGCGCACGGGCACCACGCGAGTGGTCACGGGCCGTGGTGACGGTCGAGCCCTTCTTCAGCGTCGTGGCGTACGCGCCGGCGAGCCGCACGGCGAGCTCGGGCGTGATCTCGACGTTCAGGATCCCGGACACGCCGCGGGCCCCGAACAGATGGGCCTGGCCTCTGGACTCCCAGATCACCGAGGTGTTGACGAAGGCGCCGGCCTCGATCGTCTTGAACGGATAGACCCGCACATTGCCCTGAACGATCGATTCTTCACCGATCAGGCACTCATCTCCGATGACCGCCCCGTCCTCGATCCGCGCCGCGCGCATGATGTCGGTGTTCTTGCCGACCACGCAGCCGCGGAGATTGCTGTGCGGCCCCACGTAGACGTTGTCGTGGACGACGGCCTTGTGCAGGAACGCGCCGCTCTTGACGACGACATTGGAGCCCACGACGGTGTGCTCACGGATTTCGGCACCGGCTTCGACCTTGGCGTAGTCACCGATATAGACAGGTCCGCGGAGTACGGCGTCGGGGTGGACCTCCGCACCTTCGGCGACCCATACGCCCGAGGAGATCTCGAACCCGTCGATGTCGACGTCGACCTTGCCCTCGAGGACATCGGCCTGCGCCTTGACATAGCTCTCGTGCGTGCCGACATCCTCCCAGTAGCCCTCGGCGATGTAGCCGTAGATGGGCTTGCCTTCCTTCATCAGCTGCGGGAAGACGTCGCCGGACCAGTCGACGGGCACATCGGGCTCGACGTAGTCGAAGACCTCGGGCTCCATCACGTAGATGCCGGTGTTCACCGTGTCGGAGAAGACCTGGCCCCAGGTGGGCTTCTCCAGGAAGCGCTCCACCTTGCCTTCCTCGTCGACGATGGTGATACCGAATTCCAACGGATTGGGCACACGCGTCAGACAGACCGTGACAAGCGCGCCCTTCTCCTTGTGGAAATTGATGAGCTCGGTGAGGTCGAAATCCGTCAGGGCGTCGCCGGAGATGACAAGGAAGGCGTCGTCCTTCAGCGCTTCCTCGGCGTTCTTGACGCTCCCTGCGGTACCGAGTGGCTTCTCCTCATTGGCATAGGTGAGCTCCATGCCGAGCTCTTCGCCGTCACCGAAGTAGTTCTTGACGAGGGACGCCAGGAACTGGACAGTTACGACTGTTTCGTTGAGCCCATGCCTTTTGAGCAGCCGAAGAACATGCTCCATGATCGGCCGGTTGGCGACCGGCAGGAGCGGCTTGGGCATGCTTGAGGTCATGGGGCGAAGGCGCGTGCCTTCGCCTCCGGCCATCACGACGGCCTTCATGTCGGAAGCGTCCTCCTCGAAGAGACGGTCTAGCCGACTTCCCCCGCCAGGATTGTCCCGCACTTATCCAGTACAGGCCATCGCTCCGCTACGGCAGCAGGACCATCCGAGAGTTCAATCGGCCAGGGCGTCCGCACGAACCAGGCGGCGGACTTGTACCACGTAGAGGACTCCTGCCCACCAGTACAGCGTTGTACCCCATCCGGCGAACGCCCATCCGAAAATGGCAGCGAGTGACGAGATCCATCCGCTTCCGTCACTGAGCAGAAGCAGGGGGAAGGCGTACATCAGGTTGAACGTGGCGGCCTTGCCGAGGAAGTTCACCTGGGGCGGCGGATAGCCGTGCCGGCGGAGGATGCCCACCATCACCAGCAGAACCAGCTCGCGGGCCAAAAGGGCGGCGGTCAGCCACAGGGGCAGAATCTCGCGCCAGGTGAGGCCGACCAGGGTCGAGAGAATGTAGAGCCGGTCGGCAGCGGGGTCGAGGAGCCGACCGAGGCTGCTGATCTGGTTCCAGCGGCGCGCGAGCTTGCCGTCCAGATAGTCGCTGATGCCGCTCAGAGCGAGTACCAGAAGGGCCCAGCCATCACTCTGGGGCCCACCGAACTCAGGGCGCAGGATCAGCCACAGGAAGATGGGCACGCCGACGAGGCGCGCCATGCTGAGGATGTTCGGGATGGTGAGCACACGGTCCGTCTGGACGCGAGTCTCCTGAACCTCCACCCGGGGGCCTCCTGTGGGAAACGTGCCAACGATGCTCCCTGACCCTACCTCAACGCAAAAAAGCTCTGGCTCTTGGGCTGTATGCCCAAGAGCCAGAGCTCTAATAGGAGTTCGGCGGCGTCCTACTCTCCCACAGGGTCCCCCCTGCAGTACCATCGGCGCTGTAAGGCTTAGCTTCCGGGTTCGGAATGTAACCGGGCGTTTCCCCTACGCTATAACCACCGAAACACTATGAAACTGTTCAGCCGCACCACGCGTGGCAGCGTGGGGCCGTTCGTGGTTTCAGAACCAACACAGTGGACGCGAGCAACTGAGGACAAGCCCTCGGCCTATTAGTACCGGTCAACTCCACACGTTACCGTGCTTCCATATCCGGCCTATCAACCCAGTCGTCTACTGGGAGCCTTACCCTCTCATGGAGGTGGGAGTCCTCATCTCGAAGCAGGCTTCCCGCTTAGATGCTTTCAGCGGTTATCCCTCCCGAACGTAGCCAACCAGCCATGCCCTTGGCAGAACAACTGGCACACCAGAGGTTCGTCCGTCCCGGTCCTCTCGTACTAGGGACAGCCCTTCTCAAGACTCCTACGCGCACAGCGGATAGGGACCGAACTGTCTCACGACGTTCTAAACCCAGCTCGCGTACCGCTTTAATGGGCGAACAGCCCAACCCTTGGGACCGACTCCAGCCCCAGGATGCGACGAGCCGACATCGAGGTGCCAAACCATCCCGTCGATATGGACTCTTGGGGAAGATCAGCCTGTTATCCCCGGGGTACCTTTTATCCGTTGAGCGACGGCGCTTCCACAAGCCACCGCCGGATCACTAGTCCCGACTTTCGTCCCTGCTCGACCCGTCGGTCTCACAGTCAAGCTCCCTTGTGCACTTACACTCAACACCTGATTGCCAACCAGGCTGAGGGAACCTTTGGGCGCCTCCGTTACTCTTTAGGAGGCAACCGCCCCAGTTAAACTACCCATCAGACACTGTCCCTGATCCGGATCACGGACCCAGGTTAGACATCCAGCACGACCAGACTGGTATTTCAACGACGACTCCACCCACACTGGCGTGTGGACTTCACAGTCTCCCAGCTATCCTACACAAGCCGAACCGAACACCAATATCAAACTGTAGTAAAGGTCCCGGGGTCTTTCCGTCCTGCTGCGCGAAACGAGCATCTTTACTCGTAGTGCAATTTCACCGGGCCTATGGTTGAGACAGTCGAGAAGTCGTTACGCCATTCGTGCAGGTCGGAACTTACCCGACAAGGAATTTCGCTACCTTAGGATGGTTATAGTTACCACCGCCGTTTACTGGCGCTTAAGTTCTCAGCTTCGCCCAGACGAATCTGAGCTAACCGGTCCCCTTAACGTTCCAGCACCGGGCAGGCGTCAGTCCGTATACATCGCCTTACGGCTTCGCACGGACCTGTGTTTTTAGTAAACAGTCGCTTCTCGCTGGTCTCTGCGGCCACCCCCAGCTCAGGACGTAAAGTCCATCACCAGGTGTGGCCCCCCTTCTCCCGAAGTTACGGGGGCATTTTGCCGAGTTCCTTAACCATAGTTCACCCGAACGCCTCGGTATTCTCTACCTGACCACCTGAGTCGGTTTAGGGTACGGGCCGCCATGAAACTCGCTAGAGGCTTTTCTCGACAGCATAGGATCATCCACTTCACCACAATCGGCTCGGCATCAGGTCTCAGCCACAAGTGATCCGGATTTGCCTGGATCACGGCCTACACCCTTACCCCGGGACAACCACCGCCCGGGATGGACTACCTTCCTGCGTCACCCCATCACTCACCTACTAACCGCTTGGTTCAGCGGCTCCACCACTCCCCTTTGCCCGAAGGCTCCGGGGCGGCTTCACGGCCTTAGCATCACGATGCTCGATGTTTGACGCTTCACAGCGGGTACCGGAATATCAACCGGTTATCCATCGACTACGCCTGTCGGCCTCGCCTTAGGTCCCGACTTACCCTGGGCAGATCAGCTTGACCCAGGAACCCTTAGTCAATCGGCGCACACGTTTCTCACGTGTGAATCGCTACTCATGCCTGCATTCTCACTCGTCAACCGTCCACAACTACCTTCCGGTGCTGCTTCACCCGGCAGACGACGCTCCCCTACCCATCACGATCCCCGTTGGGGGTATATATCGCAATGACACGACTTCGGCGGTACGCTTGAGCCCCGCTACATTGTCGGCGCGGAATCACTAGACCAGTGAGCTATTACGCACTCTTTCAAGGGTGGCTGCTTCTAAGCCAACCTCCTGGTTGTCTCTGCGACTCCACATCCTTTCCCACTTAGCGTACGCTTAGGGGCCTTAGTCGATGCTCTGGGCTGTTTCCCTCTCGACCATGGAGCTTATCCCCCACAGTCTCACTGCCGCGCTCTCACTTACCGGCATTCGGAGTTTGGCTAAGGTCAGTAACCCGGTAGGGCCCATCGCCTATCCAGTGCTCTACCTCCGGCAAGAAACACACGACGCTGCACCTAAATGCATTTCGGGGAGAACCAGCTATCACGGAGTTTGATTGGCCTTTCACCCCTAACCACAGGTCATCCCCCAGGTTTTCAACCCTGGTGGGTTCGGTCCTCCACGAAGTCTTACCTCCGCTTCAACCTGCCCATGGCTAGATCACTCCGCTTCGGGTCTTGAGCGTGCTACTCAAACGCCCTATTCGGACTCGCTTTCGCTACGGCTTCCCCACACGGGTTAACCTCGCAACACACCGCAAACTCGCAGGCTCATTCTTCAAAAGGCACGCAGTCACGAGAAGCACCAAAGTGCTTCCGACGCTCCCACGGCTTGTAGGCACACGGTTTCAGGTACTATTTCACTCCCCTCCCGGGGTACTTTTCACCATTCCCTCACGGTACTATCCGCTATCGGTCACCAGGGAATATTTAGGCTTAGCGGGTGGTCCCGCCAGATTCACACGGGATTTCTCGGGCCCCGTGCTACTTGGGTGTCTCTCAAACGAGCCGCTGACGTTTCGACTACGGGGGTCTTACCCTCTACGCCGGACCTTTCGCATGTCCTTCGCCTACATCAACGGTTTCTGACTCGTCCCACGGCCGGCAGACCGTGGAAGAGAGATCCCACAACCCCGCATACGCAACCCCTGCCGGGTCTCACACGTATACGGTTTAGCCTCATCCGGTTTCGCTCGCCACTACTCCCGGAATCACGGTTGTTTTCTCTTCCTGCGGGTACTGAGATGTTTCACTTCCCC